>CAIOZW010000279.1 GCA_903862855.1 uncultured Acidobacteriota bacterium
ACCCCGGCTGCCCGCGATTACGGGACCACCCACGACGTCTTCATCGAGATTTAGATTTCCGCTGCAACTCTTCGGGATTTGAGAGGAACTATGCCCTGGTCTTCTGTCGGCCAAATTTTGAACGCCAATGATGAGTCTCTGGCAAGATTTCTTCCAGCCGTAACCGGCCTCACCGAGGAGCAGGAGCGCTTCAGGCCAGCGGTCGAATCCTGGTCGATTGCCGAGATCGTTGAGCACGTTGCCCTCGTCAACCGCAACTTTCTGCGGATCATTGCGCGGCTGTATCAGCAGGCGATCGATGCCGGGGCCGGTCCGGCCCTCCCGCTCGAGATAGGCCCGCTTCTATCATCGGCCGATCCAGATCGTCGCCAACGCGTCGAGGCTCCGGAACGAGTGCGACCCCAGGGTACACAGTCGATCGCCAGTTCGGTCGACCAGCTTCACGAGGTGGCCAGCGGCCTCCGCACCTTGCAGAGTCAGCTTGAAGCCGTTGACCTCTCAGGTCCGACGATCCCCCACTTTCTCGGTCAGCTCAATGCCTATCAGTGGCTGGTTCTTCTTGGTGAGCATCAGGATCGCCATCTCGCCCAGATCGGCGGGATCAAGGCCTCGCCTGGTTACCCGGTCAAATTCCCTGATTAGCCTGGCTGCCAACGGCGCTCAGTCCGTGACCGCGAATCTCCCTGGTCCGAAACATCCCATCCCTGATAATGAATATTCCTGGAAAGGCCCTCTCCCAGGGGCGATTGGCGGCAGGCATATACTGGCGGGAATTACCCTCGACCCCGGCAACTCCTGGCACATGTGCGGCAATGCCGACCGAATGGATCAGTGATGCCCCCGGGCAGGTCAGATCCTGCACCGTCAGAAACATCCCGTATTTCCGCGCCGCCGCGGCCATGAGCAAGGCCTCGCTCTGCCCCTTGCAGGCTTTCAATGCGACACCCGTGTAGCCCATCTCCCTCGCCAGCCGCAGACTCTCCAGATCGACCAGTGATTCGTCAATGACAACCGGCCGCAGCTTCGCCGCCTCGTGCATCACATTTCCACGATTCGCCTCAAGATCACGCGCCGTCGGCTGCTCAACGTAGAGTATTCGCTCAAATCCACGTGGTGTCCGCTCCTTCACCTTGCGGAGAAATTCAAGCACATAACCAACATTTGGACACCGTTCGTTGAAATCGACACAGTACCGCCAGTCGATCCCGGGGCGGCTCTCCCCGGCGATCCGGTCGACTGCCACCACTCGCTCGATATCCCATCCCAGATTCTCTCCCTGCAACTTGATCTTCAAATGCGTCAGACCATCACGCCTGATCCACTCACCCAGCGATTCCGGCATCCCATCTCCAATCCGACTCTTTACCTCTGATGGCATCACCGCATCTGAACCTCCAACTGAATGGAAGATCGCCAGCCTCTCAACTGGCCCCGGACGCAGATACCGCGGCAGGCTCTCTCCGCGAAACTCACTCCCCAGATACTCTCCCAGATCGTGGTTGAGGAAAGCCGGCGTATAGGTCTGATAACAGTTGAGTCGATGGAGTTTGCCATATGCGTCGTGGATTGCCGCATCGAAAGGACTGGCAGTGACGAGGGTTGCAAGTTTGGGGATGGGGGTGGTCAGCCCCAGCTCATTGGTCGTCTCCCTCGCTGCAGCATCGTAGAGAGGCTGCAGATGATGATGAAGATCGATCGGATGGCCGAACCTGGTGAAAGAACTGGTAACAGTCGCGATGCGCGATGCAAGCACCTGCATGGCGTTGAGGGTGGTCTGATAGGGAAGCTCACGGGAGGGAAAGGCCCAGACATTTCCGAGTGGCATCGACCCGAACCCGGTCGCCGATTCGCCGCGGCGGGAACGAACTCGTACCCGGACATTGAGTATCGTCGCTCGATCGACTGGCACTCCGCCAAACTTGTATGGAGCCCGGTACTGGAACTCTTCATAGCTGAAAGTCAGCTCCTCGATTCGTATATCGGTGATCCTTTCCGCCGATCCGGTGATGATGGTCGGGAGTGACGGAGCGGCGAGGAGCCCGATCGACTGGTAAAGAAAATTGCGACGGGAATTAGAGATCATAATATTATCAGGATCAGAATCGGTTCAGCTCTATGCTTCGGCAAGTCGGGCCTTGAGAAAGGCGAGATCACGCTGGGCGGCAATCATTGTCTTATCCCGTCTCTCCGCATCGCTCTTACCTGGAATAGAGTACTCGAGATGGAGCGAGATTGGGCCACTCCACGAAGCCTCACGAAGCAGTCGGGTGAAGAGTCTCCAGTCGACCATTCCTTCACCAAGTGGGCAGTTGACCTGCCGCCAGGCGTTTGAGCCATCGGCGCGATTTGCTGCCCGCTCCCAGTAGAAGTCTTTGATTGCAATCATCTTCATTCTTGGCACCGCAAGGTGGAAGGCCAGTCGCCAGCCTTCGGAGCCACCTTCGCAGACGGCATGCCGGACGTCAAAGTAGTAGCCCGCCCACTGGGGGTCGAGTTTCTCGATCTCAGGGGCGACATCGGCAATCGCTCCGCCAATGTTGCCGCAGTGGTTATGGAAACCGGTCACGACCCGGTGGCGTGCGCCAAGCCTGGCAAGCGAGGCAAACTGGGCGACCGCGGCAGTCATCTCGGTGCGCGGACTGGCATAGCGGTACTTGTAATAGCCGGTTTTGCAGAATGGAATGCCAAGCTGGCCGGCAGTTGAGATGACGGGCGTCGCGGTCGGTTCGCTGGCTGTAACAAGCCCAGTGGTGATCATTGGAACGGCAAGACCACTTTCGCGGATGGTACGGACAGCTATCGGCAGATCGGTCTCTGCCCGTTCGGGCAGGACGTGTCCACCCGGACGGACTGTCAGGTCGATTCCATCGAAGCCCGCTTCGCGCGTCACGCTCGCCAGATCCTTCCAGTCGAGCATCGGCAGATGCTTCGAAAAGAGGCATATCGGGCCAGGTCCTGACCTCTTCTCGTCGCCTGCCTGGACTGACGAGGCGTTGAGGATCACCAGACCGGCCGTCGAGAGCTTCATAAAGTCACGTCGTGAGTTTACAGATGGTTGATGTTTCATTTGAATACCACTATCTTGTCTGACGTCGTTGAGTAAACCGATCCGACTGGATCATCGGGGGCTGCCCAAACTTCTCGCCCTTGTTAATTATGTAAGGAATGAGGCCTTCACCAATTGAAAACACTCATCATTACGATCCTGCTGCTTTTTCCGATGCTCGAGTTGCCAATGCAAAATCAAACTGAGCGATATATCCTGACCAGCGTGAACCGTAACATTCGCCTTGATTCCTGGCATTTATCGAGTCGTGATCTGCCGGGAAAGTTTGCCGAACCCTGGTCGATCCGCAAGTATACACTGCACGGCGGGCGGCAGGAGGGCGTCGACCTGATCGAGTACGAGAGCGGATCATTGCGGCTGGTTCTCTCACCAACCCGTGGAATGAGTGTGATCAGGGTCGATCGCCGGGACGTCCGCCTTGGTTGGGACTCGCCAGTCAAGGAGATAGTCCATCCCCGCGAGATCAATCTGCAGAACCGGGGCGGTCTCGGCTGGCTCGAGGGCTTCAACGAATGGATGGTTCGCTGCGGACTCGAGTGGGCTGGGCATCCTGGTCAGGACCGCTTTGTCAACAACACCGGTGACATCGCCGAGATGGATCTCACACTCCACGGTCGCATTGGCAACATCCCGGCCTCAGAGGTCGAGGTGATCGTCGAGACGGAACCAGTCCCACGGATCAGACTCCGCGGACGGGTCGATGAGCGCCAGTTCTACGGCCCGAAACTTGAACTCTGGACCGAGATCGCAATCGTTCCCGGCGCAGGTTCATTCCGTATCGATGACCAGATCCACAACTACAGTTCAGACCCGCAGGAGTTCGAACTGATCTACCACGCCAATTTTGGCCCGCCTCTCCTTGGCCGCGGATCCCGATTCACTGGCCCAATCCGTGAAGTGATCCCCTTCAACGCCCACGCCGCACGAAGTACCCCGCGCTTCGCAGAATATGACGGTCCAACGAAGGGCTTTGTCGAGCAGGTCTATGTGATGCAACCATTCGCCGACGAGCAGGGCCGAACAATGGTCATGCTCAGTAACCAGGCCGAAGATCGCGCCGTAACGATGAGCTTTCTGACTAATCAACTCCCCTGGTTTACCCTCTGGAAGAATCTGACAACCCTCGAAGAGGGCTATGTGACCGGACTCGAGCCGGGCACCAGCTCCCCCGCCAACCGCAGTATCGAGCGGGCTGCTGGTCGAGTTCCAAAGCTGGCACCGGGTGAGACGCGTCACTTTGGGATCGAAGTCGAGGTCAGGATTGGCGCCTCCGAGGTTCAGGCCGCTGCAAAAACCATCGAGCAGATCCGCGCCGGCAGGTCACCTCAACTCAGTGCAAAGACGATCCGCTGAGCTCAGGAGCGGGAGTGGAGAATCTTCTCCCTCCCGACCAGCCAGAGGATGATCGCAATTGTCAAAAAGGGCAGCAGTGAGAGCAGGTCGGCCGATGAACCGGTATAGAATGGATTGCGCGTCACCGCCCATTCCTCGATGCGCCGGTTGGTCTCGACCGTCACTCCGGCGAGGAAGGCGATGACAATGCCGGCGATGGCTCCTCCCGCGATGTATCCCGAGGCGAGCAGCACACCCGGGCTCTTGTCGGTCTCTGCGGTAAACTCCTCCTCGGTCATCTGGCGATCTGCCAGCTTCTCTCTCAGCCCGCGGTCGACCAGCCATCGAATGATTCCACCGATGAAGATTGGCATCGATGTCGAAAGCGGCAGATAGACTCCGACCGCAAAGGCCAGTGAGGGTACTCCCGATGCCTCGAGCATCAGGGTGATCATCACCCCGATCAGCACCAGCCCCCAGGGGAGACGCCGATCGAGAATACCCTTGATGATGTAGGACATGAGGGTTGCCTTTGGCGCGTCAAACTTTGGCACCCGCGATCCGTCCGGCAGATGATCGACGGCACCATTGATTCCCGGATCGACCTCGTAGACCGGCTTACCCTGCTCATCGACCAGATACTTTCTTGAATTGCCAGCCTCATCAGTCTGCCGCCAGACCAGGTAGCTTCGACCATCAGTCCCTGCCTGCGGGCCCTGCAGCCTTTGCCGCTCAGTCAAAGCTGCCGTATTTGCACGGGCGGTGACCGTCTCTGCGACCGGAACATAGACCGTTCCCGAATCGTTCAGCTGTGTCAGGATAGGTCCGAGCAGGACTGCCGAGGCGAGCGACCCGAAAAGGATCGCTACCTGCTGTGCCCAGGGAGTCGCTCCGACCAGGTGCCCGGTCTTCAGGGCCTGCGCAGTTGTCCCACCATTCGATGCCGCAATGCAGACGATCGCTCCGACCGAGAGCGCTGTGACATAGTAGGGTGGGGTTGTCCAACCGACGACGACGAAGATCAGGCAGGTCAAAAGCAGCGTCGCGACCGTCATTCCAGAGATGGGATTTGATGAGGATCCAACCTCTCCCGTCAGCCGCGCTGAGACGGTCACGAAGAGGAATCCGAAGAGGACGATCATGATCGCCCCGGCCAGATTCATCTGCAGGTTTCGAAAGAGCAGAATCAGCACCACCAGCAAGACGACTCCACCAATTACCCACTGCGCCGGTATGTCGCGCTCTGTCCGCTCAACCGCGACCACACCGCGATCGCCACTTCCACGCAGATCCCGCAGCCCACCGCGTATCCCGGCAACGATCGTCGGGATCGACCTGAACATGCTGATGATTCCTGCGGCAGCGACCGATCCGGCACCAATGTAGAGAATATAGGCGCCGCGAATATCATCCGGCGTCATCTCACTGATCGGGATTGCCCCCGGCGCTATCGGGGTCGCCGCACTCCCGCCAAAGAAGCTGATTGCCGGGATCAGGATCAGATAGGCCAGAATACCTCCACCAACCATCAACCCGGCGATGTACGGCCCGATAATGTATCCGACTCCGAGCAGCTCCGGCGAGATCTCTGCCGAGACCGACCCGCTCCGGAAGGGCGGCCCGAAGACCCGCTCCGGAATCTCCTTCCATACCTTGAGCGCCGACATGAGTGTCTTGTAGAGCAGACCAATCCCGAACCCGGTGAAGATCGTCCGCGCCCCAATCTTCAGTGCTCCGACCTCGACCGTTCCGGCCTTCACGGCAACCGCCAGTGACTCATCATCTGCCCCGGCCTTCAGAACTTCGGCGCAGGCTGTCCCCTCCGGAAATTTGAGCTTCCCATGCTGGTTGACGATCATGGCCCGGCGCATCGGAATCATCATCAGGATTCCCAACAGCCCACCCAGCACTCCAACCAGCATTACACTCAAAATCTCCAGATCAAATCCCAGAATAAGTATGGCGGGAATAGTTGCTCCAAAACCGAACGCAATCGACTCACCTGCCGAACCTGCCGTCTGGACAATATTGTTCTCGAGGATCGTCGCCGGTCTGAACCCGATCTTTGCCAGCAATCGGAAGACGGTGATCGAGATCACAGCCACCGGGATCGAGGCGCTCACGGTCAACCCCGTCTTCAAGACCAGGTAGAGTGAGGATGCCCCGAAGACTATCCCGAGCACGGTGCCCATCAGCAGTGGCAGGATCGTCAACTCACGCAGACTCTCTGTCGCCGGAATGAACGGTTTGAAGCTTTTCTCCATCATCACAACCCTTCGATTTAACTGAACTTACCCCAAAGCACGAATACCGGTGACTCGCGCAATCTCTCCTGCTTCGGCCGTGCCTGCGCTCTCCAGATATGCACTCCTGATTGCGGAAATCGCTACTGACGGAGCAACCTTTTCGGCATACGCCTCGGGGAATCGGCCCTCCCCAAGAGTCCAAATGTAGGTGAAGCGAGGCTGGTAGAGTACTTCGAGCGGGATCACTGTCATCGTCCCCTGCAGCTCATCCAGCGCCTTGGTCAACGTCCGTCGATCTGCCAGACCCGCCTCCCGCCGCAACTCTGCCGTCTCCATCTCCCACTCCCGTCGCAGCACTTTGAGTACCGCACGCGCCGCAGGGCTCAGTCGCTCAGCCTCCTGCCGTCGTGCTACTCCCAGGAGTGCCCGAAACGGGGCGATCATTCGCGGAGCAAGGAACATGGCTCTTCCGCCTGCCAGCTTTCCGTAGTAGACCCGACCCCGCCGAACCATCTCATCCTTCAGCGTCCAGGCGAGGGAACTCTCCTCATCTTTCTGTACTTGCCGCGGCATGAACGCCTCTCTCCGTCCGCAAACGGCAATGTAGAGCGATGGTCCCGGCTTCCGCGCATCCGTGAGGCAGCCGGCAAATCCGACCTCCTCGATGAATCGCTCGGCTTCTACGACTGTCTCAACCCGCCGTGACTCATCTCTCCGCCAGTTCCGGTCGCGCAATGCCTCGTCCATAATGATCTTCGGTCGTTGCCAACTCCATCGCAATTCTCACTACGTCGTAACCTGTCGAGCCCTTTCTAACCTGTCACTTCTGTAGCTTGTACATGACCGACCAGACATCGTGCAGCGAATCTTCGTAATCAAACCCGTCTCTTCCCTGATGCCTGGCGACAGCCGACTTGAAGTTATCGTAGTTGGTCTCCTCGCCCAGTTCCTGCAGAACTGCGGTCCAGATACTCTTCGCCAAAAATATTCGATACTTATAGTCGGTGCCCGCAGACTCCTCGATCTGGCACTCCCCCAGCAAATCCGGAAACCTTTCCTTCAGACTCTCGAGGTGCGCACGCAACCGTGCCCGTACCATGATCCGACCCGGATCGACCGGCTGACCCCGCCGGCCATCCCCCGCTCTTGCACACACTGCACTGAAGAACCCATGCCTTGTAAAGATCCACATCGATCGCACCACTCCCTTCCTGACTGTTTCTATTTAGTTTGGACTCTGCCGCGTAATCTTTGATCGGAAATCCTTCAGATTCTCCTGCTCATTGAGTGGACGAACTATTCGAAACCCGACCATCGTCGCCTCTGTGTGCCACCAGATGCTCTGCGGATCTTGCGGATCCCTCAGACTCCAGTCCCCCTCTGATCCACGCCGCGTGGCACTCCGCAACTTACCAATCTCGTCATCCCAGGTCCCACCACGCACAACGTGCGAGTAACGATACTCTCCTGGCAATTTTACTGGTCCGAGAGCGATCTTTTTCAAATCGAGTGTCTGGTAGTAATCGGGATCAAACTGATCGATGCACCATTCAGCGACATTACCGTGTATGTCGTGGAGTCCCCACGGATTGGGCTTCTTACGCCCGACCGGGTGAGGTTTGGCATCAGAGTTTTCAGATGACCAGGCATATTCACCCCCTTTGGAGCCATCAGCTCCAAAGGACCAGGGAGTCTTTGATCCGGCGCGTGCCGCATACTCCCATTCGGCTTCAGTCGGCAGGCGATAGGTCTTACCGGTCTTCTCTGAGAGCCAGCGACAGTAGCCTACCGCCGCATGCCAGGTGATGGCGATTACCGGCTGGCGCCCCTTGCCGTAACCGTGAGACTCATCGGCGTAGGGAGGGGTTGGGCTCGTCACGACTACCGGGCCATCGATCGGCTGTTTTGGCAGAGTCTTGGGGCCAAAGGCATACCGGTCATACTCGTCCCAGGTCACTTCGTGTTTACCCATCCAGAATGGCGCAATCTTTACCTCGTGCTGGGGACCCTCGTCCTCCTTGCGTCCTGCTTCCGTTGCCGGGCTTCCCATGGTAAAAGTGCCCCCAGGGATGGCGACCATATCAAAGGTGACTTCAGTCCCGGGAATCGTCTCGGTGTAGGCCTTGAGCTCCGACTGACTTCCAACAGGCGCCGGACTGGTCAGCAGCAGGGCGGAGATAATGCAGGTTGCGAGTATCGTCAATGTATATGGCAATCTGTTCATATTATAGTGTTTTGAGATGATCAATTGTTTCAATTCAATCCATAGTGGTGATCGAGGCTGGAAGTCTCCTCTTCAACAGAAAATCAGGGGCTGTCTCAGGATACTCTGCCCAGGGGGCATCGTTCTGGTTCTGCTTCCCGGACTGCTTTCATTGGCCAGCCAGATCGATCGAATCACCCCGCCAGTGGCGGCAAGTTGCGGTAATTGGAAAGAGCTGCAAAGGTTCGAGTATGTGGAGACCCATATGGGAACCCGCGTCAGGATCATCCTCTACGCCAGGGATGAGACCAAAGCGACCACGGCGAGTCGGGCCGCGCTGGCCAGGATTGCCCGGCTCGATCTGGTCTGTAGCGACTACCGCAACGATAGCGAGTTGACCAGATTTGTCGAGTCTGCCGGGCAGGGAATGGTCGAGATCGATCCGGACCTCTACCAGATTTTCCTAGTCTCCCAGCAGTGGGCAACCGATACGGGTGGTCTCTTCGATGTGACCATGGCACCAGTCATCCAGCTCTGGAGGCGTGCCCGAAGAATCAGAGAACTCCCGGATCCGGCCAGACTGGCTACGGCTCGAAGTCTTGTCGGTATCGAAAAACTTCGACTCACTCCGGCCTCATCAACAGATGCCAGGTCAGGCAAACAGGCCAGCCGCAAGGGGACCAACAGGACGGAAGTGCCGCTCGCCGCACTCGATCGCCCCGGAATGCGAATCGATCTGGGTGGAATCGCCAAGGGCTATGCGGCCCAGGCGGCGGTGAGTGAGATGGTTCGACTGGGCGTGAATCGAACCATCGTCGCCATCGGTGGTGATATCGTCGCCGGCGAGCCCCCCCCCGGAGAGGCTGGCTGGCGGGTCGCCGTTGCCCCCTTGGATGCGACTGCTCAACCCAGTACCTATCTCTATCTGCGCAATAGCGCTGTCTCCACCTCGGGTGATGCCAATCAATCGGTAACCATTGACGGTGTCCGTTATTCACACATTGTCGATCCACGGACAGGCAGAGGAGTCATTGGGCATCACAGCGTCACGGTCGTCTCCGGCGATGGCGCAGCATCCGATGTCCTCGCGACCACTCTCTCCATTCTCGGACCAGCCGATGGTCTGGCTCTCCTTGCTCGACTCTCGAGCCGAATGCCGGGTCTCGCTGCCTGCTTTGACGAACCAGCAGGGAAGACTCACTCACCGGCCTGGACTGGCCACCTGGCCCCACCCGAAAACAGAACCCGTCATTGAAATGCCACGGCAGTGAGAGGATGAGCTGAAAGGATCGCTCATTCACTCTCACTGCCACGGGCAGTCGTTACTCGGTCAGGATCAGACCAGCGGCGTCTGTCCGGGAATCGCCACTGCCGGAACGGCCAGCGGCCCCCAGTCGAGCGTTGCCGGCGCAAGGACATCCTTCGAGTTGAGTGCCTGCTCCCAGGTGACTGTCTTGCCAGTGTAGGCTGACATCCTGCCCATGATCGCCGTGAGCGTACTCTCAGCGACGGTCTTCAGCTCGTTGATCGGCTTGCCAGCACGAATGCTCGCGATGAGGTCGGTATGCTCCTGCACATAGGGGTTGTTGTCCTTCTCCGTAAATCTCCACGGATTGGCCCCGGTGATGACATACTTGTTGACCTGGCAGGAACCCTTTGTTCCGATCAGCGCCTCCGAGACGCTCGAGTCGGTGTTGACGATCTGTCGGCAGTAGCTCGACATATGAACGCCATTCTCATACTCGTAATCGATCGCGAAGTGATCATAGATATGTCCATACGCTGGATCCGTCCGCTGCTGGCGACCACCCATACCGTAGGCCTTGACCGGGTGCGTCCCCATCGTCCAGTTGATGACATCGATGTTATGTACATGCTGCTCAACGATGTGATCTCCCGAGAGCCACGTGAAGTAGAGCCAATTGCGAATCTGCCATTCCATATCGCTCCAGCTCGTCTGGCGGGCCTTGTTCCACAGGCCTCCCTGGTTCCAGTAGGCTCGCGCCGCGACAACCTCACCGATCGCTCCTTCCTTGATCCGCTTCAGAGTCTCGATGTAACCCGTCTGATGGCGCCGCTGTGTGCCTGCTGCAATTGCAAGCCCTTTAGCCTTTGACTCCTCAACCAGCGAGAGGACGAGCCGGATTCCGTTACCGTCGACTCCAACCGGCTTCTCGGTGAAGATGTTCTTTCCGGCGGCGACCGCCGTCCGCAGGTGCTCCGGCCGGAAGGCCGGCGGTGAGGCGAGAATAATGTAGTTGACGTCGCTCGTCCCGATCACCTTCTTATAGGCATCGAAGCCGACAAACTGACGATCCTCGGGAACGTTGATCTTATCGGCATACTTCTTCTTCAGATTGGTGACGCTGTCGGTCAAACGATCCTTGAACGCATCACCCATGGCCACAATGCGCACGCCGGGTGCCGAGTCGAGGACGTTGCCGATCGCCCCGGTTCCCCGGCCACCGCATCCGATCACGCCAACGCGAATCTCGTCACTCCCCGTCGCCCAGGCTCCAGCGAGGGTCGGGATGTTGAGGGTCGAAACAGCAGCCGCCGCCGACGTCGTCTTGATAAAGTCACGCCGTGATGATCCCGTCTCTTTCGAGTTCTTCTCTCTCTTCATTGAGTTCTCCTTTAATAAAGGTTGCACGATAGATGGAAGATCCTACCGCAGTGGTATCAGTTCAAGATGGATAGAGATATTTTGCGCCTCAGTGCCAGGATCGGCAGCTGTGGGCATTGATTCAACTTTACCGTTTCAATACGTTCCAGCCAAAGAAATTCCTTGATATCCAAACTGTCAGTCTGGCCGGGCGAGATCTGCTCTGGGCCCTCTTTGAAATGGCCTGAATCTTATCACGCCTGATTAGGCCACAATTTGTCACGTCTGACAACGAAGAGCGTGATGTCATCATATTGTGGAGCTTCGCCAGCATAGCGGTCAATCTCATCAAAGACTTTCCCAACCATCTGGTGGGCCGATTGGCTGGCAATTTGCCTGAAGAGGTTCACCACCCGACCCTCACCAAACTCGACTTCGTCCGGACTCTGCGCTTCGGTCACGCCATCCGAGAAGAGT
>CAIOZW010000280.1 GCA_903862855.1 uncultured Acidobacteriota bacterium
GGAGAGCTGCGAGGAGTTACCGGCCGTCACCGATCCGAAACCACTCTCGCGGTCGAAATGGGGCTTGAGCGCCAGAAGTCCCTCGAGTGTCGTGTCGGGGCGATTGCATTCGTCGACCGCGCAGCGAACCTCTTCGGTCGAGACGATCGCGCCACTCTCCTTATCGAGCTTGCCGCGCGTTACCGTCATTGGGGCGATCTCGTCTGTGAAGAACCCCTCTGACTGCGCCCGCGCCGTGCGCTGCTGACTGGCGAGTGAGTATTCATCCTGCGCCTGGCGGCTGATTCCATAACGACGGGCAACGATTTCGGCCGTGTCTCCCATTACCATGTAGATACCCGGATAGTTCTCCTGGATCCACGAGTGGGGTTCGTAGTCGCGCTTCATAAAGGAGATGCTTTCAAGACCACCGCCAATGGCCGCCTCCGCTCCTTCACGAACCTGGTCGGCAGCCATGGCAATTGCCTGCAGTCCGGAGGAGCAGAAACGATTGACCGTCGTCGCGGCGACTGCAGGTGGCAGGCCCGCCAGAAGCGCTCCGATCCGGGCGATGTTCTGACCCTGCTCACCGCTCGGCTGAGCACATCCGCAGATTACGTCGTCGATCTCAGCGAAGTCCACTGCCGGTTGTCGCGCCAGAAGGCTGCGGATCGCATGGGCCAGCAGATCGGCCGGTCTGGTCATATTGAATGACCCACGAAATGATTTGGCGAGCGGTGTCCGCACACTATCGACAATTACGGCTTCTCGCATTTGAACCTCCCTCTCATCGAGCCATTCTTCGGATTATCGACCTTCGGTTGAGCGTCGGGTAGAAGCTATGGCCGCCGGTAGTCGGCAAAACTCTTCCCCTCCTCTGCCAGTTGCCTGAGGAGCGGGGCCGGGGTCCAATGGACACCATGATGATCGTGAAATTCGCAGACACGATCATAGACCTTGCGCAGCCCGATGGTGTCGGCATACCACATTGGCCCTCCACGCCAGGAGGGATAACCGTAGCCATTGAGGTAGATGATATCGATATCGACAGCCCGAAGGGCAATGCCCTCCTCAAGAATCTTCGCGCCCTCGTTGATCAGAGCATACTGTGTTCGCTCGATGATCTCTTCAGGGGTGAATGACCGCCGGGCAATTCCAGCCCCGGTGGAGAGCCGTTCGATGAGCGCTTCGACCTCTGGATCGGGAATCGCCCGACGGTCGGCATCATATCGATACCAGCCGGCACCGGTCTTCTGCCCATAGCGGCCCATTTCACAGAGGGCATCGGCGATCATCGGTTGCCTCTCTCCGGGCACCAGCAGGTGGGCATGCTCCTTGCGAATGCGCCAGCCAACATCGAGACCCGCCAGGTCACCCACGGCAAGTGGGCCCATGGCCATCCCGAAATTGTAGAGGGCACCGTCGACATCCTGCGGGCGGGCGCCCTCTTCGACAAGGAACTGGGCCTCACGACCGTATTCGTGGAGCATACGGTTACCAACAAAACCATAACAGTTTCCAACCAGAACACCGACCTTCTTCAACCGCCGCGCAAGTGCCATCGAGGTGGCAATGACCTGCCGATTGGTCTTTGTGCCACGGACGATCTCCAGCAGCCGCATCACATTGGCCGGGCTGAAATAGTGGTGCCCGATGACGAAGTCGGGGCGGCTGGTCGCCGCAGCGATCTCATCGATGTTCAGTGTCGAGGTGTTCGAGGCGAGGATCGCGCCAGGGCGGGCAATCTGATCAAGCTCGCCAAAGATCGTCTTCTTCAGCTCCATCCCCTCAAAGACGGCCTCGGTGATGATGTCGGCCTCCTCAAAGCCATCGTAATCGAGCTGTGGAGTAATGAGCGAGAGGCGCTTCTCCATGACCTCCGCTGAGAAGCGGCCTCGCCTGACCGAATTCTCATAGTTGCGGCGAATGGTCGCCATCCCCCGCTCGAGCGCCTCCCGGGTCGTCTCCCTGATGATGACGGGGATGCCGGCATTGGCGTAGTTCATGGCGATACCACCACCCATGGTCCCGGCACCTACTATGGCTGCCCGTCGTATCTCAAGTTGCGGAGTATCCTTCGGGACGTCGGGTATTCGCGCCACCTCACGCTCACCAAAGAAGACATGGATGAGGGACTTCGACTGATCGGAATGGAGACACTCTCGGAAGAGCTCGGCTTCGCGGGCGACACCATCATCAAAGCTGCGCAGGGTTGCGGCCTCGATCGCCTCGATCGCCGCCAGCGGAGCCATCTGCCCCCGTGCAGCCTTCCTGGCCTGGGTTCGTGCCGCATCGAAGATCGCCTTATTGGCGACCTCATCCCCGAGCTTCTCATCCCGTTCGCGAGTCTTGTGCGTCGCCCCACCCTCCGCCAGCCTCTCGTGCAGAAAGTCGATCGCGCCCTGAAGAAGATCACCTTCGATGATCCGGTCGATGATTCCCGCGGTCAAGGCTTCACTGGCCGGGATCGGATTTCCCTCGGCACACATCCGGGTGGCGAGCTCTACCCCGGCCAGACGCGGTAAGCGCTGCGTGCCGGCAGCTCCCGGAATCAGCCCGAGCTTGACCTCTGGTTGCCCCAGCTGCGCCGAGGGGACGGCAACCCGGTAATGGAACCCCATCGCCACCTCCAGCCCCCCTCCAAAGGCCGTTCCGTGGATAGCCGCGACCGTTGGCTTGGGGCAATCCTCGATCGACCTGATCACACCCAGAAAATCGATCCCTTCACGGCGTTGACCAGAGGTGATCTTTCCGAACTCGCGGATATCGGCACCGGCGATAAAGGTCTGACCAGCGCCGATCAGCACCGCTCCCCGGATTGTCTCGTCGGCTGCAACCTCGGCAATCGCCGCCGCAATCCCCTCCGGAACTCCGGGACTCAACGCATTCACCGGCGGATTATCGACCGTAATCACAACAATTTCGCCATCGCGACGCATTGATACCAGACTGTTCATATCGATCTTCCCTTCCTTTTTAAAGGGCCCGCCAGGGCTCCTCACGGGATCAAAATTGTGCCTGAAAAGATTGAACAGGCAGTTGAATATCATCCGTTTATTTCAGCATCACCAGGACCAAACCGCGCTGCCCCCTCGGAAATCGAGTTCAAGCCGACCCCTGGCGAGGAGACATGACGGGATTGCCAGGATGTTCCGGCGGACCGGCCTCTCCACGGCCTATTCTCTGCCGAATCGAGACAGCATAGATAATGATCCCGGCTAGAAGAGCGATCGAGGTCGCTTTAGCCGGAATGTGTCGATCCGTCCATCCGGGAGTCTCGGTTGGGGGAATGGCGAGGGCCAGGACAAGGCCGATCGTCCAGAAGAGACCGAGCATCGGCAGCAGGCGAATCTGCCAGGCCGGACGGATCTCTGTAGTCTCGACAGAGCGCAATGCCGCAATCATGACGCAAGCATAGCCAAGATAGCCCGCTACGGCAGAGATACTGCTGATCAGGTCGGTCTGCCGAAAGATCAGTACCACCCCGACCGAGATGAGCCAGACGACGATGACCGCGTGACGGGGAGTCCCCTTCCCCACCGCAACCTGCCCCATCCATGTCGACCCGGGCAGCATCCGGTCGCGCGAGAGCGAAAAGATCAGCCTCGATGCACCGGCCATACTGGCAATGGCACAGGCGAGGATCGAGATGGCCACAATCACCATGACCAGACTCATCAGGTGTGGTGAAAAGGCTTTGGCGAGGATGCGCAGCAGTGGCGCCTCGTCTCGCTGTAGAGCCGGGACATCATCGGCATTGAGAATCACTCCCGCCAGAAGCAGCAGCCCGGCCAGTCCGGAGCAGAGCAGCGAGAGGATCATCGCCCGCGGGATCGTCCGCCGTGGCTGGTGGGTCTCCTCGGCCAGATCAGCGGAGGCTTCAAACCCGGTCAGACACCAGGCACCCATGAGCAGCGAGAGTGCCAGCGATGAGATACCAACCCGGCCATCATTTGGCGTTCCCGGCTGGCTGGAGTAGCTGCGTATCTCGACCAGCCTTGTCCAGTCGATCTCTCCCGACCAGTCGAGAGCAAGGTAGAGGGCCGCGATGATCAGGGCTACCCCCGCCAGTTCAGCGTAGACTCCGGCATTGTTGATCCAGGCGACGAGCCGTAATCCGAAGAGGTGGATCAGGGTGACAAGGGTAATCACGGCGATGGTCAATCCGGCCGCCAGAGTTGCATCGTACCTACCTGGTGAGATCAACCCAAGCAATGCCGCTGCGAGTGCGCTACAGACAGCCGGAAATCCCGCCATGAACTGCAGCAGAAGAAACCAGCCGGCAAAGAACCCGAAGTGTGGATTGACCAGCCGCGCCGACCATTGATATCCATATCCGGAGAGTGGAATGGATTTCGACAACCCGGCCATGACCATCGCCACCACCATCTGCCCAGCCAGGACCACCAGCCAGGACCAGATCAATGCCGGCCCGACCTGTTGAAAACCATGCCGGAAATTGGCAAAGAATCCGGTGTTGATCGAGATGAGCGAGAAGGCAAGGGCAAAACTGGAAAAGCTCCCCAGCGTCCGCTGGAGCTGCTGATGATATCCGAACTTCTCAAGATCTTCGGCATCGGATGAACCCATCCCTGGTACTCCCTCCCCGAAACTGAACCAGTCTGCGAACCTGAACCGGGCTCACCCCGTTCTCCACACAATCATCACGGAACTGAAATCGATACGAACCTACTCCGTGAACCTTACGTGAAGTGTTCAGGGTCATATTACAGCCTGTCCAGTCAGACCTTTTTGTATTCTGAAGTTAATGTTGTTGCTAAAACTGATCGGAAAACATTTGATCAGGAGACAGGAGTATAGATTATGAGACTTGATGCGGCAAATTCCCGGCGTGTGGCAATTCTTATTTTGCCCGTCCTGCTTGGGCTCTTCTACTGGGTTGGAGCAAAAGAGAGTACGATTTCGACCTGGTCTCAGTGGCGTGGACCATCAAGAGATGGTCAAGTCGCAGGCCCCACCTGGCCGACCAGCCTCAACGAGCAGAGTCTGACGGCAAGCTGGCGTGTCCCGGTCGGGCCAAGCTACTCGGGGCCGATCGTCTCGGAGAGCCTTGTCTTCATCACCGAGACCAAGGACAAGTCGAC
>CAIOZW010000281.1 GCA_903862855.1 uncultured Acidobacteriota bacterium
CTTCCAGCGCCGATTGCACCGCAGAAATGGCATTTTCGGCAGTCGATCGAGTATTCGCTGACCGCGAACCGGGCAGTGCTCGACGTGGCGGCAAAGAATCGGGAAGATTTTCTGATGAACATCTACCGGATGGGGCGGAATTCGATCGAGCGAGGCAGTCGGGACAACTGGACACCGCAACCGCGCCGGCTGGCCGAAGTGCAAGCGCTGATCAACCGCGAGACGCGACCGGGTAGCGGGGCTGGAGTAACGGGCGGGTCATCAGCCGAGGAGCCATCGCTGGGTGGAATGGCACGGGGAGTGGCGCTCAAGTATTACGAGATGCTGCGCCGACCCGAATGGCGGGATCCACGGGGCTATATCCTGCCGGCAGATCAGCCGGACTTTTCGACAGCGACCAGGTTCGTCAATGCACTGATCAAGGCCGGGGTGAGTGTCCACCGGTCGACATCGCCATTCACGGTCAATGGCCGAAGCTATCCGTCAGGATCATATGTGATCAAGACAGCACAGGCCTTCCGGGCGCATGTTCTGGATATGTTCGAACCGCAGGATCATCCGAACGACTTTCAATATCCGGGAGGACCGCCGATTCCACCTTATGACAACGCGGGCTGGACGCTGGCTTTGCAGATGGGAGTAAGATTCGACCGGGTGCTGGAGGGATTCGAGGGCCCATTTGAGAAGATCGTCGGGATGGCCAGGATGCCCGCTGTGGCACTGAAAGTGAGGAGCGGAGTGGCTGGCTATCTGATCAGCCACGAGGTGAACGACTCATTCATTGCGACCAACAGACTGCTGCGCGACGGTGAGGAGATCCACTGGCTGAAGGAAGAGCTGGCGATCGAGGGGCGCAAATATCCGGCGGGAACGATCTATGTGCGGGCGGGAAAGGAGACTGAAGCGCGACTGGCCAGGATTGCCGCCGAGCTTGGCTTGCAGATCGATCCGGTCCTGACGGCGCCGGGAGGTGATTCATTGAAAATTCGCCCGGTAAGAGTCGGGCTCTGGGATCGTTATGGTGGATCGATGCCCTCGGGCTGGACGAGGTGGCTGCTGGAACAGTTCGAGTTCCCGTTCAGTGTGGTCTATCCGAAGAGTCTCGAGAGTAGTGACCTTGCCGCGCAGTTCGACGTGCTGATCTTTGTCACCGGGGCGATCCCGGCACGTGACGGTCAGGGTGAGATTACGGCGACGGGTATTCCCGATGAGTACCAGGATCGGCTTGGAAATGTGACGATCGGGAAGACCGTTCCCGTACTGAAGGCTTTCCTCGAGGCCGGAGGGACGATCCTGACGATCGGCAGCTCTACCACGCTGGCTTATCATCTTGGCCTTCCGGTTGCCAATGCGCTGGTAGAGAAGACGGCGAACGGCGCCGAGCGCCCGTTGTCGAGAGACAAGTACTACATTCCGGGCTCGATACTTGAGGTGGCGGTCAACAATCGTCATCCGTTGGCATACGGGCTGCCGGAGCGGGTCAATGTGATGTTTGACAACAGCCCCGTCTTCCGCCTCAAGCCGGAGGTCAGTCTCGTCACACCGGTTGCCTGGTTTCCAAATGGAACGCCATTGCGAAGCGGCTGGGCGTGGGGTCAGCACTATCTGCAGGATGGGACGGTTGTCGCGGAGGCCACTGTTGGCAAAGGGCGCTTGCTGATGTTTGGGCCGGAGATCGCCTTCCGTGCCCAGCCGCATGGGACCTTCAAGCTGCTCTTCAATGGTATTCTCTACGGTCCGACCGGAGAGTCTAAATAACCGCCGGTGGTGTACCAAAACCCGCGGTATCTCGCAAGGGTCGGAGATCTCTTCAGTTCAGGTAGTGGGCGATTGCAATACAGCCCGATCCGGATAGCTGGAATAGAACAGCTTATGGTAGTTTTCCAGCCAGACGATCTCCGTAGCTCTGACTGAATGGCGCAACATCCAGGCTCGCGAATATGGCCTGCAGCAGAGGCCAGCGAGTTAGAGACCATAGTCTGGCGATCTGAACCCGGGCGGTCGACTTGCTGACCGACTATTCCAGAGGGATTATGTTCGGATAGGATCTCCCAGACGATCGTCGAGAAAGTGACAGGATTGCCGATGAATGAATTCTAAAAGGTTCAAGTTTCTGTGGGCTATTTTGATGCAAGGATACCTGCTGTCGGGGATGGCTGTCTTTGGCCAGAGCGGCCCGGCGATCAGACCTGACTCGTTCCGGGTTATCCTTCCGGCCTGGCTTACCGAGACTGACCGCAACGACCAGATCTATCCGAGCCGGGAGAGACCTGCACCATTCATTGGTACCGCGCTCACGAACCCGGGGTTGAGTCCAGCCATCAACCAGATGATCGACGCCGCACGGAGAGACTTCGCGCTGGCGGAGAGTCGACGAGGCGGAGGCACCGCAACTGAACTTGGTGAAGCGATCAGACTCTACCAGCAATCGATCAATGGCTGGCGAGCGCTGGCGGTATCGGGTCATGACCGAGAGCTGGCAGTGACCTTCACGCAGATGGGGCTCACGTTGAACGATCTCGGAAAGCGGATCGAGGCGATCGGAGCCTTCGACGAGGCGCGTCAACTGTGGCGAAAGAGCGGGGATCGAGAGCGTGAGGCGATGGCACTGGCGCAGATCGGACGGCTCCAGCAATCGCTGGAGATGCCGGCACAGGCGCGGCAATCTTTCGACCAGGCGAGACTGATCCTGCAATTGAGTGGTCTGACCCGATTCTCTGACAACCGCACCGACCGTCTGTCCAGCCAGGCCTCAACCCTCTTCAATCTTGGCAAACTCTCGGAAGAGCTGGGCCAGTCGAACGAGGCTCTCCAGCTCTACCAGAATGCACGGGCGATGTGGCGCGAGGCGGAGGACAAGGTGGGGCAGGCCACGGCACTCAACGCTCTCGGTAGTATCTCCCTGCGCCTCAAACAGATTCTGCGAGCTCGTCAATATTTTGATGAAGCGCTGCCATACTGGCGGGAGAGTGGAGACGAGCGGGGTCTGGCGATCACTCACAGTAACCTTGGATTCGTGATGGAGAGTGGGGGAGCAGCTGACGCAGCTCTCAGCTCATACCGGGAAGCTCTTCCGATCTGGCAGAAGGTTGGCGACCGACGTGGAGAGGCCAATACGCAGCACGACATCGGTCGGCTTGGAACGGCACTGGGAAGGCTCGATGATGCGGTGGGAGCACTGCGGGAAGCGGTTCGTCTACGCCGTGAGACGGGGGAGGAGAGGGCGCTGGTTCAGAGTCTGAGTCTGCTGGGTTTTCTCCATCAGACTCGCGGCAAGCCAAGTGAGGCACGCCCGATCCTCGAAGAGGCATTGACCCTCCGGCGGCGCCACCCGGATGGAAGCCGACTGGCAGGCATACTGAACAGCCTTGGCGAGGTCTACACGACGCTGCGTGAATATCAGCTCGCCCGAAAGTCACTTGAAGAGTCGCTGACCGTCCCACCCGCCCCCGGAATGAGTTCAAATCGACACCCGACCCTCAATGTGCTCGCCAGAGTCTACACTGCACTCGGTGAGAAAGAGCGTGCGCGTGACTGCTACAATCGCCTCATTCCCTCCTGGCGGCTCAATCTCCCCCTCGATTGATGACCACAACACTTGCGGCGGCCGACTCCGGGCATTACCCCTTCCCTCCCCCTCCTGACGCTCCTCTTTTAGGCTACAAATTGCCAGAAAAATTGGTGAATGGTCGGTTTGAAACGTGGCATAATGAACACCTCGAAGTAGTCTGCAGGTCGACGAACGGTGCAGCCGTAGCCGATGATGTGTGCAGACTCGACAGATACGGGAGAGCCTGGCCGACGACCACCAGTCCCCGGAAGATATGGTCTTGATCGATCTATGCCAAGTAAGCGTAAGGAAACAAAATCGATGCGAATGAAGGAGACGATGCAGCGGCTGCTCCTCGGTCTGCGCTCGCCGTTTGTGCTGATCCCTGGCCTTCTCCTGATTTTGATCGGGGTCGGACTGCTCTACAATTACTACGTAAAGTATTCAGAAATCATCGACAGCGGCCTGCGGGGAGACCTCTTTGTGCGAACATCGGGGATCTATGCTGCGCCACTCGATCTGCAAGAGGGTGCGGCGATGACGCTGAGCGGTCTGGTCAGGCATCTTCAGCAGATTGGATATGTCGAATCGGGGCAGACCCGAAATGAGAGACGCGGAAGTTACCGGGTCAACGGGACGACGATCGAGGTACTCCCCGGGAGTGGGGCGGTGATCGATGAAAAGCGCCCGTTTCGAAACCTGCGGATAAAATTTGGGTCGCAGGGAGAGAGGGGACAATGGATCGATTCGATCTTTGACCTCGAGCAGAATGTCGAGGTCGGGATCGCCCAGATCGAGCCTGAGCTGATCTCTTCGGTCACCAGCAAGGATCGCGAAAAGAGAAAGATCATCGAATACGAGGACCTGCCGGGAGAGCTGGTCAATGGAATTGTCGCGATCGAAGATCGGCAGTTCTTTGAACATCCGGGAATCAACTGGCGCGGGATCCTGCGGGCATTGATCCGGGACTATCAGGCCGGAGCGATCCTCGAAGGTGGAAGTTCGATCACCCAGCAACTGGTCAAGAACATCTTTCTCTTCCCTGACCGGACGTGGAAGAGAAAGATTGCGGAAGCCTACATGTCGCTGATTCTCGAGCAGCGTTTGACGAAGGAGGAGATCCTCGCGATGTACAGCAACCAGATCTATCTGGGGCAGCGGGGAGGTTACTCGATCAACGGCTTTGGACAGGCAGCACGAACCTATTTCGGAAAGGACATCACCAATCTGGAGCTGCACGAATCGGCACTCCTGGCGGGGATCATCCGCAGTCCGAACTACTACTCCCCCTACTCGAATGAAGAGCGGGCGAAGGGAAGACGGAATGTGGTACTCGACAAGATGGTCGAGGCAGGCAAGCTCGATCTGGCAAGTGCCGAGGCGGCAAAGCAGCGACCGCTGGGAATAACCGGACGGTCACTTGGGGTCAACAGTTCGGATGCCCCGTATTTCACCGACTACCTGATGCGCCAGCTCGAACGGCAGTATGAGGGTGATGAACAGTCGCTCCGTTCGCTGCGCATCTACTCGACGATCGATCTCAACCTGCAGCGAGCCGCCTATGAGGCACTGACCGAGAACATGACCAATATTCAGAATCGGCTCGACGGTCGTGACATCGATACGGAGGGGCTACAGGCAGCGCTGGTGGCGATGAATGCCAGGACGGGAGAGATACTGGCGCTGATCGGTGGGCGTGACTATTCGAAGAGTCAGCTCAACCGGGCAACCGACTCCAGGCGGCAGCCGGGATCGGTCTTCAAACCATTCGTTTACGGTGCCGCACTCGAGGTTGGCGAGAATGGAGCAGGCGCAGGAATAACGGCGGCCTCGCTCTTCAATGATGCACCACAGACATTCGAGTATGATGGAAAGAGCTATCAGCCGGGCAATTTCGGTGAGAAGTATGAGAATCGCCCGTTGACGGTACGCGAAGCGCTGGTCAGCTCGAAGAACGTGATCGCCGTCGAGATTGCCCAACGGATCGGGTATGCGCAGGTTAAATACTTCGCCGAGAAGGCGGGGATACCGAGCATTCCGCCATATCCATCCTCTGCACTTGGAACCGGGGAGGCCACACCGCTCCAGATCGCTGCGGCTTACAGCTCGTTTGCGAACGAGGGAATGCGGGCGGCGCCGATTGCGATCAGACGAGTGACGACAAAGGATGGTACGACCCTCTTCGAGTCGAAGGTCGAGAATCGACAGGTGATGAGCCGGCAACTGGCCTTCCTGATGACATCGATATTGCAGGATGTACTGACGCGTGGAACCGGCACGAGGGTTCGACAACGAGGGTTTCAGGGGGTAGCTGCAGGAAAGACAGGATCATCCCGTGACGCGTGGTTTGCAGGTTATACGCCGAACCTGGTCTGCGTAGTCTGGATCGGGTACGACAACAACCGGGATATCGGTTTGACCGGAGGTGAGACGGCCGCACCGATCTGGGCAGACTTCATGATCAAGGCGCTTGCCTATCGACCTGATCTCGGGGGAGAGTTTCGCGAACCGGAGGACCTTGAGAAGATCGAGATCGATCCGACGACGGGGCTGCCGGCAACTGGCGAAGGTGTAACGACGAGGACCGAGTACTTCATCTCCGGAACCAGACCGGGAAGTGACGAGGCCCTTCCCGACTCATCCACAGTTGAACCGGATGGTGAAAAAGAGGAGTCATCGACCGAGTACAGACCGCGCCCGACCCCGACACCATTCAGACCTGCGACACCCCGCGAGCCGGAACGAATAGCCGGCAGGGGGGTCTCGACAGAGGGAGGAGAGAGTGGTATCAACGACTTTATCCCTGCACCACCCCGTCGGAGTCCGGATAATGGTGCAGGCCGAGTCGGCAAGAGCGAGGCGAGGCCCTCGACACCCGGCCTCTGGGACCGGCTGACCAGCCTGGTCGATCTGGGGCGATTCATGCCTTCACTCACTTCTGCCAGGAATGGGGCAAAGAGTGGGGCAACCCGGGAGCAGTCGAAACCGATCGTTCCTGAGAAGAGGACCCCTCCCCCGGTCGTGGCGCGTCGGGAGCCGGTTGTTCAAGCAGTCACGCCAGTGCGACCAAAGCCACCTGAACCGGCCGCCGTGAGCCGGGCCGAGTCGAGCGGATTCTATCTGGAAGTCTGCGATATAACCGGACTTCTGCCAGTCGACCGGACTTGTCGAAAGGTCCGACGCCGTTACACTCTCGGGCGCGAACCAATCAATTTCTGCAACCTGGCTCCGCATCGTTGATGGAGATGTTCGACAGATTGGTCCAACAAAGTCAGAGAGCATTCAACAGGGAGATTGGATTTATGAGTGAGAAGAGGGCGAAGCATTACTGGCGAATGGCCATCAGGATTACCCTGGTGACCATCGCTCTGCTGTTGGCTGGATTTGTGCTGCTTGGAACATTGCCGATACAGGCCGATCTGCCAGCAGCCGGGGCAAGCATCGGCAGCCCGGGTGGAGGAGGGCTTCGCCGGGCATTTCCGGAGATGAATCAGCGGGCCGGCAATCCGACCAGCCAGGCAGGGATCGAGCTGGGTCGGCAACTCTTCTTCGATCCGGTCGTCTCTGGCGACAACACGCAGTCCTGCGCGACCTGCCATCACCCTGATCTGGGACTGAGTGATGGGCGCATCCTGTCGATGGGTGCAGGCGGGACAGGCGTGGGGCCGACCCGAACCGGGGGCAAGGCGACGCGCCGCAACTCACCGACGCTCTGGAATGCCGCCTATAACTTCAAGCTCTTCTGGGATGGACGGGCGAACGACCTCGAGGATCAGGCACGTGGGCCGATCACCTCGGCCGTCGAGATGAATCAGAATCCTGATGAACTGGTGCAGGAACTGCGGGCGATTCCCGAATATGTGCGCCTCTTTGATGAGGCATTTGGAGGACAGAATGGAACGGCTGTCACTTTTGAGAATGTGACCAATGCAATTGGTCTCTTCGAACGGACCCTCGTCAGTCAGCAATCGGCCTTTGACCGTTATGCGGCTGGTGAGGCAAGCGCCCTGACGGCTGCGCAGCGCCGGGGGCTGACCCTTTTCCGCTCGCTGAAGACGCGCTGCTTTGAATGCCACGGATTTCCGACCTTTGCCAATCCCGACTTCAAGGTGATCGGGGTTGCCCCGTTGCCGAACCAGGGTGAAGACGCGGGGCGCGGCGAGATAACCGGCGGGGAGCCTTACCGGAATGCATTCAAGGTTCCGACCTTGCGCAACGTGGCGCTGACTGCGCCCTACATGCACAACGGAAGATTCCAGACGCTTGAGGAGGTCCTTTCATTCTATGCTGCCGGAGCCGGCAAAGGAGCCGGGCTCGACCTGCCGAATCTCGATGACAAGGTGCGTCAGTTCTCCCTCTCGGATCAGGAGCAGCACGACCTGATCAGCTTTCTGCACGCCTTGACTGATGAATCGGCCAAACCACAGATACCGCTGCGGGTTCCCTCTGGTCTGCCGGTCGTCCCCCACCTGACACGGTCATCCAAAGGAACTCTCGTCCCTTCACCGGCAGTGGTCACAGGCAGCTCCAAACCAGGCAGTCGGCCCACTAAAGTATGGCGGGTCAAATCCGGCGAGTCGATCCAGGCAATCCTCGACCAGACAGTTCCGGGTGACACGATCGAGGTCGAACCGGGAACCTACCGTGAATCACTGCTGGTCGACATCGACCGCATCACCCTCCGCAGTCTGAATAATGGTGCGACGAGGGCGATTCTCGATGGAGGCAACCAACTGACCGATGCGGTGATCACCTCCAGCCACGATTTTACGATCGAAGGATTCTCGATCAGGGACTATGTCAACAACGGTATCACCGTTCACGGCGGACGCAACGTGGTCTTCCGCAACATCGAGGCGATCAACACCGGACTCTACGGTCTCTATCCGGTCGAGTGTGATGGGGTACTGATCGAAGACTGCGAGGTGAGCCTGATTCGCGATGCTGGCATCTACGTTGGCCAGTCACGCAACATCATTGTCCGGCGCAATGTGGCCAGCAACAATGTAACCGGGATTGAGATCGAAAACTCGGTCAATGCCCTGGTCGAGAATAATGATGTCAACAACAATACCGGTGGAATTCTCGTCTTCCTTCTCCCCAACAATCCATCAAAGGTCGGGACCGACACAAAGGTGATCGGCAACAGAGTCATCAACAACAACCACCCGAATTTTGGCGACCCGACCGCCATTGTGGGACGGGTCATCCCCGGAACGGGGATTCTGATCATGGCCGCCGATCGGACCGAGGTTACAGGAAACGAGATTCGTGGTAACGACACCTTCGGGATCGGAGTGGTCGGTCTGGCCATCGCTTTTCCCAAGGGTCGTCAGTTTGATGTCGGAGCGATTCCGGAGGGAAATCGAATCTACGGTAATACGATGGTCGACAATGGACGGAACCCGGGAGGATTGGCAAAGGAGATCGGACTCGCCGATTGTGATCTCTTCTGGGATGGGAGCGGGTGGGACAACAGCTGGAATCAGCCCGGGGCGAAGAGCTTTCCCTTCACTCTGCCCGGTGATGGCTGGCCCGGGGTACTGCGGCGGTCTTATGCCTCTGCCTACTCCTGGCTGCGTGACAAACTGCTCTGAGCCCACTTCAAGGAGTGGCTGGCCAAGGGGGACTCAGCGACGGGCTCGATAGCCAGGGCGGGTGCGGATGACCGTGTCTCTTCTCTCGACACGGACCTGTACTTTGCGAAACCGGCCATCCTGACTCTGGTTGGTCGGATAGTAGCCGATCGAGTACTGATGGCGCAGCTCATCGGCAATCTTCACAAATGCTCCTGGCACATCGGTGAGGAGATCCGCACGAACCATTCGCCCCCCAGAACGCTCAGCCATTTGGACCAGGTAGTCGTATCCATCCCGATAGAGTCGATCGAGCATAACCGATGTTCCATCGGTCTGGCGCCGTGATATCTGGGGGTAACCTCCACCTCCGGTCCCGGCATCCGGAAAGCGGGAGCCGCCGTTATCACCCGGCCAGCGTGGATCGGGGTAGCGTGGATCGGGATACCTTGTATCAGGGTTGCGCTCATCCGGATAACGCCCAGATGGTCCACCATTGGGATAGCGGCGACGGGGAAGCTGGATATCCGGGATCGGGAGACGGTAAGGGTCATCACCGCTTCCCCTCCCGGTCGGAATGGGCGTACTGCCATCTCCGGGCATGGTCGTCGGAGTCGTTCCGCGGCGGGGCCGTGAGCCAGGGTTGCCAAAGATCGCGCCAAGATCGGTCTCTCCGAGCATCTCCTGCTGGTTGCGGAGCATCTCCTCGGTGTCGAGCCGCGTATCGAACCTGATCGGATAGACGATGATCCCGGACTCTTCGATCTCACCATAGTTATCCTTCGCCGACGTATCGTTGCTCTGCCAGTCTACGCCATCGGTGAAGATGACAATCGCCTTGCGGCCATCGGTACGGGCGAGGCTGGCGATGGCGAGCCGGACGGCATCATAGAGCCTGGTCCCCTGCCCCGGTCTGGCTCGATTGATCGCCAGGCGGAGTTCCTGGCGGTCATTGGTAAACTGGCTCTGTTCACGAACCTCATCGTCAAAAGAGATAACCTTGATGCGATCGGCAGGTTTGAGTTGACCGACGAAATGGTTGGCCGACTGCTGAATCTGGCCGAGCTTCTCCTGTGTGCTTGATGAGGTATCGAGCATGAGAACGACATTGATCGGCTCTTCGATGGCGCCAAAGAAGACGATCTCCTGCTTCACGCCATCCTCGGTCAGGGTAAACTCCTCGCGCTTCAGATCGGGGATATAGCGGTTCTGACGGTCACTGGCAATCAATGGAATGGTGACGAGGTTCGTGTCGATTCTGATCGTCTCTTCCCGGGAAGGCTTCTGCTGGCCATAAGTGGAGAGAGTGTTAAGAAAGAGGAGGGTGAAGACAATGATTGTGGACCTGCTCAGCATGGCGCGACTCCGATCTCGGTAGAGATTGATGAAAGTGAGAATATGATCTTAGAACGGACCTGAGCGGAGAGCAACCAGATTATTTTTGCGGGTGTAGGACCTGTCCCATCTGTCCCACTATTCTCCAAGACGACATAAGACTGGACTTGTCGACTCCAACTCGGTAGAGTCTCAGGAGATATTGGTTAATGGGGAAATTATACTTATGGATTTTTCAGAGATAGTCGAAGCTGAAGGACACCTGGTCGATTCGCAGATTCTTGCCAACATCATGGATCGGGTGATCGAATGTGGTGCAGTCTACGAGGTCCAGGACTTTTCACTCGGTCGAACAAACGATGAGTTCTCAAAGCTCCGGTTGCGCGTGATTGCCCCGAGCCGCGAGGTTCTGGTCAAGACCCTCGAAGAGCTCGTTGAACTGGGCTGCTACCAGGCCCACATCCGTGATGCCGTACTCAGACCAGCGCCGCTCAACTCTGTTGTCCCGGACGACTTCTACTCGACTACCAATCATCGCACATTCGTCCGCCTCAACGGCAACTGGACCGAGGTCGGTAACCAGCGCATGGACGGTGTGATCATCGTCCGGCAGGAAGAGACAGGAGCCACTGCGACCTGTCGCAAACTGCGCGATATCCGCGAGGGTGACCAGATCGTCTGTGGAGCACAAGGGATCCGGATTCAACCGGAATTCAAGGCCCGTGACCGGATGGGCTTTGCCTTCATGGCCAATGATATCTCCTCTGAACGACGAGCCGAGACCGCCGTCCGCAAGGTCGCCCAGCTCATGCGGATGATCAAATCCGAGGGGGGGAGGATCGTCTTTGTCGCCGGCCCGGTCGTCATCCATACAGGCGGCACGGCAGCCTTCTCCCAGATCATCCGCAAGGGGTTTGTCGACGCGCTGCTTGCTGGCAATGCCATTGCCGTCCACGACATCGAGCATACACTCTACGGCACATCACTTGGGGTCGATCTCGAGAGAGGCATTCCGATCGAGGAGGGGCACAAGAACCATATGCGGGCGATCAATACGATCAACCGCTACGGATCGATCAAGGGTGCGGTCGAGGCAGGGGTCCTGCGATCCGGCGTAATGTATGAGTGCGTCAAACACAATGTCCCATTCGTGCTGGCCGGTTCGATCCGCGATGACGGTCCGCTGCCCGACACGATGATGGATCTGATTCAGGCCCAGGAGGCCTATGCCAAACAGATCGCCGGCGCACAGATGGTCATCTGTCTCTCGTCGATGCTCCATTCGATCGGCGTCGGGAATATGACGCCATCCTGGGTAAAGATGGTCTGCGTCGACATCAATCCGGCCGTCGTCACCAAGCTCTCCGACCGAGGTTCACAGCAGACAGTGGGGATCGTCACCGATGTCGGCACCTTTCTCAACCTGCTCGCGCAGGAGCTCTGGGGTTGATCTGGCAGCCGGTCGGCTCAGTCTGAAGACGGTCGGCTCCCCTCCACCCACTCCTCACCATCGGCAAAGATCTCCTTCTTCCAGATCGGAACGGTCTTCTTGAGCGTATCGATCGCGTACTGGCAGGCCTCAAAGGCTGCCTTGCGATGGGGGGAGGTGATGACAATGACGATCGAGGACTCGGAGATCTGCATCTCTCCAAAGCGATGGATCATGCCGATACCGGCGATCTGCGGCCACTTCTCGCGAATCTCACGCCCAATCCGCTGCATCTCTTTCACGGCCATACCGGGGTAGGCCTCATAACTGAGGCTCAGAACCGGACGGCCCTTGGTCTGGTTGCGAACCACTCCATCAAAAGTGACGATCGCCCCGGCCGCCCCGGTGAGGATACGCGCTTCGAGATCCTGCTTGTCGATGGTCTCACGGGTCACTTCAAAGATATCCCGGTCGATGGGGTCTTCTTTACGGGCTGACTGCTCCATTGGGTGATCTCCAAATTCAACCACCCGAGACGGGTGGAAAGATGGCCAGTGTATCGCCATCGGCAAGTATCTGGCCGGGGCGAGCGTACTCTTCATTGACGGCAAAGAGAATACTCTGATTGAAGCGTCCAAGAGCCGGATGCTCGGCAACCAGCGACTGCCAGACGGTCTGGACATCGATCGGCGGCGTGACGGCGAGCTTCATCTCCGGCGCACCATTCGCCGCTTCACGGCAGGCTCCAAAAAAGAGAAGATTGATTGTCATTGTTCAAAACCCCGTCGAGGGAATATTGACCGGGGCACTCGATGGGCTGCCCGGTGTCCGATCGACTGGAACCTCCTCATCGAGCTGCCAGTCCCGACCACGAAAATTGAGCGCCTCGATGAGGAAGTTCTCGAAGAGAAGACGTCCGTCGCGGCTCTCATTGCGATGATCCCAGTACTTGTCGGCCTGCCAGTCCTGGAAGGACTTTTCGAGATGGAACTGGGTCCCGTAGATAAGCTGATGATCGGCACGTTTGACCATCATCTGAACTTCGGTCAGGTAACCGCGTGCCAGTTTGGTAAAACCATCCGGGAGCCGGTCGATCTGGAGTCCATGATTCTGCCAGACACGGAGGAGATGGCGTCGATTTGAGTAACGCTGCCAGCGCGGATCGGGTCGGTTATCGATTCCGGCAAAGATCGGATCGCGAAGATCGGTAATCTTGACAAACCGATACTGGTATTCGAGCTGTCTTCCCTCACGTTTTTCACGCGGGGTAAGTCCATCGAGGGTGATGATCGAAGCGCCAAAGGCCTGGCCAATCATCTGGTGACCTCCACAGATGCCCATGACCGGCGTGGTGGTTGTGGTAATGAAACGATTGAATCGTTCGATCAATGCCGGATGGTAGAGGTCGAAGTCGCGGAGGGTACCGCTGAGAACGATCGCATCGGGATCGAAGGAAGCGACGACTTCCTGATCGAGATCGGCCAGGTGAAGCGTGATTATCTCCGGTTGATGGACGAGAACCCGGATATTCTTTTCGATATTGGTGAGTGCGAGTGAAGCGACGAATCGTTCGAGACGCACCCACTTGGCGGCATTGAAGCCGGGCTGCCGGGAGGCTTCGGTTGAGTACTGCCCCTCATCCGCCACGAGGTTATCGACCAGGAGCACCCGTGCCGAGGCGATCCGCGGCCGGATTGGCTCATAGATGCAGTAGCGCTTGTTCCAGTCTTCCCTTGCCTCTTCCACCGTCAAGGTGACGCCTCCATTCACACTGATTTGATTGGCGTATATTAACGCATCTCTGGAATATTTTGAAAAGATCCGGGTTACCGCAATCTGTCGAGTCGAATGAGGGGTCGTTTGTCAAAGCAACCGCCTGACAGGTAGAATGTCCATTTATTCATATGGTCCTGAGACTGACAGGAGACTGGAAGAGAGCATGTCTGAATTGTCGGCAATAATTGTCCGCGGCGCACGGGTCAACAACCTGAAGAACGTCTCGTTCCGGATTCCATTCAATTCGTTGACGGTCGTCACCGGAGTGAGTGGGTCGGGCAAATCTTCGCTGGCCTTTGACACGCTCTATGCCGAGGGACAACGTCGTTATGTCGAGTCGCTCTCGGCCTATGCGCGTCAGTTTCTCGAGCGAATGGACAAGCCGGAGGTCGACGAAGTACTTGGCATCTGTCCGGCAATAGCGATCAGCCAGAAGAACTCGACCCGTAATCCACGCTCGACGGTTGCGACACAGACAGAGATCTACGACTATCTGCGGCTGCTCTTTGCGCGGGTGGGAAGGACCATCTGCCGTCGATGCGGGGAGGAGGTGCGAAAAGAGACCCCGCAGTCGATCACCGAGGTGGTGCTGGGGCTTCCGGAGGGGACACGCTTCTATGTCCTCTTCCCTGCCGCAGCCGGAACCGAGATCAGCCCGGAGGATGAGTCCGAAGCCCTGACCAAAGATACTGGTGAAGGCAAGGCCAGAAAGAGTCCCCGGACAGGCCGGGCAAAAGGGGGGAAGGCAAAGCGGGAGATCAATGTGCAGGCGCACCTGATGAGCCTCATGCAGCGTGGCTTCAACCGGCTCTACCTTGGATCGAGTGGGGAGACGATCGAGCTCCAGACACCGGAAAGCTTTACGGGAAGCAGTTTTGAGGACTGTTTCGTCCTTGTCGACCGTCTGGTCCAGCGCGGGGATATTCGTAACCGGCTCGTCGACTCGCTCGAGGTCTGTTTCCAGGAGGGGCACGGGCAGGCGGTGATCCAGACAGTGGGTGATGATGGCCGGCAATTGGTCTTCTCGGAGCGTTTTGAATGCAAGAGCTGCAATATCGTCTATCTTCCACCGGAACCGCGTCTCTTCAGTTTCAACAATCCATATGGGGCGTGTCCGACTTGTCAGGGTTTTGGCAACACGATCGGGCTCGACCTGAGGCTGGTCATACCCAACCAGGATCTCTCACTGGCTGACGGGGCGATCGAGCCATTTACGAAACCGCAGTTCGAATGGTGGCGTGGCGAATTGAAAAAGTTTGCGCGAAAGCACGCCATACCGATGAACAGACCGTTTGCCGAGCTGACCGCGGAGCAGCGGCGACTGGTGATCGAGGGGAGCCACGGTGAGGACGACTACACGGGTGTGATCGGCCTCTTCGACTGGCTGGAGACAAAGAAGTACAAGCTGCATGTGCGGGTTCTGCTGGCGAGGTACCGGGGGTATACAAGTTGCCCGGACTGTCGTGGTAGCCGGCTGCGACCAGAGGCGCGGGATGTAAGGGTTGGCGGACGGACGATGCCGGAGGTCTGCGGTGACTCGATCAAGGAGGCGGTCAACTTCTTCAATCGGCTCGAATTGAAGAGCGAGGAGCAGGCGGTAGCTGACCGGCTGCTCGGAGAGATTCGTTCCCGTTTGCGCTTCCTGCTCGATGTCGGTCTGGATTACCTGACACTCAATCGTCTCGCCTCAACGCTCTCGGGGGGTGAGGCGCAGCGCATCCAACTGGCAACTCATCTTGGGTCATCACTGGTTGGGGCACTCTATGTTCTTGACGAACCGAGTATCGGCCTGCATCCGCGTGACAGTGACCGGCTGATCAGGCTGCTGCAGAACCTGCGCGATATTGGAAATACGGTCCTGGTGGTGGAGCATGAGGCGGAGATGATGCGCGCGGCGGATCATCTGATCGATGTCGGTCCGGGCGCGGGAGAGCTGGGTGGTGAGATAGTCTTTGAAGGAACACTCGAGGCCATGCTTTCGCACGAGGCTTCGCTGACGGGGCGTTATCTGCGCGGCGAGGCCCAGATCCGGACTCCGCGCGAGCATCGACTACCGGGAAAGAACCGGCTCAGCCTGCAGGGTGCGCGTGCGCACAACCTGCAGGATATCGATATCGATATTCCACTCAACTCACTGGTCTGCGTGACGGGCGTCTCGGGTTCCGGTAAATCGACTCTGGTTCATGACTGTCTCTATGCTGGTCTGAAACATCTGCGCGGTGATTGGCAGGGAGAGGTAGGGACGTTTACCAGCCTCGAGGGGGGAGCGCATCTCGACGATGTGATTCTTGTCGACCAATCACCGATCGGCCGGACACCGCGCTCCAATCCGGTCACCTATATCAAGGTCTACGATGCCATTCGCGAGACCTTCGCCGGCACCCGTGAAGCGCAGGCGAGAGGCTTCGGCGCGGGGTACTTCTCATTCAATGTCCCGGGGGGGCGATGCGACAAGTGCGAAGGTGACGGGACGGTCACGGTTGAGATGCAGTTCCTGGCCGATGTTGAGCTGATCTGCGAGGAGTGCAAGGGCACCCGCTTCAAGTCTGCGGTTCTCGATATTCGCTACCGTGGCAAGAACATCCACGAGGTGCTGCAGTTGACAGTGCGTGAAGCGATCGGCTTCTTTGCCAGTTCACAGCGCATCTCAGGCAAGCTGAAGGTGCTTGATGATGTCGGACTGGGCTATCTGCGGCTTGGTCAGTCGGCCACCACACTCTCCGGTGGCGAAGCGCAGCGGGTCAAACTGGCCTCATATCTCTCGAAGAAGAGTGGTGAGAAGTCGCTCTACATTTTTGACGAGCCGACGACCGGGCTCCATTTCGACGACATCAACAAACTTCTCGGGTCGTTCCGCCGGCTGCTGGAGAATGGTGCGTCGCTGATCGTCATCGAGCATAACCTGGATGTGATCAAGACGGCCGACTGGGTGATCGACCTTGGTCCTGAGGGTGGTGACCGTGGCGGACAGATTGTCGCGACGGGTACGCCAGAGCAGTTGATGGACGAACCTGGATCCTACACTGGAAGATTCCTGAAGAGATACCTGAGCGGAAATTGACCGGCTCTGTCCATCCCTCCATGCTTCATCCGCGCACCATTGATTCAAAGCCGGTGATAGGTTCTAATTCGCTTCAAGGCTGGAGTAATGGGCCGCCACCGTCCCCTCATTAACCGGAGGGGGTACCTCTGACATACGACAGGACAAGAGTATGAAGAATATCCTTGGGAAGATACTGGTTGGGAGCATCCTTCTCGCAATACCGGCAGGGTTGTCGGCCCTTATCGCGCCGGGCCGGGCGGCACAGAACAGACGTCTGGATCTGCTGATCCGGGGTGGGAGAGTGATCGACGGGCTCGGCGGAGAAGCGTCAGTCACCGATGTCGGCATCACTGGTGACCGGATCGTCTTCATCGGAGATGCCGCCCGCGCAAAGTTGGGCGCGGCGCGGGTGATCGAAGCCAGCGGGATGATCGTCGCGCCGGGATTCATCGATCCGCATACACATGCGGCGGAGGATCTTGGGTCAATGTCAGGCAGAAGCAACCAGAACTTTCTCTTCCAGGGGGTGACGACCGTTGTCACGGGTAATGACGGGAGTGGTCCTCTGCCGATTGGTGGAACACTGAAGAGATGGCAGGAGCAGGGGATCGGAACGAATGCCATACTCTACGTCGGTCATGGAAGTGTCCGGCAGCGGGTCATGGGAATGAGCGATGCGGCCCCGACGCCAGAGCAGATGGCCAGGATGAAGACTCTCGTCGCAGATGGGATGAGAGAGGGTGCCTTCGGTATGTCAACCGGGCTCTATTATGCGCCGGGCAGTTATGCCAGAACTCCGGAGGTGATTGAGCTGGCCAAGGTGGTTGCCGGACTTGGCGGAGTCTATGATACGCATATGCGTGATGAGAGCACCTACAATGTCGGTGTGCTCGACTCGATCAGGGAGACGATCGAGATCGGTCGGCAGGCGCAGCTGCCAGTCCATATTTCGCATATCAAGATGCTCGGAGTCGATGTCTGGGGGAAGAGTGACGAAGCGATCAGGATTGTCGAGGAGGCACGGCGCGAGGGTATTGCCGTCACGGCCAACCAATATCCGTATACGGCTTCGGGAACAAGCCTGACCGCGGCTCTCGTCCCGCGCTGGGCAGAGGTTGGAGGAAACGTCGAGCTGCTGAAGCGAATCGACGATCCGGTGGTTCGTCCACGGCTGATCGCCGAGATGGAGGTCAATCTGAAGCGACGTGGAGGTGCCGATTCACTTCTCATCACCCGGACGCGTGACCAGGCACTGATAGGCAAGCGACTCGATGCGATTGCCCGCGGGCGCGGCAAGTCGGCGATCGAGACAGCACTGGAGATCATCCGGGACGGTGGCGCCGGAGTTGCGTCATTCAATATGAACGAGAAGGACATCGAGAACTTCATGAAACAGTCGTGGGTCATGACCGGGAGTGACGGTTCGAGTGGACATCCCCGAAAATACGGGACATATCCGCGGAAGATCAGCGACTATGTCATGAAGCGGCGGGTGATCACTCTGCCACGCATGATCCAGGCGAGCAGCAGTCAGGTATCAACTGCGCTGCGAATACCCGCGAGGGGACGGATTGCTACCGGTTGGTATGCCGACATTATCGTCTTTGACGAGAAGACGATTGCCGAGAAGGCCACCTATGAACAGCCGGAGAATCTTGCGACCGGCATGCGGACGGTGATCGTTAATGGCAAACTGGCCATCGATAACGGACAATATACCGGAGTCCTTGCCGGACAGGCATTGAAGAAAGAGTAGGAGCAGGTCAAAGCATGAGGAGAACGATTCGCGCAACTATCGCTTTCTCGGTTCTGGCCATCGGAATCGGCCTCTGGCTGCAGCCCCCGGCTGGCAGCCAGCAATCGGCCTATACGACCTGGTCGATGTTTGGCGGAGGACCGGAGAATATACACTACTC
>CAIOZW010000282.1 GCA_903862855.1 uncultured Acidobacteriota bacterium
GGAGAAGTTGGTTCCGACCAGACGGCCGGCAAAGGGTCTGGAGGCTTCGGGTGTCGCCGGACTCCAGGTCGCCGAGATCAGTGTTGGCAGATCAAGTGTCGACTGGCGAACGGTAAAGGCTGCAGATCGCGCGGAGGTTCCACTACTGGTCTGAACCTGAATCTGCCATTCTCCGGCGATGAGCTGAACATCGGAGAGGCGCAGGCTGGTCGTGCCGCTGACGATCACACTCGCTGCCGGGGCTTCAGTGCAGATCGTTCTCCCACTCAAACAGTAGAATACTCGCGTACTGCCGCTGACAAAGCCAGTTCCGGTCAGAGTGATCTGAAAGGGCTGATTGGCGAGGGGGACAGGCTTGTCGAGCGTCAGGCTGGTGATGGTGGGCAGGACTGTTGGCGGCTCGCCAATGGTGAAGTTCACCGAACGGGACGATGCACCATTGGTGGTCTGGACATAGACCTGCCACGTTCCGGCAGCTAGTGTAACTCCCGAGGCGACCAGCGAAGTAGAATTAGTGACCGAAATCTGGCTGGTCGAGACTTCCGCGCAGTTAACCGCACCAAGGAGACAGGTAAAGAGCCGGGTCGCACCAGTCAGATATCCCTCTCCGATGACCGTCAAGGTAAATGGTTGACCAGCCACCGGCACCACCGGGTTGCGAGCAATGGAGGTGATGCGCGGAGGTGTCGACTGACCTGCCTGGATGGTAAAGACGGCTGAACGCGGGGAGAGACCGGCTGGTGTCTCGACCTTGATCTGCCATCTTCCAGCGCCCAGACTGAGCGACTCTGCCACCAGCAGCGCTTGAGTGGGAACGGAGATCGAGGATTGCCGGATCTCGATGCAGGTCTCATCCTCCTCTGGCCCTTCCGCACAGATGAAGACACGGGTAGATCCAGGGACAAAACCACTGCCGGAAACGCTCAGATTGAACGGCTGATCCGGTCTTGGGTCGACCGGATTGAAAGAATATCCGGTAATTGTTGGTGGACCGAGTGTCGCAACCTGGACATTGAAGGAGGTTGAGCGGGTCGAATTTCCGGCGGAAGTCTGTAGATAGAACTGCCAGTTTCCTGCCGCCAGAACAACATTGGACAGCTGCAAGGTGGTTGGGCTGTTGACAGTGATCACAACTCCTGCCTGGCGGACACAGATTGGACGACCAATCTGGCAGAAGAAGATCCGGGTTCCGGTTGGATCAAAATTGTCGCCGCTCACCGTCCCGGTGAAGGGACGACCGGTAATGGGTGTAGCCGGATTCCACGAATAACTGCTGATCTGTGGTACGGGCCTCGCAGCCTGCTCAACGATGAAGGTGGCCGAACGTGTCGAGTTGCCATTCGAATTCTGCAGGTAGAATTGCCAGGAACCTGCCTCGAGCGTCACCCCGGTCAGCGTCATACTGGTCGTGCTGGTAACTGTGACTGCCGAGGCCGGCACTGCCGTGCAGGAGTTGCTGGTCTGCAGGCAGAAGAAGACCTGGGTCGCTCCAGTAACAAGATTGGTGCCGGTGATCGATCCACTAAAAGGTGTTCCGGCAACCGGAGGGGTCTGGGTCCACGTATAAGAAGTGATCGTCGGAACAGCAGGCGCAGGACTGGTGACCGTAAAGCTGACCGAGCGATTTGATGGGCCGGACTGATTCTGCAGATAGAACTGCCAGGAGCCGGCCGACAGCGTTGCTCTGCTGATGCGCAGTGCGGTCGAGCTGACGAAGGTGAGCCGGGTTGAATCGAACTCCGTGCAGGCCGATGAGCTGCCCGGGCAGAAGAAGAGTCGCATCTGTCCAGCAACAAAGTTGCTTCCATTGATCGTGCCTTCAAAAAGCTCGCCAGCCACCGGGGATACCGGTGTCCAGGTAAAGCTGGTGACGACCGGCGCTCCACCGACAGCAGCTTGCACCGTAAAACTTGTCGAACGATTCGAGACACCTGCCGCTGTCTGGAGATAGGCCTCCCAACGCCCGGCGGCGAGAGTGACTCCGCTCAAAGAGAGGCTCGTCCCACTCGACACACTCACATTGGCCGCCGGTAGAAGGCTGCAACTCGCGGTTCCCTCGACACAGAACCAGACCTGTGTCGATCCGGAGACGAAGTTGGTTCCGGTCACTGTTCCACTGAATGGTAGATTGGCGACCGGAGTTGCCGGAACCAGGGTATATCCGGTCAGAGTCGGAAGATTGACCGATGCGCTCGTTGTGATCGTAAAGTTCGCGTCGGAGATATCGAAAAAGATATTTCCAACCGCCTCGACCTTGATCCGCGCCTGGGTCGTCGCCATCCCGGTTGGTATCGCGACTGTCTCCAATCCATCGTTGTTCGTCGCGGCGTTGAGTATGACCGGAAATGTCTGGCCACCGTCCGTCGAAAGGCTGATCCGCACCTGGGAGCAATTGACCGGACTGAGATTGGTATTGTTGACCTGCCAGTTGACGAGTTGATTTGAGCCGCCAGCCCAACTCACCCCGGTGTTTGGAGAGGTGACCCGGAAAGGCCCGGCATTGCCGGCCACCGTCAGCCTTACGCCATCTTCCGCCACCCCGCCACCGCCAGCGCGATTGTCGCGCAACGCAACTCCAAAGTTGAGAATCCTCCCGATCGCCGGAAGACTCTCACCCGAACGAAGTCCGTTGATCGTCTCTGGAGGGACATTGGCATTGTTGAGAATATAGTTGAGGCTGGGGAAGAGCCGTGATGGACTGCTCAGCGGTGCATATGAACGAAAGATCGGCCGGGTCGTCGTTATTGGATCGCCACTGTCACTGTATGGTGGATTGCTGTAGGTCAGACCGGCATCGACCTGCTCCCACACATAGGTCAGGCTGGCCTGATCAGCGCTGTCAGGATCACTGCCGGTTGCGCGAAGCTCGAACGGCGTAGCGAAGGGGATCGTGTAGTCTGACCCGGCACTGACCGTCGGGGCCCTGTTCGAAGTGTTCGAAGAGACAAAGCAGCGACCGACTCCCTCGAGATGGGCAAAGATCTGTCGCTGACTTCCAATATGGAAACGAAGACTACCCCCGCCGGGGAAGACTATGTTGTCAGAGCCGCAGTTGCCGGCGTATGACATGATGGTCATTCCCGAACCCGGCTCAAAGGATGAGTTGCCGGTCCGGTTCCCCCCGCCGCAATTGTTGCCCGTGCCATTGAAACTGTGATAAGCACCGAACTGGTGGCCAAGCTCGTGGGAGAAGACATAGAGACCTCCCGAATTGCCAAGCGTTCCATTGACCAGCGTAACGCCAAGCCCCTTGACTGGCCCTCCCGAGATGGTCGAATCACGGCAGACCACACCAAGATAGGCGACCCCGCCTCCACCTGTGCCAAGCACGTGACCAACATCGAAGCTGCTGGTCGGAATCGAGGCCATGACCTGTCCAAGCTGGCTGAGCATCGAAGTGGAACTGCCATTGGAGAAAGGATCATTGGCCGAGTTGAAACCACGCTCAGTCGAATAGATGATCGTCGGGGCGTCGATCATCTGGAGGCGGATCGTCAGCTCACGCTCGTAGATTGCGTTGACACCATTGAGCCAGGTAACCAGTGAGGCCACGGTTCCGGCGGTGGTTCCACCTCCAAATGTGCTCGTATACTCGGAGCTCGCGGCAATGGCGATCCGGTAGACTCGCAGTGTCTCCCCGGACTGGTAATTGAGCGCCTCAAGATCAAGGTTAAGACCGGGCTGACCATTGAGGGTCTCCGGGTCACGAAACTCACAGACAAGAGGGTCGCCATTATCAGAATCAGGAGTTCCAAAGTAGCTGATGTAACGGCTGGCCCGCAGGTCAGCACCTGGATCCGGGTGGATGGAGACAAGCGTCTGGTCGGCCAGAAGCACTGTCGCGTGAAAACCCTGTGGAGTCAGATCGCCGCGGAGGGTAACTGCGGGGTCATCGATCGCCTGCCCGCTGTAGGTGCGAATCTCCGGATAACGGGCGGCGAGGGCCGGCTCCATGACCGGTGACTCAAGGAGTCGGAACCTGATCGTCGACCCGCCGGGCATCGGCACTGGAAGCTCCACCCGAAGGCTGTCAGACTCCTGCAGACTCTCGAGCGGGGCCTCCTCAAGCAACCGCCGCAAGTCGAGAAGATCGAGGCGCAGATAGCGTCGGCCATCACGACGCGGGACAAGCCGACCCGCTGGTGATTCGTCCTGCCAGAGATCCTGGCTGCGCTGATTCTCGACGGTGGCAATGGCCAGACGACTCGATTGACCAGTGAAGAGGAACAGAAGCAAAAGTGCAAGTGTGACAAGATGTCTCAGCAATGATGAACCGAATGATCGATGAAGTCGTTCCCAGTGATTTTTCGACATAATACGGCAGTCTCAGGTATCTGATGGGAATTCAAAGTATGAACAGAGCCGAGTGGCTGAAATCTCAGGGGGCCGCTTACCAGCGGCGCAAGTCGAAACCACTCTTGCCTGTCCCACTCTGGATATCCCGTGTTATCATCACAATTCGCATATCCCAATGGGAGATCTGATATGAACACAAAGATGCGATTAATTGGATTTACGATGCTTCTGATAATTACTTCGGGGTTCACCGAATGTTATCGTCCGGTTGGACGAGGCGACTGGCTGCCCCGCCATATCAGAACGGTCGGCATTCCTCCCTTTCAGAACGAGACCCAGCGGTTCAAGGTCGAGCAGCGCTTTACGGCCTCGATGATCGATGAGGTGCTGCGGCGGGGGCGGACGCTCGACGTTCTGCCCTCAGCCGAGAACGCCGATGCCGTCATCAACGGAACCATCCGCAGCTTTGCGCTTCGCCCTGTCCTGCTCGATGATTTCGGACGGGCCCGCCTCTTCGAGGTGACGATCACCGTCAGTTTGACCGTCCGCGACCAGACACGCAACAGGATTCTCTTCGATAATCAGAACTACATTTTCCGTGGTGAGTACGAAATATCCAGCGATCCGCGTGATTTCTTCAACGAGGAGGGGCCGGCTGTCGAGCGCCTCGCCCGGGACTTCTCGCGGTCAGTGGTGACGACGCTTCTCGAGGGATTCTGATGAAGAAGAGCTCGCCAGATGCTGCCAAGAGTCAGTCTGAATTCTGGCGCCGCCTGAAGGCTGGCGAGATCTCCGCCCTCTACCTTTTCGAGGGTACGGAGCTGCAACTCCGTAACAAGGCATTGCAGAGTATCGAGCAGGCACTTCTCGACCCGGGAGTCCGCGACTTCAACCTCTCGACCTTCTCAGCCTCCTCCGGCAAGATCGAAGATGCACTGGGTATGGCACGTCAGTACCCGATGATCTCACCGCGACGGATTGTTATCATCCAGGATTTTGAATCGATTGGTGATGAGCATCAACTCGAGCTGCTCAAAGACTACCTGACCAGGCCGGCAGAGACCTCTGTCGTCATCTTCGTGACCCAAGGCATGGACAATCGGCGCAATATCGCAACCATGCTCCGCAAGGCCTGCCAGTCGGTACAGTTTCAGCCTCTCGACGATCAGCAGGCCACGCAATGGGTGCGTGACTATGCGGCGCAGGCTGACTGTTCGATCGATCAGGGGTCTGCCGCCTGGCTGGTCGCGACAGTTGGAGTCGATCTGACCCGGCTCGCCAGTGAGATGGAGAAGCTGATCAACCATCATCGCAGCTTGGGTGGCAACCGGACGACCATCTCGCGCGATGAGATCGACCTGCTCGTCCGGTACAGCCGTGAACACTCCAACTTTGAGCTGACCGACGCAATCATTGCCGGCGACCGCCCCCGAGCCCTGCGGCTTCTCGAACGTCTATATGCCAATTCCGACGAGTCGGTCCAGTCCCTCTCCCTGATGATCATCGGCGCGATCGCTGTCAACCTGCGACGCCTTCTGACGGCCCGGGATCTCATGCGTCTCAATCTGCCCAATGCCGAGATCGCCCAGGCCGTGGGAATGTCACCCTATGCGGTGACCTATCTCAACGAAAAGGCGCGACGAATCGACGA
>CAIOZW010000283.1 GCA_903862855.1 uncultured Acidobacteriota bacterium
CGTTCCTCGCTGGCGTGGGGCAAGATGTGAACCGGATAGCTATCGTCGGTCTCGATCCCGCTCATCGAGTATTCAAGTTCCAGCGCCGCCTGGCCTTCGAACCGTGAGACCTGGCGAATACCAAGAATAGCGGCGACGGCGTCAAAGAGCCTTCCGACACTTGAGGTGCGGGGCGAGTTGATGCTGCGGGCAAGCATCGATTCGATGATCTCTCTCTCTCTTTCCCCAAATTGGTGGGTGGGGGGCAGATCGAGCCAACTGGAACTGATCGACCGATCGATCTCGTGGAGCAGACCGATCGCGGCCCGGCGCGGCTCGCGAATTGCGTGCTCACCGCCTGGCAAGGGAAAGGTTCGCCAGTGGGCGACTCGCGTGTATCCCCGCTCGTCAACCCGCAGAAACTCTCCGCCCCAGATCGTGCCATCGCCGCCAAATCCGGTTCCATCCCAGGCAATGCCCAGCACCGCCCCGTCGAGTCCATTGTCGGCCATACACGAGAGAATGTGCGCGTGGTGATGCTGGACGGCAAGCAGGGGCAGGCCGGACTGTCGGGCGCGAATCGTCGGGTAGTAGTCGGGATGAGCATCATGGGCGACCAGGACGGGTTCTGTCCGGTAGAGGTTCTCGAGGCTCTGCAGGGTTCGGTCGAATGCCTGTGCCGCTTCGGCCGATTCCAGATCACCAATATGCTGACTGAGAATGATCTGCTCACCACAGGTCAGGGCAATGGTATTCTTGAAGTGGGCGCCAGTCGCGAGAACCGGTGGCGTTGGCTGACCCGCCTCGATTGGCAGTGGCGCGTAGCCCCGGGCTCTGCGGAGAATCGCGACCCTCCCGGCGATCAACCGGACGATCGAATCGTCGACCTGGCGTAATATCGGTCGATCATTCATCAGAAAGAGATCGGCAACGCCAGCCAGCCGGGTGGTGGCCTCATCATCATCGATGCAGATCGGTTCACTGGCCAGATTCCCGCTCGTCGCAACCAGTGGTCTCCCAATCCGATTGAGCAGCAGATGATGGAGCGGCGTTCCAGGCAGCATCACACCAAGGAGTGGACTGCCTGGGGCAATCGAGGTGGCAAGTGGTCGCCCCGCTTCAATCTTGTCAAGTCGATCAAGCAGGACGATCGGGGTTTCAGGGCCACTGAGAATTCTCTCTTCAGGCGCCGTGACCCGGCAATCACGCTGCACCTCGGCCAGACTTGGATAGATCAGCGCAAGTGGTTTCTCCTCGCGGTGCTTGCGATGCCGCAGCTCTGCAATACCACTTTCCGAGCTGGCATCGACCATCAGATGGTATCCACCCACCCCCTTGACCGCGACAATCAGTCCGGCAAGTAGCCCCTCGACGGCCATCTCCAGGGCGGCCGCCCTCTCTGCCAGAATGATTCCACTGACATCCCGCAGTGACAATTGCGGACCGCAGTCGGGACAGGCGTTCGGCTGGGCGTGAAATCGACGATCCGCCGGATCATCGTATTCGGCCTGGCAACGATCACACATCGTGAAACGATTCATGGTCGTCGATGCACGATCATACGGAATTCCGGCAATGATGGTGTAACGAGGTCCGCAGTTGGTACAGTTGGTGAAGGGATAGTGATAACGTCGATTGGCCGGATCGAAGATCTCGGCGATGCAATCGGGGCAGACAGCAATATCCGGCAGGACAAAAGGGGACTCTTCTCCATCATCCTCACTCGCGACGATTTCGAACGATTCACTTCCTTCTGCATCACGAAAGTGTGACTCCAGGCTGGTCAGGGCGGCTCTTGGCGGAAGCTCTGCGCGAAGTCGCACCTGAAATCTTTCCAGCGACTCTTCAGGCCCCTCGACCTCGATCACCACTCCTCCCGTCGTGTTGCGGACCCATCCACTCAATCCCATTGCCGTCGCGAGACGATATACGCAGGGGCGAAATCCAACGCCCTGAACGGCCCCCCGAATATCGAGGTGCAACCGGACACGCTGCCGTTGATCGATCCTCTGCCCTTTCCATCTCGTCCTGATCATGGCATCAAATTTCCGATCATCACCGGCCCTTGACCGGCCTCACCGGTCGCATCGTGAAAGAAAGCCGGCACACTGGTTACCTTGCTTGATTGTCGTGCAATTCACATTCCTCACTTTTGCCGGGTTCAACCCTGCTTTCAGCTGTGACGAATGAGAGTTGGAGCGAAAAAACACCTCAGGAGAGAGCTTTATCTCGCAGGAGGAGCGAGTATTGCGGCCAGCTCGACCACCAGTCGCTCTGCGGCAGCCGCAACCTGACCGGAGAGCACGTCCCCCGCACTAAATGAACGACCGACGATACCATAGACGATCATCGCAGGTGGCAGAAGACCCAGCACCCGGGCCAGTTCAACGGCCTCTGCCAGACTGAAGGCGTGTGTCGAATAGTGGAAGAAGGAAGACGGCAACTGATGATCCCGGAC
>CAIOZW010000284.1 GCA_903862855.1 uncultured Acidobacteriota bacterium
AGAGTCGGCGCAAAGAGCCCTCGCCGCCGTCGGTATCGATCCGCACCGGCCATATGCCGTCATTGCGCCAACCAATGAGTTCTACACCAAACGCTGGATGCCGGAACGGTTTGCCGCAATTGCGGCCGATCTGCGCTCCCGCGGTCTCCAGGTGGTCATGACCGGAGCCCCAACCGCCGAGCAACGCGCCCAGCTTGCGGCAGTCGATGCGGCGGCGGCCGCTCCACTTCCCACACTCAGTCAGCTCCGCATCGGGGAACTGGTCGCCGTCATTGCCGGTGCCCGGCTCTTCGTCGGAAATGATAGCGGCCCGGCCCACATCGCTGCCGCGGTCAAAACCCCGCAGGTCGTCCTCTTCGGCCCGGCCAGCTCTGTCCGCTGGCATCCGTGGAAGGCTCCGGCACGCCTCGTCCAGAACCAATTTCCCTGTAACCCGTGCGCCATGTTCAGGTGCGAAGAGTTTCCTGAACCGGAGTGTATCCGCTCGATCTCCGTTGATCAGGTGCGCGAGGCGATCGACCATCTGAAGATCAGTCAACAATGAATAAAGAACGTCTCGAAGAGATTCTCAACAGATTTTCCGCTGCGCGCATCATCGTCCTTGGCGACCTCATGCTGGATGAGTTCATCTGGGGTGAGGTCCGGCGCATCTCTCCCGAGGCCCCTGTCCCGGTCGTCGAAGTCCGTCGGGAGACCATCCAGCTCGGTGGCGCCGGAAACGTTGTCTCCAACCTGATCGAGCTTGGAGCAACGGCCATCCCCATCGGAATCGTCGGAGATGATGATGGTGGACGGATTCTGCGCGAGCTCTGCGCGGCCCGTCAGGCCCCGGAAGATGCCCTTCTCACCGTTCCCGGACGGCCAACGACTCGCAAGACGCGCATTGTCGCTCACAGTCAGCAGATGGTCCGCGCCGATCGTGAGGATCGATCTCCGATCGATCCTGCTGCCGAGTCCCAAATCCTCGAGATCCTCGTCCGCCAACTCCCGAATGCCAATGCGCTCATCATCTCCGATTACGAGAAGGGACTTCTTACCCCTGATCTTCTCAAAAATGCCATTACTGCCGCCCGACGGGCCGGCAAACCGGTCTGTCTCGACCCAAAGATTCGTCACTTTGCCCATTACCGTGAGGTAGATCTCGTCACTCCAAATCAGCTCGAAGCTGAACGGGCGACCGGGATCGAGATCGTTGACCAGCCCTCGCTCACCAGATCGGCCCAACGCATCCGCGAACTTCTCGATTGCCGCCACGTTCTAATCACCCGAGGCGAAAACGGCATGACCCTCCTCGAAGAGTCCGGCCTCATGACCAATATCCCGACCACGGCGCGTGAGGTCTATGATGTCACCGGCGCCGGTGATACCGTCATCGCCACCTTCACCCTTGCCCTTGCCGCCGGTTCCTCTCTTGTCGAGGCGGCGGTCATTGCCAACCAGGCTGCCGGAATCGTCGTCGGCAAGGTTGGCACTGCCACCGTCTCACAATCCGAGATTGCCGCCTCTTTCACCTGAGCTGAACGCTTCCTGATCAATCTATTATTATTTCCATTTATGACTGTATAAGCGGTTTTAATTGTAGTTTCGGTGTTTTTGGTCTCTAAGCAAAATGTTGTCAAGGGGAAAAGTAAAAAAATTACTTTTTTAACTGCTCATTACACACAGGTTAGGGGAAGAGTTGATCGGCCCGGCCCCGTATCGTGCAGGATCGATGGTATACTACGCGGGCTTTTTGGGAGATGTCTCCGTTGGTACCTGACAATGCAGCTTCTGCCGAAAAGCGTTGAAATATAGCTTTGCTGGGAAATGAATAATGACTCCGCTCGCCCATCCGGATCTGGGAATGAGATCCGTCAATGGACGGTAGCAAGGAGTCCCCGGATCGTCGAATCAGAGAATGGATCAGCCTCGACGAGACTGATCCATAAACTCTGGTAACTTTGGCGGTTCGATAAACATAAGGAGAAAGGGAGAACGTATGAGTTTCCGATTGACCTCGTTTACCGGATTACTCTCGATAATGCTCCTTGGTCAGTTGATCGCCGGCGCACAGAACGCTGGACCTGCCAAGGATCCTCAGAATCAACAGAGCAGCACCAGTCCAGTTGAGACTGTGTCTGAAAACAGAGCTGTTCAGTCATCTGTTCAAGCGACTCCGGCCAGGATCACACCGGTCAAGGTTCCCGAGGTGAAGACCAAGAATCCCACTCTCGAGTTCAAGCTTGTTCCAGTCGAATCGAAACTTTCGACGATCTTCTCCACCAGAGGGTGGGCTCTCAGCGAGACCCGCAATTTTGAGGCAACCGCCTACTCACTAAGAGGAATTACCCGCTCCGGAGTCTATGTCAGACGAGGGGTTATTGCCGCCGATCCGCGCGTCCTTCCGCTTGGTTCGGTCGTCCTTGTTACGGCCGGGAAGTACACTGGTGTCTACACCGTTCACGACACCGGTGCCAAGATCAAGGGTGACATCATCGATGTATGGGTCCCCACGACCAGAGAGGCAATGATTTTTGGTCGCCAGAAGGTCAAGGTTGAGGTTCTGAAGATGGGCCTGACACGCCGACTCAAATAGATGACACCTGACAGGATATATGTTCGATCTGACGATCGCGCCCGCATTCTTTCGCAAGGATGCGGGCTTTGCTCTTTTTGGGTCAGCATCATGACCCGATACGTCCATCCGCTCTGGTGGTTCAGGGACCCTGGTTGCCAGGTTATGCCAAGCTAATGGATACATTGACTTATTCACCCATCCAAAATATATTCGCGAATGTTCTAACGGGGTATTAAATAATTACAGAAAAGATTCGCTCGACGAACACCAACTCTGTCGGGATTTTCGGGTTAGCAAGCTCGAGAGTCTCTTCAGAGCCTTCTTCAGGATTGCCGCATTTTGAAGTGTCAATAACCGAGGCTCACGTGAAAGCAGAGTCCCGACCGAGACTTCTCGTCGATCGGAATGTCTGAATTTGTGAGCAAGTCCATCTGCACAGCCGGAACATTTCACAGGAGAGATAATTTATGAAAACTCTGCGACGACTCATAGTGGTGGCAATGCTGGTGGTTGCTGGAGAGTTGGCTGGTCAGGCGCAAGCCGTCAATGGAACGATGCTTGGGACGATCACCGACTCGACCGGGGCGACTGCTGCGGCGGCAACAGTGACGGCAACCGAGACGCGGACCAACATTGTCGTGACCACAACAACCAATCAGGATGGAAACTACGTCTTTGCCAATCTGAAGAGTGGCGTCTACCGGATCGAGGCATCCCAGAGCGGCTTCAAGAAGGTGGTCAGGGATGGAGTGACCGTCGACGTCAATACGACGATCCGGGTCGATCTGGCGATGCAGGTTGGCGATGTTACCGAGACGGTGACAATCGAGGCTGGTGCGGCCGCGATCCTGCAGACTGACCGAGCCGATACGGGGCGGCTCATCGAGACAAAGCAGGTCGCCGAGCTGCCATTGGCCTTCAACCGCAATTTTCAGGGGCTGCTGGTGACCGTTCCAGGGGCGACACGTCCATCACGTCCACACTCGGAGTTCTTCAATCCGCAGGACAGTCTCGAGTCGAAGGTGAACGGTCAGTCACGACTCTCGAACAATTTTATGATTGAAGGGGTCGACAACAATCAGAAGACCGGACTCCTGACGGTCCTGATTCCGGCGGCCGATGCAATCGAGACGGTCAGCGTCTCGACCAGTAACTTCGATGCCGAGCTTGGACGAGCCGGTGGCGCGGTAAGTTCAGTGACTCTCAAGTCGGGAACCAACGAGATTCATGGAAGTGCCTGGTTCTTTGGCAATAACGAAAATACCCGGGCCCGTGACTACTTTACCGGAAATCGCGCTCCAACCCGTTATCGGCAGGTCGGTTTTGCGATTGGCGGGCCGATCATCAAGGACAAGCTCTTCTACTTTGGCGATTATCAGTACACGAACGACAAACTTGGCAAGGTGACCCGCTCGGTCATTCCAATTGCACAGTGGCGTAATGGTGACTTCAGCAACGTGACGACAAAGGTCTATGATCCGCTCACCGGAGCCGCTGATGGCACCGGCCGGACGCAGTTTGCAGGGAACATCATTCCGGCCAACCGGATCAGTCCGATTGTCACCAAGATGCTCGCCTTTCTGCCTGCGGCCAACATTGCCAATGCGACGCTGGGACAGCCCAACTTTGTTGTCAATACGGTTCGTGAGCGAACGACCCACCAGTTCGATACAAAGATCAACTACAATGCGACGGAGAAGAATGCCTTTGCCTTCCGCTTCAGCTATCAGCAGCCGAAGCTCTTCGATCCGGGTTCATATGGTGTCTACGGTGGTCCGGCGAATGGTGGTTTTGCCGGTACGGGGGTTCAGGATGTGATCAGCTCGGCGGTCAACTATACGCGCACTTTCAGTTCTACCCTCATTCTCGAGTTGCGGGTAGGAGTGAGCTGGTACCACAACGTTGCCGTCACACAGGCGGATGGCTTGAAGACATCCGAGGAGGTTGGCATCAAGGGGGTCAACGTCAACAAGACAGCGGATGGTTTGACACAGATCAATATTGCCGGTTTCAGCGGTCCGGTGCTTGGATTCTCTTCGAGTCTCCCGTGGGATCGTGGTGAAACGACCAACATCTTTTCGGGGACGATGACCAAGATGCTGGGCAATCACACGATCAAGGTTGGCGGTGAGTTCCGTAAGAACCGGGACTTCCTTCTTCAGGTACAGGACAATGGAGGGACCCGCGGGAGGTACAACTTTGGCGGAGCCCAGACTGGTGTCCCGGGTGACTCTGCCGCACTCAACGGGCTGGCGAACGCCTTCGCCTCATTCCTGCTCGATCTGCCGAACAGCGTCGGTCGCGATCTGACGGTCATTGACGAGCCAGGTACCCGTCACCAGGCGTTATTTACCTACATCAACGACAAGTGGCAGGTCTCAAAGAAGCTGACTCTCGATCTGGGACTGCGTCACGAGTTCTACCGTCCACACAGGGGAATCACCGTGCGGGGAGGACTGTCAAACTATAACATCAATAACAACACCCTCGAGGTGACGGGTTATGGCAATGTGCCGGCCAACGTCGGAGTTCGCAGCTATTACAAGAACTTTGCCCCGCGGCTCGGTTTTGCCTATCGACTTGATGACTCCTCCGTCATCCGTGCCGGTTTTGGTACAAGCATTATCCCGTTCCCGGATAACCGGTATGCCTTCAACTTCCCGGTCAAGCAGAACAACCAGTTCAATCCGGCGAACCAGTTCGCGGCCGCCGGATCGATGGCTGCCGGGTTGCCGGCACCGCAGTCGTTCAGTGTTCCCAATGACGGAATAATCGTTGCGACAACTCCGACCCTGCTCAACCAGGGATTCTTTTTCGTACCACCCAATCTGCGGGAGGCGCGGCTCCACTCCTATAACGTCGCTTACCAGCGTGAGCTCTTCTGGGGGCTGACGTATGAGGTGGCCTATGTTGGGAACATTGCCCGCGGGGTGATCGCTGACTTCAACCTGAATGCGGGGATGGTGCCGGGTCAGGACAACGCCGGGCGACCATACTTCACCAAATTCGGGAAGACGGCCTCCGTGCAGACCTGGTATCCGACCGATACCAACTACAATTCACTGCAGATCAAGGTCGATCGCCGTTTCCGGAATGGATTCCTGATTACCAACAGCCTGACCAGAGGACGGGCGATCAACTATTCCGATGACAATGGCGGGGTGGGTACACCGGCCAATCCTGAGCTGAGTCGAGGTCTGGCCAGTTTCAATCGCCGCTTCATGTACAATGCGACCTTCGTCTGGGATATTCCCTTTGCGAAGAACAGTCCGAAGCTGATCCGGGCGATTTTTGGTGGGTGGCAGGTCTCGGGAATCTTCAGTGCCCAGTCGGGGACACCGATCAACTTTACGGCGAATGGTGCCGCGTTACGGGCTCCTGGCAACACCCAGCGTCCCAACGCGAGTGGTAAGCCGACCGTGCGGGGAGAGATTGGGCCGGGCAAGCTCTATTTCGACCCGAGCGTCTTCTCGGCGCCGGCGGCCAATACATTTGGGAACATGACAC
>CAIOZW010000285.1 GCA_903862855.1 uncultured Acidobacteriota bacterium
AAAAGGATCGACTCAGGCAAAAGGATCGACTCAGGAAGGTTAGAGGAAAGTATAATGACCACAATGGGAACGCGCGACGACGAGATGACAAATGAGAGCAGCGAAGGGCTCGCCTCAAATCCGCTTCTTGGCAAGCCACTTGGCCTGATTTCCCGGGTCAGGAATTTCTGGCACGAGACGGGCAGTGAGATGAAAAGAGTCTCCTGGCCAGCCCGCACCGAGGTCGTCAGCACAACCGTTATCGTCGTCATTGCGGTCTTCTTCTTTGCTGCCTACCTCTTTGCCGCGGATATGCTCTTCACATACATTATTCAGGGCCTCGAATGGGGGGCACAGAAGCTCCTCGGCTAGACGAGTGAGAGTTCCGGCGGAATCGATGCGACTCATCCATCGAAGCTGCCCGTTCGGATGACGGCTCAGGTAGAATATGGCTAAACAATGGTTCATCATTCACACCTACTCAGGCTATGAACGAAAGGTTCGTGAAAGCCTGAATACGCGCATCCAGGCCTTTGGAATGCAGGAAGAAGTCACACAGGTCCTGATCCCGACTGAGACAGTGGTCGAGATGCGCGGATCCAAGCGTGTCGAGAGCACCCGCATGTTCTTCCCTGGCTATGTGCTGATCGAGATCGAATGCGACGAGAAGGGCGAAATATCTGACAAGACCTGGCATCTGATCAAGAGTACTCCCAAGGTGACCAGTTTCGTCGGTGGACAGAAACCGACCCCGCTGACGCCGGAAGAGGTTGATCAGATCGTTCATCACGTCGCTGTTGCAGCCGAGAAGCCCAAACCGAAGTTCACCTTCGAACGTGGCGAAACGGTTCGTATCACCCAGGGGCCATTCACCAGCTTCATCGGCACCGTCGAAGAGGTGAATCCCGACAAGAACATGCTGAAGGTCAACGTAACGATCTTCGGTCGGGCGACCCCGGTCGAACTTGGGTTCCTCGAGGTTGAAAAGGTCTCCTTCTCAGAAGAGTCCTGAGACCTCTCAAAGATTTCAAGGTGACAGATCCTTGAAGAGAGCTCCGGGCCGACCAGGCACCGGGGCAGACAGTGAGTCAGCAACAGAAGGGTCACGACTGAAGACCCTGATTTTTCGCAGATCAACATTTTATGGCAAAGAAAATTACCGGTTATATCAAACTCCAGGTGCCGGCAGGCAAAGCCAACCCGGCTCCGCCGATCGGAACTGCCCTTGGACCGCAGGGCTTGAACATCATGGAGTTCTGCAAGCAGTTCAATGCAAAGACCGCCAACCTCGGGGACATCAAGATCCCGGTCGTCATTACGGTCTATGCCGATCGTTCATTCACCTTTATCACCAAGACCCCTCCGGCAGCCGATCTCCTTAAGAAGGCGGCAAAGATCGAGAAGGGCTCGGGCAAGCCGAACCGAGAGAAGATCGGCAAGATCTCCCGATCACAGATCGAAGAGATCGCTCGTTTGAAGCTTCCGGATCTGAATACCTCAAGCGTCGAGTCAGCGATCCGGACGATCGAGGGCACGGCCAAGAGCCTGGGTCTCGAGATCACCTAATACACTTCCGGATGGTCAGGATGAGACGTTGAGACACTTCATCTTCGACCAGACCAACCTCACCAATCGGCACAACAACCACAGTGCCCGGTCAGGTGAAAGGGAGTGACCAACTCTGATGTCGGTCACGTTATGACCTGAAAGGAAACAGCAATGGCTGGAAAGAAGTTTACAGCAGCACTCGCCCAAGTCGAGTTGACAAAGCTCTACCCCCTACCCGATGCGATCTCACTGGCCAAGAAGATCGCCTTCGCCAAATTTGATGAGACGGTTGAAGTAACCATGGTGCTCGGAGTCGATCCCCGCAAGGCCGATCAGCTCGTCCGCGGCACGATCGTTCTTCCGCACGGCCTCGGCAAGACCAAGAAGGTCGCGGTGATCGCCGGCAACCCCGAGAAGCAGCGTGAAGCCCAGGAGGCTGGCGCTGACGAGGTTGGCGGAGACGATCTGGTCGATAAGATCAAAGGTGGTTACCTCGATTTTGATGCACTTATCTCGACGCCGGACATGATGCGTTCGGTTGGTACTCTGGGTAAGGTCCTCGGGCCGCGTGGCCTGATGCCCAACCCAAAGACCGGCACCGTTACGCTTGATGTCGCCAATGCGGTCCGCGAGACCAAGGCCGGTAAGGTTGAATACCGTGTCGACAAGACTGGAGTCATCCACGTCCCGGTCGGCAAGGTCTCCTTTGCCGCGGAGAAGATCGTCGACAATGCCCGTTCACTGATCGATGCCGTGATCAAGGCAAAACCGGCCACGGCCAAGGGCAAGTATGTCAAAAAAGTCAATGTCGCGACGACCATGGGTCCGGGAATCCTCGTCGATCCGGGTTCAGTTGGCGCCTAACCTCACCTTTGTCGAGGAGATCGGGAGTTTGCTATGAAGACAAGAGAACAAAAAGATCAGGATATTGCCGTCCTCCGGAGCGAATTTGAGAATGTCTCAAACGCGCTCATGATCAGTTTTCAGGGATTGACCGTCGAGAAGGACTGGGAGCTGCGTAAAGCGCTGCGCGATGCCCAGCTCACCTATCGTGTCGTCAAGAACACCCTCGGCCGCCGCGCAGTTGAGGGCACGGCACTCGAACCCCTGAAAGACCATTTTATCGGAATGACGGGTGTTGCATACAGTGGCAGCGACCCGGTAACCCTGGCCAAAGTTCTTACAAACTTTGCCAAGGATAACAACAAGGTCGTCTTCAAGGCCGGCGTCGTCGATGGCCGGGCAATCAACGTCAAGGATATTGAAGCCCTCTCCAAGCTGCCAAGCAAGGAAGAGCTGATCAGCCAGTTGATGTTCGTGCTCAATTCGCAGGCCCAGCGTCTGGCGGTCGCCCTGAACGGCGTCTCGCGCAATCTCGCCGTTGTTGTAAGCGAGATCGCCAAGCAGAAGGAAGCATAATTACCCGGGAGGAGAACTACTCTCTCCACCTGGTGCTCTTTTTCAGTTTTCAGTACTTTTAAGTCACATGCGTTGCCTTGTCAGTACGCGGTGACCTGCTCCAGGACCAGCAACGGAGTGATGCCCGGCTGTTGTGTCAATGGCGTAGTCGATCGGCGGACGGATGAGTTACCCGTCCAAAGGTATAAATTTTGAACATGCGGAGGGCCGGGATGAGATGCCGGCTGCCCGTTTACGAAAGATCTTCCAATCTTTCGAGGAGGAACAAGGATTACCATGGCTGATATTAATGCGATTGTCGAACAGATCAAAACTCTGACTCTTCTCGAGGCTTCCGAGCTCGTCAAGGCTCTCGAAGAGACCTTTGGCGTCTCGGCGGCGGCAGCCTCGGCTCCAGTAGTCGTTGCCGCAGCGGGTGCCGCACCTGCCGCAGCAGCGGAAGAGAAGGATGCCTTTGATGTCGTCCTGACCAATGCCGGAGCCAACAAGATCAATGTGATCAAGGTGGTTCGTGAGCTGACCGGCCTCGGACTCAAGGAGGCGAAGGATCTCGTTGACGGTGCTCCGAAGACCGTCAAGGAGGCTGTCTCCAAGGATGATGCCGAGAAGATGAAGAAGCAGCTGACTGAGGCTGGCGCGACCATCGAACTTAAGTAACCGACGCGCCAGGAATCTGATGGCGAAGAGCTCAACCGGGAGGCGGGCAAATCCCCCGGTTGAGCTTCTCGCCATTATGATTGAAAGCCGCTCCCTCGTTCCGGTCGAGTTGAGCACCAAGGCTACGCCTTCCCGGAAAATCTCCTGTCGAGCTCTTCAAAGATTTTGACAGTGAGATATTAGCCCTTGCTTTACATATTGTCATAGACAAAATATACTCGCAGGTATCATAAGCATCGGCATTTTTTACAACAACGAGTCAGCGCGACAAACCGCACTACGCGCGGCAGGGAGACTCCTTACCCTGACCGCCTTTTTGGCGTTTAAGGTGATATGCTCTGCAGACGGTCGTGGATTCGATCGCCGCATACCTAAATCTAACGTCCAGCGTATCAACGTCAGGGATCTGATCTTTCACCTGGCCATTGCACAATGACGACCGTATACCATGAACGGTCTGGAAAATGAGCAGCGGTCAACGATATCGTAAGTTACGGCAGAGGGTGTGATTCGAGATGGCTATCGATATGAATCAAACAACATCGAGTACCAACGGCAATAATGGACCGATTGCAGCTAACAATCGTCCCCGCTACGACTTTTCAAAGATTCGCACGTCGGTGCGTATTCCAAACCTCATCGAGGTGCAGCGCGAGAGCTACGATCGATTCCTGCAGATGGATCTGTTGCCGCCAGAGCGTGACAACACTGGTTTGCAGGCGGTCTTCAGATCGACCTTCCCGATTACCGACTTCCGCAACACCTCGTCGCTCGAGTTTGTCGAGTACCGGATCGGCAACTGGCAGTGCAAGTGCGGCCAGTTGCAGGGCCTCCACCACCTGCGCTCGAACTGCCGCAGTTGCAGCGCGGTGATCAAGGTCAATCCCCTCTCCTCAGAGGATGTGGTCTGTCGCGATTGCGGAACGTACAACAAGAACGTCGTCAACACCTGTGACAACTGCGGTGAGCCGGTCGGTCTGAAGCACAAGTATGATGTTCAGGAGTGCCAGGAGCGTGGGATGACCTATTCGGTTCCGCTCCACGTCAAGATTCGTCTGACAGTCTGGGACAAGGATGATGAGACAGAGCAGAAATCGATCCGTGATATCAAGGAGGAGGAGGTCTACTTTGGCGATCTGCCCCTCATGACAGAGAACGGTACCTTCATCATCAACGGGACCGAGCGGGTCATCGTCTCCCAGCTCCATCGTTCCCCCGGGGTCTTCTTTGAGAAGGCACAGAATAACACCTACTTTCTGGCCAAGCTGATCCCGTACCGTGGATCCTGGGTCGAGTTCGAATACGATACGAAGAATCTCCTCTATGTGCGTATCGACCGGAAGCGCAAGTTTCTGGCGACCATCTTCCTCCGTGCACTCGGCATGAGGAGTGATGAGGACATTCTGCGAACCTTCTATGCCGTCGAAAAGATCCGGCTTGTTGACAACCAACTCTACTGGCAGGTAAGCCGGGCGATCATCGGCACGCGCGCCTCCTCTGACATCACCAGCCGGAAGGGCGAGGTGCTCGTCAAGAGTGGCAAGAAGATCACGAGCAGTGCTTACGACGATATGGTCAAAGCCGGGATCGCGGAGATCAAGGTTCAGGTGGCCGATCTTGCCGGAGCCTATACTCTGAGCGACCTCGTCAATACGACCGATGGTGAAGTGGTCGCGGAGAGCAACACAGAGCTCACCCCGGAATCGATTGCCCGCATCGCTGAAGCTGAAATCGAGACATTCGAGATCTTCTTCCCTGAGAAGGACGAGGTGGGCGCGGTGATCAGCCAGACCGTCCGCAAGGATGCGATCAAGACCTCCCAGGAGGCGTTGATCGAGATCTACCGCAAGATGCGCCCCGGCGATCCTCCGACGCTCGAGACCTCGACAACGCTCTTTCAGTCGATGTTCTTTGACGCGCGGAAGTTCGATTTTTCGCGGGTGGGCCGACTCAAGTTCAACATCAAGATGGGACGTGCGGAGCGTGAGCGGCTGGATGATCCGCTTGTCTCCCCGCAGGACTTCTTTGATGTCATCGAATATGTCCTCAAATTGAAACGGGTCTCGGGTGAGCACACGACTCGTGATGGCCGCAATGTCTTCTACAGTGATGACGACATCGATCACCTTGGCAACCGGCGTGTCCGGGCCGTGGGTGAGCTGCTTGAGAATCAGTTCCGTCTTGGTCTGGTGCGGATGGAGCGGGCAATCAAGGAGAAGATGTCGATCCACACCGAGATGCAGACGGCCATGCCGCACGACCTGATCAATGCCAAGCCGGTGACGGCGGCCGTGCGTGAGTTCTTTGGATCATCCCAGCTCTCGCAGTTCATGGATCAGACCAATCCACTCTCGGAGATCACTCACAAGCGTCGTCTCTCGGCACTTGGACCGGGTGGACTCTCACGGGAGCGGGCAGGTTTCGAGGTGCGCGACGTACATACGACCCACTATGGTCGAATCTGCCCGATCGAGACCCCGGAAGGTCCAAACATCGGTCTGATCTCCTCGCTCTCCTGCTTCGCACGGATCAACGAGTTCGGATTCATCGAGTCTCCGTACCGCAAGGTCGAGAGTGGACGGGTCATCGAATACGTGCTGATCCTCAATCCTGGAGACACCGGTTTCAGACCGGGTGATCACCTTGAAGAGGCCAAGGTTCTGGCGGCCAACAAGAAGCTTGGCGAGGGGGAGAAGAAGGCGACATTTGAGCCATACCCCTTCTACCTGACCGCATGGGAAGAGGACAAGTACATCATCGGTCAGGCGAATATCGAGCTGGACAATAACGGAAATATCGTCAATGAAAGGGTGGTCGTGCGCAAGGCCGGGGACTTCACCAACGCTGGCCGTGAGAACGTCGAATTTCTTGACGTCTCACCGAAACAGCTCGTCTCGGTGGCAGCTTCGTTGATTCCCTTCCTCGAGAATGACGACGCCAACCGCGCGCTCATGGGTTCGAACATGCAGCGTCAGGCGGTGCCACTGCTGCGAGCCGAGGCTCCACTGATCGGCACGGGAATGGAGAAGGTGACAGCGCAGGATTCGGGTGCAGTAGTCGTCGCCCGCCGCGATGGCATCGTCGATGTCGTCGACTCCGAGCGGATCATTATCCGGGTCGACCATAACGTCGATGGGACGCTCTCGCGCGAAGTGACCGCGGACATCTATCCCCTCATCAAATTCAAGCGTTCAAATCAGAACACCTGTATCAACCAGAAACCGATCGTCCGAAAGGGTGAGCGGATCGCCAAGGGTGACGTGATCGCTGATGGACCTTGCACGGAGGGTGGCGAACTGGCGCTCGGCCGGAACGTCCTGGTCGCCTTCATGCCCTGGCGTGGGTATAACTTTGAAGATGCGATTCTCATCTCCGAGAAGATGGTCAAGAACGACTACTACACGTCGATCCACATCGAGGAGCTGGAGATCGAAGCCCGTGACACCAAACTCGGACCGGAGGAGATCACCCGTGATATTCCAAACGTCGGGGAGGCGGCCCTGCGCGATCTCGACGATAGCGGGATCATCCGCATCGGGGCTTATGTGAAGCCAGGCTCGATCCTCGTCGGAAAAGTAACACCAAAGGGTGAGACGCAGCTCACGGCCGAGGAGAAACTACTGCGGGCAATCTTCGGTGAGAAGGCCGGCGATGTCCGCGATGCCTCACTCAACTGCCCTCCTGGCATCGAGGGTACCGTAGTTGATGTGAAGGTCTTCACCCGCAAGGGCTCCGAGAAGGAGGCCCGCAGCCTGGCGATCGAGCAGGCTGAGGAGGAGAAGCTGCGCAAGAACCTCAATGACGAGATACGGATTCTCGAAGAGGAGCGGAACAAGCGCATCTATGAACTGATCGAGGGACGAAAGCTCGAGTCGGATCTGGTCTTCCGGGGTCGGACAGTCGCGGCCAAGGGGGTCAAGCTGACCCGCGAGATGCTCGAGGGGCTCGATATCGGTGCCCTGAAGAGGATCGAGGTCTCCGGTGCACGTGATGTGTCAAGTGAGATCAAGGATCTCGAGCAGCGAACAGAACGTCAGATTGCCATTCTTGACCATCTCTATCAGGAGAAGATCGAGAAGATCAAGAAGGGTGACGAGCTTGCGCCGGGTGTGATCAAGATGGTCAAGGTCTTCATCGCCATGAAGCGCAAACTTTCCGTTGGTGACAAGATGGCGGGTCGTCACGGCAACAAGGGAGTCATCGCACGGATCCTGCCTGAAGAGGACATGCCCTACCTGCCGGATGGGACTCCGGTCGAGATCGTCCTCAATCCGCTGGGAGTGCCCTCGCGAATGAACGTCGGGCAGATCCTTGAGACCCACCTCGGATGGGCCGCCCACGTCCTTGGACTGCGCTTTGCAACGCCGGTCTTCGATGGAGCACCGGAGACGGAGATCAAGCGTTTCCTTCGAGATGCCGACAAGCATCTCGTCGACAACGGGTCGCCGAGCATGATTGCCGATTCCGGAAAGACAATTCTATATGATGGAATGACGGGAGATGTCTTTGAACAGCGGGTGACCGTAGGGTACATCTACATGCTCAAACTCTCCCACCTTGTCGACGACAAGATCCACGCCAGGTCGATTGGGCCGTACTCGCTTATCACCCAGCAGCCGCTGGGAGGTAAGGCACAGTTCGGTGGACAGCGCTTCGGAGAGATGGAGGTGTGGGCGCTCGAAGCCTATGGTGCCGCCCATATTCTGCAGGAGCTGCTGACCGCGAAGTCTGACGACGTCGCCGGACGCTCAAAGATCTACGAGTCGATCGTCAAGGGTGAGTCTGACTTTGAACCGGGTCTGCCTGAATCATTCAATGTGCTGATTCGCGAGCTACAGTCGCTCTGTCTTGACGTAGAGCTAAAACGGCGCGATCTGCAGGAGGCCTGAGGGTCCGGGACCAGAAGGCCATTCTCCGCGGCAGTGGAGAGTGGCCAGACTCGATAGCTTATGGACGCCCGACCGGAGAGATCTTCCTGAGACTCCGTCGATGGGCACAAATGCCTGACAGGCTTCATTGCCAAATGTTCGGGCAGTATGGAGGACAGCAGTGTACAGACATACTGGCGAGAAAACACTGACACCTGACTTTGAAGCGATCCGCATCAGTCTTGCGTCGCCGGAAAAGATCCGTTCCTGGTCGCACGGGCATGTGACCAAGCCTGAAACTATCAATTACCGGACGTTCAAACCTGAGCGTGATGGTCTCTTCTGCGCGCGTATTTTCGGACCGGTCACCGACTGGGAGTGCCTCTGCGGAAAATACAAGCGGATGAAGCACCGTGGAGTGGTCTGTGACAAGTGTGGTGTCGAGGTGACCCAGGCCAAGGTGCGCCGTGAGCGTCTTGGTCACATCGAGCTGGCCAGCCCCTGCTCGCATGTCTGGTTCTTCAAGGGGCTTCCCTCGCGAATCGGTCATCTCCTCGACATTCCGCTCCGGGAGCTGGAGAAGGTTCTCTATTTCGAGAACTACATTGTCATCGCTGACAAGGAAGAGATCGACGCGCTCGCCCTGCCATTGAAGGAACGGGAGATGATCACTGACGAGAGGTATCGTCAGTTGAAGCAGGAGTTCCCTGGCAAATTCAATGAAGAGGTGGCCCGGATGGGTGCCGAGGCGATCAAGATTCTTCTCGACAAGGTCAATGTCGATGACCTCGCCGAAGAGATGCGCGCAAAGATGCGCACCGAGACGAGCCAGCAGAAGAAGCTCAAGTATTCCAAGCGTCTGAAGGTCGTCGATTCATTCCGCAAGTCCGGCAACAAGCCCTCGTGGATGATTCTCGATGTCATTCCGGTCATTCCGCCTGAGCTGCGTCCACTGGTCCCCCTCGACGGTGGTCGTTTTGCAACCTCCGATCTGAACGACCTCTATCGAAGGGTCATCAACCGGAACAATCGCCTTTCGAAGCTGATCGAGTTGAAGGCACCGGAGGTGATCGTTCGCAACGAGAAGCGCATGCTTCAGGAAGCGGTCGATGCCCTCTTTGACAATGGCCGTCGCGGACGTGTGCTGCGCGGCGTCAACAACCGTCCGCTCAAGTCCCTCTCCGATACACTGAAGGGCAAGCAGGGTCGTTTTCGCCAGAATCTGCTCGGCAAGCGAGTCGACTACTCCGGTCGTTCGGTGATCGTCGTTGGCCCGGAGCTGAAGATCCACCAGTGTGGTCTGCCGAAGAAGATGGCGCTCGAGCTCTTCAAGCCTTTCATCTACAACCGCCTCGAGGCTGAGGGGCACGCCGCAACAATCAAACAGGCCAAAGAGAAGGTCGAACAGCAGGATGACGTTGTTTGGGATATCCTCGAGAAGGTGATCAAGGATCATCCGGTGCTACTCAACCGTGCTCCAACGCTCCACCGTCTTGGTATTCAGGCCTTTGAGCCCGTGCTGGTTGAGGGCAAGGCGATCAAGATCCATCCGCTCGTCTGCACGGCCTTCAACGCCGACTTTGACGGCGATCAGATGGCCGTCCATATTCCTCTCTCACCAGAGGCGCAGATCGAGGCTCAGGTACTAATGCTGGCCTCCAACAACATCCTTTCGCCAGCCTCGGGTCAGCCGATTGCCGTTCCTTCACAGGATATCGTGCTTGGTTGCTACTATCTGACCCGTGCGGTGGATGGTGCCAAGGGTGAGGGACGCGCCTTTGCCAATCTCGAAGAGGTGCTGCTTGCGCTCGATGCCAAGGAGGTTACGACTCAGACCAAGATTCGCCTCCGATACGAAGGTAAGCTGCTCGATCTCGAGAACGAGCGGGATACTCAGGATATCATCCGTGCCACACCTCAGGAGGTGAAGCGGACGATCAACACGACGGTCGGTCGCGTCATTCTCAATGATGCCCTGCCCGCCGAGATGCCCTTCGTCAATGGTATGCTCAAGAAGAAGGGGTTGACCAATCTGGTCAACTACTGCTTCCTCCGCCTTGGCCACAAGACGACGGTCCGGACGCTCGACCGGCTCAAGGAGACTGGGTTCCTCTACGCCACACGAGCCGGCCTCTCGATCGGTATCGACGATATGGTCACGCCACTCAGCAAACCGACGCTGGAGCGAAATGCAGAACTCGATGTCGAGAAGGTTGAGCAGCAGTATCGCGACGGCGTAATCACCAATGGTGAGCGCTACAATAAGGTCGTCGCGATCTGGTCCGAAGTTACCGAGAGGGTTGCCGACGAGATGTTCAAGGAGATGCAGCGGCGCGAGAAGAACAGCCGTGAACTCAATCCGATCCTCGTCATGGCCGATTCGGGAGCCCGTGGTAACCAGCAGCAGATACGTCAGCTTGCCGGTATGCGTGGACTGATGGCCAAGCCCTCGGGAGAGATCATCGAGACCCCGATCCGGGCCAACTTCCGCGAAGGACTGAACGTGCTTCAGTACTTTATCTCGACCCACGGTGCGCGAAAGGGACTGGCTGACACTGCCCTGAAGACGGCTGACTCTGGATACCTGACCCGCCGCCTCGTCGACGTTGCCCAGGATGTGATCATCAGTGAGGTTGACTGCGGAACGGTCAAAGGCATCTGGGCAGAACCGATCACTGAAGGGTCGGACATCATTGAGGGCTTGCGAGAGCGCATCATCGGACGGGTCTCCCTGGAGGATGTTCTCGATCCGATCACTGGCCAGTTACTGATCGAAGCAAGTGAAGAGATCACCGAAGACATCGCCTCGGAGATTCAGAACGCCGGTATTCAGCAAGTTCGAATTCGTTCGGTTCTCACCTGCGAATCCCGCCGTGGATGCTGCATCAAGTGCTATGGTCGCAACCTGGCCACCGGAGCGCTGGTTGACATCGGTGAGGCCGTTGGAGTGATTGCTGCGCAGTCGATTGGTGAACCTGGCACACAGCTGACCATGCGGACCTTCCACATTGGAGGTACGGCGACCAAGGTGGCCGAACAGCAGCATCATGAAGCGCGTGTTGCCGGTAAGATCAAGTATGAGTCGCTGAATACGGTCATCAATCGCGAGGGCAAGATCATCGCCATGAACCGTAATGGAGCGGTACTGATCGTTGACGATCGTGGACGTGAAGTTGAACGATACCCGATCGGTTATGGCACTGCCCTGCTGGTGGCCGAGGGGCATTCGGTTGAAGAAGGCCAGATGATCGCCGAGTGGGATCCCTACACTTTTGCCATCCTTACCGAGGTGGGTGGAACCGTCCACTGGCGTGATCTTCTCGAGGGCATCACCGTCCACGAAGAGGTTGATGAGGTGACGGGTCAGACCCGACCGATCGTCATGGACTCGCCTGATGAGAAGCGCCAGCCGCGGATCGAGATCAAGAGCGAAGGTGGCAAGGTGCTCAAGACCTACTCTATGCCGATCCGCGCCAACCTCATGGTGCTCAACGGTGATGAGGTCGCAGCGGGTGATGTGATTGCCAAGCTCCCCCGTGAGTCGACCCGCACCAAGGACATCGTCGGTGGACTTCCGCGCGTCGTCGAACTCTTTGAAGCCCGCAAGCCTCGCGAAACAGCGGTGATGAGTGAGATCGACGGTGTGATCAAGTTCGGCAACATCACCAAGGGGTCGCAGAAGATCATTGTCAGCAGTGACCGTGGTGAGGATCGTGAGTACTCTATTCCACGCGGAACACACATCAACGTGCAGGAGGGTGATCACGTAAGGGCTGGAGAACCATTGATGGACGGGCCGCTCAATCCCCACGACATTCTCTCGGTACGTGGAATGGAGGAGCTGCAGCGCTACCTGGTCAATGCGATCCAGGAGGTCTATCGGCTCCAGGGTGTGCACATCAACGACAAGCACATCGAGGTGATCGTCCGCCAGATGCTTCGCTGGGTGAGGATCAAGGATGTTGGAGATACCGAGTTCCTGCTCGAAGAGCAGGTTGACCGGTTCCGGTTCGCCGACGAGAATGCCCGGGTTCTCGAGCAGGACGGGCAGCCAGCAACGGCTGATCCACTGCTCCTTGGAATCACCAAGGCATCTCTCTCGACTGAATCTTTCATCTCTGCCGCCTCCTTCCAGGAGACGACCCGTGTCCTGACCGAAGCGGCCATCTCCGGGCGCATCGACTACCTGCGCGGGTTGAAAGAGAACGTCATCATGGGACGACTCATCCCGGCTGGTACCGGCATGGAGTTCTACCGCAATGTCCGGATTCCGGATGATGCCACTGCACGTGAATTGAAGGTCGAGGATATCGACGATACCCAGAGCTACATCGATGCAGTTGTCGCGGCGACCAACAACCGACTCCTTCCTTCACTCGAAGGTGATGAGGATGGAGATGGTGAAATCGATGACTTCTCCGGTGAAGAGTCTTTCGACGATAATGAGTCCCTGGACTCTCTCGATAGTGATTTCGATGAAGCCATGCTCGACGAACAGGAGCCGGCGTTTGATGACGATCTGGACTAATCGATAACCCTGATCGACCAACCCGATCGATAAACCTCAAGATGGCAGGAGTACCCAGGTACTCTTGCCATCTTTTTATCTCCGGGCAGAGAGGATCGGGCAATTCAGCCTGATCTGGACTGGAGAAGGTAAAAAAACCTGCTTCAATGATGGCCACCGCGAATGACACGCGCATGAAGTAATTCTTGACCTGCTTCATGAGCCTCTGTTACTATCCTCAAGGTTTGAATAAGGATTGAATGCCTGATATTGAGTTCCGGTCTTGTGTGACTGTTGAGTTACCGGTTGTCAGTTTACCCTGGCCACAGGATCAGTTATGACGTGCAAGAGTTGCGGTTCAGTAATGCGCCCCGAAGCGCAGATCTGCCCAGAGTGCAAATACAACCACCTGCTTGGGCGGCATATGGTCGCGCGGCCACAATCCTTTATTGAAAAAACAGTTGAACCAGCACGTCCGGTCATTCGTCGTCGCTCGGATGTCGACACTCTGAACGAAGCTGAGGTTGAAGACAATCTGATTCGATTTCCATATACCGGGAAAGCCGGGAGATCTGGTGCTGTCGATGATCAACAAGTCGAGTTGCCGGAGTGGAGACAGGAGCTGCGGGAGAGAGTCAGACAGTCTCGTGAGAACCGCGGACTATCGCCTGAGAATCCATCTAATCAAGGTGAGAATGCCGGGCACTCTGGAAGGGATGGCGGTAAAGGAACCGATGATTCACTCCTCGACCGCAATCCAATCGTGGTGTCGGCCTTGAAACGCCTTAGCAAAGCTTCGAGCGGTGTGACTCCACTGCCGGTCGCCAACCGTGCCAGTGTGGCGACCTCTCGAGCAAATACGGCCAGGGTGGTTGAACCGGAGCCCCCAATTGGGTCCCCCACCGCTGGGCGTCCGATCGTAAAACAGACTACCACCGAGAACGTCCGCAGCGCCCCTCCACCAGCCCCCGAGAAGGAACGCCGCACGACTGCCCCCTTGAGTCAGCCCTCAACCGGTCTGGGCAGAGAGAAGATACGACCAAAGATCAGGGAGACTGTCGCCCCTCCCCGGCTGAACGGTAGAGAAGCGACCGAGCAGAGTGTGCAGACCCTCGCCCCACCTGAGAAGAGTCGAGAGGCTGATCAGGGTCAGGTAAGTGATAGCACACCGGTGAAGATGGTCCAGCGAATGGCCGAGCCACCTGCTTCTGGGACCTTGTTGGACAAGGGACAACCGGCTCCTCCTCCAGTCAGCATACCTGCTCCAGCGGCTGTCGCGATGAAGCCGGGTGAGGCGGTTGCTGAGGAGCAACCGCGCGTAACTCCACAGCCTGATTCCCGCCCCATCCGGACAACTGGCCAACTGCGACTTGAGGATACGCCGGTTACCACACAGATCATCGAAGTTCCGCAAGTCTTCGGACCGACGGCCCTTACCAAAGGACAACCGGCAACCTTCTGGGTTAGATCTTTGGCTGGTGGATGCGACTTTGAGATAGTCTCACTCTCATTTCTGCCCATCTTTGCCTGCTACGCAATCCTCAACACCATTCTCGAGAGTGGGACGCTGCTCCTGATGGTCATCCTGCTCTCTGGGTTGGCCTTCCTTTACTATGCCGTGACCCTGCTTTTGGCTGGGCGCACCTTTGGAATGGCCATGCTCAACCTGCGACTGGTGTCGCTCAAGGACGATTCGAATGATGTGACACGCCAGCAACGTCTTCTCCGGGCTTGGGCCTCGACAATCGCCTTTCTCCTTCCTCCACTCAATCTGCTGATTCGAGCAGTAACGGCGCAGAGTCTGAGCCTGCCGGACCTTGTCTCAAAGACGGTGCCGGTCGAGAATTGACCCTGGTTATCCTCAATCATCAACTCCGGCATGGACCTCTTCCTGCTCCATTCAATTGTTGACGAGTTAAACCCGCTCCTGTCCGGCCATCGGCCCGGAAAGGTGTGGCAGTCAGGTCTGACCGACCTTCTGATCGACTTCAACCTGCGCGATGGTCGCAGGCTCAGAATCATGACCGATCCATTGCGACTGGGACTCTACCTGACCAGTCGCCATCCAAGCACATTCTCCAATAACCTGCGTAACGATACTCCTTTCGTTTCGCTCTGGCACAAATATCTGGATGGCTCAAGACTGATCGGAGTCGAACCTCTCGGTTATGACCGAATTATTCATCTTCATTTCCGTGGGGAGAATGGTCAGCCACTTCGAGTCATCATCGCGCTGACCGGACGAACCTCCAACGTGCTGCTGGTCGCCGGACGGCGGGTATTGGCCGAGCTTCGCGAACGCGAGGAGCCACTCGAGTTTTATGATGATCCTCCGCCACCTCGCAATAGGATCGACCCGCTGGCCTGCCAAGCAGAGGATCTCGAACGGATCGCCGCACAGGAGTCTGGAGGGATCAGCGCCGCCGCGCAGAACCATCTGCTCGGTTTCACGCCTCTGCTGGCCCGGGAACTGGCGACCCGTGTCGACCAGTCAGGATCTCTCGAAACTGGCTGGACGCAGATGATTAATGAGCTGATGGCTCGACCTGCCCATCCGACCATCTATGCCAACCCACCACTGGCTCAACTGATCGATGAACCAGGTTGTGACGACCTGACGCTCCATCTCAGCTCGATCGCCCTTCACCATCTACCGGCAAGGCTCCAGACAAGTCTGCCAACGATCAATGAAGCGTCCGAGCAGTATTTCAATCTGCTCGATGCAAGACGCAACCTGACGAGCCTTCGTCAGAAACTGACCACCCATATTCAGACCCGGTTGAAAAGGCTCCATTCACTGCTTGGCAACCTCGAGCGAGAGGAGGAGAGGTACGCCGAGGCCGAGTCGTGGCAACGACAGGGTGATCTGTTGCTGACCAATGCGCACGAGGCCGTCCTGACTGAGGATGGAAAATGGCTGGTAGTCGACTATTTCGACCCGGCGCAGCAGTTGATCGAGATTGAGACCGCCGATCTCGGGACGGTTCAGGAGTCTGCGGAGCACTACTTCAGACTGGCCCGTAAGGGACGCCACTCTCGCCAGTCGATCGCCTCAAGACGCCCAACAGTAACCGCTGAGATCGAGCAGCTCAAAGAGGATCAGGATCGACTGCCATCACTGACCAGACTGGTCGACCTTGAAGAAATCGCGGCCAAGTACGCTTTGATATCCGATGCTAAAGGTCGATCTTCTGCCAGGCCGTCTTCGCCCACTGGCGGCAAGGAACGTCATCAGGACGCAACGATCCCCGGAACACGAAGGTATCGATCAAGTGACGGGTATGAGATCGTTGTCGGGCGAACCGATCGTGACAATGACCATGTGACGATGCGTGTCGCCAAGTCATTCGACCTCTGGCTTCATGCGGCTGACTATCCAGGTTCACACGTCATCATTCGTAATCCTAAGCGTCAGGAGATCCCGCATCGGTCGATCTTCGAGGCCGCCCAACTCGCAGCTAAATTCAGTCAGGCCAAAGATCTGCCCAAAGCCGCCGTCAACTATTGTGAAAAGAAGTTTGTCACAAAACCGAAGGGCTTCGCTCCGGGCCAGGTTCGGCTCGCCTCTTTCCGGACGATTCTGGTTGAACCGGCTGAGGCGGGAACGAGGATCTGATCCCAGCTCATCTCCGCACGAAAGATCACATCGGGACAGGCCTTGTGCCTGCCTTTGTTCTGGATGATTGCCCAAGTCGGCACCACGGGCAGCCCTTGTGCTTGCCCCGAAGATTGTGGCAACTTAACAAAAATTGAGAAAGCCCCAACATCGAAGCCTCATAGCTTCAGGTGAGGAATCGGCTAGACTTGAATCTTCACCTTCTATAGGTCATCTTTTCGAGTTTATGGAGTTTCGACCAGAGATGGCCGAATGTCGTTCAAGCTCGACTCATCAACCGACGGTTGAATTACTTAAGGATCCTCTTCGTCCGAGAAGCCGCCAAGCGAGCAGCCCGCCGAGGATCATCCCCCCCAGGTTCCATTGCAGGTCGTTGGATGTATCGTAGGGTCCGTGAATCCGCATACCAGGAACCGGGTGCAAGTACTTGTCATCCCAGAGTTCGACGATCTCGTAAAAACCGGCGATCGTAAACATGATCGTGATCGCAAAGATCGTTATCAAACCCATCGGCAGTCGATACCCGGAACGAGTAAGAAGCGCCTCAAGAAGCCAGACCAGCACCGGAGCCACGAGGGCTGGGGAGAGTGAATGGGTAAACTCATCATACTGGATATGGATGAACTTTTGCCGATAGAGCCCGAGCAGATTTCCGATCCCGTCGAGAAAGGCGGTCAGGTAGACGAGGAGCGCGAGGATGGGTGGAATGTGCAGAGCCCAGCGGCGTGAAAGGTAGTACCAGGATCCGGCGATGAAGATCAGTGTGTAGATTGAACTGAGGTAGAGTGGCAGATAGGCCATCTTCAGCAGAATCCAGGTGCCAAAGGTGACGAGTGCACCGATGGCTGGAAGATCGATTCGCCAGTTGAGACCAGATCCCTTTTCCATGATTCAGCGCCTCCTGTGCTTGGTTCAATTGTCCTGCCAAGCATAAACCTGATCCGTCTTCCGGTAAATCCATCGAGGGGATTTATGTTTCCTCTTCGAGTCTGTATTATTGAGCAATCTGTAAAGGAATCATCATTACGATATCGGATCTGAAAGCTGATCAATTCCGGGAATGAGAAGAACCGGTTTATGGTCGAAACCTGCACAATGGAGGAGAGATGACTTACTCGAGAATCATTCGTGAGACCCTGTGCCTGTTGTTCTCAATCTGCCTGCTGATCGACCCGCTGGTGGGTCTTGGAGCGGTGATCCAGCAACCGGCAAGTCCGTCCAAAGAGGAGAAGCCGGCGCCAAAGAAGGAGGAGCTGATCCTCAAACCTGAGGGCAAGGTCTCATTCACGACCGATGAGGGGACGTGGCTCTCGCTGGACGTCTCGCCTGATGGGCAGACCATCGTCTTCGATATGCTTGGAGACATCTATACGCTTCCGATCGGCGGCGGTGAGGCAAAGCGGATCATTGGCGAGATGTCTTTCGAGAGTCAGCCGAAGTTTTCACCGGATGGAAAGCAGATCGTCTTCATCAGTGACCGGAGTGGAGCGGAGCAGCTCTGGGTAAGCAGACCGGATGGTAGTGAGCCGCGGGCGATCACCAAAGGTCGTGGCGCTGGAATGCTCATGTTCCTCTCCCCTTCGTGGACAGCGGATGGCAACTATATTCTTGCGTCAAAATCGGAGCGAGGAATCGGGACATTTCACGCCTATCTCTGGCACAAGGATGGTGGCAGCGGCATAAGCGTCGGCCCGCCGCCACCGCCGCCACCGACACCCGGGCAGGATGCCGGGCCGGCACGGCCGCAGCTCAACAAGATGGGCGCCATCGCCTCTCCGGATGGTCGGTTCATCTACTGGGCGCAGCGGACTGGTTCATTCAGTTACAATGCGCAGTTCCCTCTCTGGCAGATCGTTCGCTTCGATCGTGAGTCGGGCGAGACATCGACCATCACCAATGCTCCGGGGAGTGCGATGCGTCCGGTGCTCTCACCAGATGGACGACAGCTCGTCTTTGCCACTCGCTGGCAGACCAGGACCGCTCTGCGAGTACGCGATCTGGAGACCAACCAGGAGCGCTGGCTGATCGACCGGGTGACGCGCGATGACCAGGAATCACGAGCGACACGCGATACATTCCCCGGCTATGCCTTTATGCCAGATGGCAAGTCGCTCCTCGTCAATATTGACGGCAAGATCAAGCGCGTCGACTTTGCGACGGGGTCGGCAACAAACATCCCCTTCACGGCGAAGGTCGAGATGGATATTGCCGCCCGGCTCCGCTACGACTATCGGGTTGACGACAGCGCGACGGTTCGGGCGAGACTGATCCGCTACCCGACGCTCTCACCCGATGGGAAGAGGGTCGCCTTCACAGCTTTCAACAGGATCTACCTCAAGGATCTCTCGGACAGTTCAGCCCCGCGAAGACTGACCAGCCTGAATACGGGTGAGTTCATGCCCGCCTGGTCACCGGATGGGAGGCAGATTGCGTTTGTCACTTGGTCACGTGAGGGTGGGCATATCTATCGGGCAGCGGCAGACGGTGGGACTCCGGAACAGCTGACACGCCGTGCCGCCTTCTACAGCGAGCCGGTCTTCTCCCCTGACAACTCAAAGATCGTCTTCACCACCGGAGCGATCGAGGATCAGCTCTTCGCCGACCTGCGCGGTGAGCACGAGTTCCTCTCCGAGACTGAATCGATCCTCCATGGCCATGCCGAAGGTGAGGTCGATGGGCTCGGCGGTAATACGGTACGGGATCTGCGCTTCATTCCAGCCAATGGTGGCGAGTCGACCCTGATCGGTCCGACGCAGGGTGGGCGGGATCCACACTTCAGTAACGATCCGACCCGAGTCTACCTGACCAGCAACCAGGGCCTCGTCTCATTGCGGCTCGATGGACTCGATCGTCGCACTCATCTCCGCGTGACCGGCACCGGTGCACCGCCCAATCCTCCGGGAGCAACGATTATCCGGATCTCACCGAATGGGATGATGGCCTTCTGCGACGTGCAGGGCAAGCACTATCTTGTCACCATACCGAAAGCTGGACGCGAAACGGTCACGGTCAATGTCACCAGTCCATCTCCTTCGGTTCCAGTCAAAAAACTCTCTGTCGAGGGTGGCGACTATCTCGAATGGTCGCGCAACGGGTCGACGGTCACCTGGTCGTGGGGAGCAAAGTTCTATCATCAGACGACTGGTGCAGAGAAACCCGAGACGACCGAACTGATTGTCGAGAAACCACGGACACGCCCATCCGGTATCACCATCCTTACTGGAGCACGTATCGTGACCATGAAGGGTGATGAAGTGATCGAGCGCGGCGAGATCACCATTACCGGCAACCGGATCACGGCTATCCGCGCCTTGCCAAAAACGACGGGCAAGGGCAAGTCCAAAGAGCAGCCTGCCTATCCAGCCGATGCCCGGGTGATCGACGTGAGCGGCAAGACGATCATTCCGGGTCTCGTCGACGTGCACGCGCATATGTGGCCTCCACGTGATGTTCACCAGACTCAGGTCTGGCAATATCTCGCCAATCTTGCCTATGGTGTGACGACGACCCGCGATCCGCAGAGTGCGACGACCGATGTCTATGCCTATGCCGATCTGGTCGAAAGCGGTGACATCGTCGGCCCACGAATCTACACCACCGGCCCGGGAGTCTTTGATCGCTCGGGTCTCGATGACAAGGAGTCCACCAAAAACTTCATCAAGCGTTATAAAGAGGCCTACCAGACGATGACGCTCAAGGAGTATGTCGCCGGTGACCGGATTGTCCGCCAGTGGGTTGCCGAGGCTTGCCGCGAATTCAACATTACTCCGACGACCGAAGGTGCGCTCGACATGAAGCTCGATCTTTCGCAGATGATCGATGGATTCTCGGGCAATGAGCATTCCCTCCCCATTCAGCCGCTCTACCGTGACATGGTCGAGTTTGTCGCGCAGTCCAGGACCTACTACACTCCAACCATTCTCGTCGCCTATGGTGCGCCGTGGACAGAGAACTACTTCTTCCAGAATACCGATGTTCTAGGAAACCAGAAGCTGGCCCGCTTCATCCCGAAAGAGCTGCTCAACAACATGCTTCGCCGGCGTGGACAGTGGTTTCATCCGGAAGAGTATGGCCACGTCGGTATTGCCAAAGGGGCAGCGGCCATCGTCAAGGCTGGCGGACGAGTCGGACTGGGTGGACACGGTCAGATGCAGGGAATCGGGGTTCACTGGGAGCTCTGGGCTCTCCAGTCAGGTGGCATGACCCCGCACGAGGCCCTGCGCTGTGCAACGATCTTTGGAGCTGAGGCGATTGGACTCAACCAGGATCTGGGCTCTCTTGAAGTCGGTAAGCTCGCCGACCTGGTCATCCTTGATCAGAACCCTTTGACCGATATCCGCAATAGCAATTCGATCAAAACGGTCATGAAGAACGGTGAACTCTACGATGGCGAGACCCTTGACCGGATCACCCCTTCACCGGTCAAGCTCGATCAGCAGTACTGGTGGAACCGCGATCCCAAGTAGAGCCGCCCGAACCTGCAAAGAAGGCCCCGATACCACCATCTTCGGTGGTATCGGGGCCTTTCTTCGTTATCTCAACTCTGGACGAGCGCAGCCGGCTTATCAAGTCAGTAGCCGTAAGGACTCGTGGTGAGATTCCTGAGCAGTTACTCCTCAACGCATCCGGGTTTAAGCCATTTCCTCCTCGATCGTCGCCCCAGGGTATTCACGTGTTGAATAGATCATCTGGTCAACTGATTGCATTCAATGGCGCTCCTTTGCTGAGCAAGATGAGTGGAGATGGCTATTCCTTAATCTTGAAGAACTCGGGGGCGGTCAAGCGATAGGCCTCTGGCTGCACCGTACGGTAGAGTGCGCCAGGCGCAGTATTCTTCATGATACCGGTATTCGGCCCGATCCAGTTATCCCTGCCAATTTTGATATTGTTGGCAACGGTCGAATTGACACCCAGAAACGAATATTCACCGATCTCGCAGAAACCCGAGATGACAACGTGTGAAGAGACGAAACAATGATCACCAACTGTCGAGTGATGACCGATATGATTGCCACTCCAGAGCACGACATTCTTCCCTATCCTGACAAATGGCTGAATCGTATTATCCTCAAAGATGAAGCAGTGCTCACCGATCTCGGCATTACGCCAGACAAAGGCACGCGAACTGATATACGAAGCCAGACGATATCCCTTCTCTTTGGCAGCAGACGAAAGCCGTGCGCGAAGCCGGTTCAACTGGGTATAGACTGTCGCAACATAGACCTCATGGGTTGCCGGATCGAAATGATCGGTCAACTCTTCAAATGGAACGACTGGTAATCCACATTTGTGGTCAGTGCGAAGATAGGGCTTCTCGACGGAGAAGGCGACGACAGAATAGTCGCTGTCGACTTCAAAGTATTCGTAAGCAATCTCTGCAAAGGCACTGTCACCAACCAGAATCAGCTTGCGTCTTTTAGTAGTCATCATATGACACTGAGATCAGGGTCGGACGATCAGTAGATCTTCCCTTCGATTTGCCATTGGAAGTGCGGGGTTCTGAGGAATCAGATAGGCATCAAAGCCGGCACTTCTTGCCCGGCTGACCAGTGAGATGAGAAATGTATCATCGATCTGATCCGATTCGAGGCGATTGAATTCTACCTCGGGGCGTGCTGTTGTCTTCATGAGCTCCTGGTGAAAGCGGACACCACTCTCGCTGCTGAAGAAACGCTTTCGTTTCGAGATGTTTGGAATATCACCGAGCAGGAGGTGACCACCGGGAGCAAGGAGGGAGAGCGTGGCATCGAACCATTTCAGCGCTGGAACCTCGGCGACCAGATAATGCAGCACACTGTAGCAGAGGACGACATCGAGTGAGCCCTTCCAGCTGGCGATCTCTTTTGGACAGAATGGGAACTGGGCCGAGACCTTGTGAATGAACGGCCGATCAGGGAGCAGCAGCAGCATCTCGGAACTGTCGACAAGAAAGAGCTGATGCTCGCGTTCGGCACACTTCTCGATCAGCAGACGAGGAAGGTCACTGCAGCCGGGGCCAATATCGAGAACCCTTTTCCGGGACTCATCGAGTGGCGGTAGCTTGGCCAGAATATCGGCAAAGATCTGTCCCTCATTCCCTTGCCGATACGAATCTGGAAAGCCGATCTTTTCATACGTGGACATGGTCGGATCTTCTGCGAATCTCCGAAAATCCTCGTATCCAATCTTTTCAAAATCAATCTTGTCCATTTTCTTGAGATCACCGTCTGAGTTGTGCCGAAGCTGCCTCATCGATTTTTATCGAAGAGAGTACCCTGATGCAAATCAGAGTTTGCCATTAATATGACAACTGTCAATAAAAATGGCGTTGTAAAACGACGTGTCTCGCTCGACATTGCGATCGATGCGTCGACCAGATATCCGTTCAGACCTGATACCATGCTCAGTTTAGAGCGGAACGGCATTTTTCCGAATGTACTCATCGAGCATCGATGGCTTCGGTCCAATGTAGTGGAATGGTTCGGCATAGGCAACGCCATGGTTCCGTCCCAGTTCTGCATCCTCGTGGAGCACGATATGTCGAATATACTCGCGATTGGCCGTCACATCATCCTGGCCAAGGATCGGGAGCCGCAGTCGTTGCTGAGCGAGTTGGCGCCGGAGGGCTGCCCCATTCTCGCCTGCCGGGCCCTGAGTAACATTGGCCAGATTGACCTCGATCTTCTGCTCGAAGACTGAACTGATATCGACCACCCGATTGACCTGCTGGGGCCCACGCGCAAAGTAGTACTTCTCCTTGACGGCCTGTGGCTGCAGTCCGGCCGCAAAGTGTTCCGGCAGGTCCCATTGTCCCCCAGCCATCCAGCAGGCGGCCTCGACGCACCGTGCAGTCACATAATGGTCGGGATTCTCTTCGTAATGTCCCCAGGGGTCATAGCAGATTACTGTATCGACCTTCATGAGCCGGAAGATGAAGATGAGGCGATGGCGCAACTCGGCAGCGGCAACAGCGTCAAACTCATGGTTACGGTACTGAAGGTCAAAAGTACGGATTAGACCAAGGCGACGGGCAACCTCGAAGTTGTCGACCTCATTGTTGCGAACCACCTCGCCAACAGTTGCCCCGCGCCCAGCCATCTCGTCATTGCTTGTCCGGATGAGGATCCCGGTATAACCTTCGCGGATCAATTTGAGAATCGTCCCACCGGCAAAGAGGGGCAGGTCGTCACAATGAGGCTGGATCGCCGCCAGCACCTTTCCACGGTGAGGCAGGCCGGGCTGGTCACGCTCGAGAGTGACCTCATCCTGGCGTGGATTGTCACGCAGCCGGGTTTGACCAAGCATGAGGCTGCTGCTCATGGTGCTGCCAAGAAAGTGTCTTCGATCCATATG
>CAIOZW010000286.1 GCA_903862855.1 uncultured Acidobacteriota bacterium
CACCGGTCGCCCGGATGCCGACACCGACGCCGATCTGGGCTGGGATCAGACCACAGGAAGCAAATCGGTGCTCGTCGCCATTCTCGATAGCGGTACCGACTATAACCACCCGGACCTCGCCGCAAACATCTACAACAACAGCAATGAAATCGCCGGTAACGGTCTCGACGACGATGCCAATGGCTACATCGACGATGTCAACGGCTGGGACTTTGGCAGTGGCGATGCCAATCCCATGGACTTCATCGGCCACGGTACGCACGTGTCCGGGACGGTTGGTGCCGTCGGCGACAACGGGATCGGGACCGTCGGCATGAACTGGAATGTCTCCATTCTGCCCTGCAAAATCGGTCCTGATCTTGGTGGCCCCGTGACTTCAGCCGCCATCGAAGCGATCAACTACGCAGTGTCCATGGGCGCCGTTGTTTCCAACCACAGCTACGGCGTAAACCCCACAAGGGCACTGGAAGACGCCATTATCAACGCCCGCGGCAATAACCACATCGTCGTGGTCGCCGCCGGCAATAACGCCGCCAACAACGACTTCAACCCCGTCTACCCTGCCAGCTACCCGCAGGACAACATCGTCGTGGTTGCTGCCACTGATCAGAATGACGCTCTGGCCGGCTTCTCCAACCGCGGTTTCAACAGTGTCGATATCGGCGCACCCGGTGTGAATATCTGGAGCACAACGCCTCAAACCCGCTCGGCCCTCTACGGTCCCAACTACGATTTCAGCAGTGGCACTTCCATGGCTTCGCCCATGGTTGCCGGAGCCGTCGCGCTGCTCCGCAGCGTCTCACCATCAGCCTCCTACCAGACCATCATCCAGGCTCTCTACGCAGGCGCGGATCGGCTGCCAGCACTCTTCGGTCGAGTCTCCTCAGGGGCCAGACTCAACGTCAACGGGGCACTGAATCAGCTCAAAGCGATCTCAATGTCCATTTCAAAGTCCACCATCTCCGAAAATGATGGCGCCAATGCCGCCACCGTGACAATCAGCAAGGTCACCGCGCCCTTCAGTCAGGCCGTTACAGTCACACTGCTGATCAGCGACGGAACAGAAGCCAGGTCAGGCGGAGTAGTCTCACTTCCCGTGACCATCCCCGCTTTTCAGCGGCAGGTCACCGTGCCGATCGATGCCATCGACGACACCCTCCTCGACGGTACTCAGCAGGTCATCATCTCTGTCGAATATCTCGGCAGTGAACAGGACCGACTCACACTGGATGTCCTCGACCACGAAACCATCTCCGTTCTGGCCACTCCCGACATCGTCTTCGAAGACGCGGGCCCGAATGCCGGTACGCTGACAATCTCTCGCAGCAATACCGATATCTTCTCACCCGATCGTATCGTCGCCGTCAATAACTCGCTCAGATTCTTCGATCGCCAGGGACTGCTGAAATCCACTGTGACAGTGCCATGGCCCGCCGGCTCCAGGCCAGTCAGCCAGACCGTCCGTGACGTCGCCGTCATGGAAGATGGCAAGATCGCTGTCTTCAACGGCACTTCCACCGTCTATATCTCCATCTACAACCCCGGAGATGGTTCGTGGACTCACCAGATCATCAATAATGCCTCCGCTTCAGCGTCCGATACCGGCACCGGAGGTCTTGCAACGGTCGGATCCTTCGTATTCATCAGCGATCTCGAAACCAGCGCCGGGGATGCCTACGGCCTCGTTCGCTACGATGTGAACTCCGGACAGATCGACCGCTTCGGCACAAAAGCGTTCGGCCCCCGCCTGTTTGGCAGCACATGGCCCGAATCTGACGTTTATGAGCTGGACCCCACCACTGGAAACTCCCTCCGCAACTTCAAAACCCCGGCCTCCGGGGGTGGCGCAGCCGGCTGTGCCTTCGATGGCAGGTACATCTGGTTCATCGTCGATAACTCCTCCAATAACCTCTACAAAATTGATGCTGAC
>CAIOZW010000287.1 GCA_903862855.1 uncultured Acidobacteriota bacterium
GACGGCGTCTGTAACCAGGCTCTCGAGATCTTCTATCCAGTCATCAAATGTGCGACTCTCATCGACCTGGCGGTCAGTCTGGATATCCCAGTAGGTTGACTGAACCGTCTGATTGTTAAACAGATCAAGCTCGAGCCAGGATCCTGCCTCGAGCTTGCGTACCTTTCGATAGATCGTCTGCGGCGCAGGGATATACTGGTAATGGAGATAGAGATCGAGGGCAACCTGGTCGATCTCGCGCGGCACGAGGCCACTTGCCATCAGTCCACCAAGCTCACTCGCAAAGGCAAAGTGTCGGTCATCCTGAAAATAGTAGAGAGGTTTGACCCCCAGTCGGTCGCGGGCGATGAAGATTCGACCTTGCTGCTGGTCGTAGATCGCAAAGGCAAACATGCCGTTGAGCCGGTGGACCATCTCCCGTCCCCATCGACGGTACCCATGGATCAGCACTTCCGTGTCACTGCTGGTCCGAAAAACTGCACCAAACCGCTGCAGCTCGGCCCGCACCTCCTGGAAATTGTAGATCTCTCCGTTAAAGACCACTACCAGTGAACCGGTCTCATCGGTCATTGGCTGATCTCCAGAAGCAAGATCGATAATCGCCAGTCGAAGATGGGCGAGACCAACCCGCGAATCGACCCAGAGCCCATTACCATCAGGTCCTCGATGGGCCATGGCTCCACTCATGGCAAGTAGTGTTTCTCGACCACCTTCCCTGTTTAGATGACCTGCTATTCCGGCAAAACCACACATCTCCCCGCAGATATCTCCTTTGCTTCACGGAGCAGATTCGTATCCTCTCCGCTGCCTTTCCCTCAGGATATCAACAATCTGAGCCATTCAAGGTGACATGATGAAATGGTTCATCGTGTCTGATCACGACTGACTCTCCAAATGATCAATATTCGAGCGGCGTGGTCGAGCTGCCAGATAATACCGAACCAAATTGTCGGCAAGCATTGTTACAGAAAAGTCAGATTATGCATCTGGCGCGTCCGAAGTAGCTCCTCGCCGCCCTCTGACAGTGATACCATATGGGTCTACCAGCGAATGGAGGATCTCCAGACCGGCCTCCTTGAACCACTCTTCAACCTCATCCCGTGTATGCCTTGAACAGAGCTGAGGGTGATACCAGTCATAATTGATGGCGAAGTTCTCCTCTTCGCTCAATTCCGGGTTCCAGAAACACTTGAGGAAAAAATTGTAGATGAAACGTTGAAGATCATACTCGCCAGCCTCGATATCGAGCAGACGAACCTCAGGAATTTGCACTTTCAGTTTCAGCTCGGAGAGAACCCGCCCTAGCTCGGTAATCTGCTTCATCTCTTCAATCGCTTGCTCGTAGGCCATAGGTGAGATGGCGTCCCGGATCATATCATCAGCGAACTCGCGCAGCGGTGCCTTCTTTTTATAGACGTAAATTGCAATCTCACCACCATCCTCAAGCAGAGTGGTGAGATTGAGAAAGGCCCGCTTTGGATCGAGAGTATGATGCAGAACTTCCTGGCAATATATGAGATCGAATCTTCCCAGACCTTGCAGGTCCCCGAGAAGATCGCCCTCATGAAACTCTGTTCTGGGATTACCTGCCAGATTCTGCCTGGCGACGTGTGCCGCAGCGAGATCGATGCCGACTATACGAGCAGTGGCAGGGGCGTATCGATCGAGAAGTGCCGTCACCCGGCCGTTACCACACCCGGCATCCAATATCCTACGTCTCCCAGAGAGCCACGCAGAAAAATTATCAACAGATGGAAAACCATTCCTGGTCAAGATCCAGTTGAAGATATCTGCCCCCTCACGCAGTGTCTGCTCGAAGGCAAGGGTCTGATTCTGCTCCCATTTATCCTGAAAGCTTCTGAAAGTCTGGCTCTGTTCTGACATATTTATGGTCCGAATTTCTAATCCGAATGTGCAGTCCGAAACATTTTGGAGGTATACCGGATGGCTACGATAATGTGCAATTGAGGATATACCGAGTATATTTTACTTCAATATCTTTACTATCAAGACACAGATAAAGCAAGATCCTCCGCCCAATCGAGACATCGAAGCATACCAGGCTCAACCTCACGGTAACGCCACCCGCTCTCCGGGCAGATCATGACCCCTTCTGAGTCTGGGCTGGTCAGGCGGTGACCGTGCCGACTCACCCACCCGCGGCGCCGGGCTGGCACCCCAAGCATGAGAGCGTAATCTGGTACATCACCACGAACCACCGCACCAGCTCCGATGAGCGCATATCGACCGACCGTTGCTCCACAGACGATTGTCGCATTTGCTCCGATGCTTGCCCCACGTCGAACGAGGGTTCTGGTATAGAGGTGGCGGCGGTTGATCTGCGAGCGCGGATTGACAACATTGGTGAAGACACAGGAGGGCCCACAGAAGACATCATCCTCCAGTTCAACTCCCGTATAGACCGAGACATTGTTCTGGATCTTGACATTACTTCCGATCACCACGTCAGCAGCGATAAAGACATTCTGTCCAAGAATACAACCCGCCCCAAGCCGTGCACCCGCTGAGACGTGGCAGAAGTGCCAGATCTTTGTTCCAGGTCCGATCTCTGCGGGCTCATCTACAATTGCCGTTTGGTGTGAGAACCATTGCCTCTCTGTCATTCAGGAAACCTCCGCAATAGACTATAAATGGTCTTGAAATCGAGTGATCAAAAGCAGATCAATCAGCAAACTGTTCATCTGGCATCCATTAAACCAGGGCGAGTTTCCGGGGAATTGTGAAAATTATTCAACAATCGAACAATTATCAGCAGATTCAACCCGGTTTATGTTGCTGGCAAGAATATCAACGCAGATGAACCCGGGGATCAGGAGGCTCAAAAAGGAGCCGCTCGACCATCCCACAGATCAGATGTTCGATGGCGAGATGAGTCTCCTGAATATGCATTGTCGAAGAATGGGGGACGCGAATAACCAGATCCGCAGTTACGCCCAGAAGTCCAGCCTGGCCGGTGAGAGCGATGGTTCGCAGTCCAAGGGGAGCGGCGGTTTCGAGCGCCCTGATGACATTGACCGACCCCCCGCTGGTCGTAATCCCCAGCAGAACGTCACCTGGTCTGCCCAGTGCCTCAACCTGCCGCGAGAAGACTCCATCAAAACCAAAATCGTTCGCATAGGCGGTGAGGATCGACGAATCGGTCGTCAGGGCGATTGCCGGCAATCCTGGCCGTGGATAATCCTTGGTGAGCAGGCTGACCAGCTCGGCCGCGAGATGCTGGCAATCGGCGGCACTCCCGCCATTGCCACAGAGCAGCAGCTTTCCACCCTCACGAAATGACGACGCAATCATTCTCGCTGCAGCGATAATCGTCTGACACTCCTGCTCGAAAGTCGCGAGCTTGACCGATGAACTTGTGCGAATGTGATCCTCGACAAATCTTTCAAGAGAGACTGGCTGACCCGACATTTTGACCCTCCTCTGTGATGATTTGACCGATGATCCGGGCCGCTCCAAGCAGGTCATCAACGACATAGTCTGGACCAGGATGACATTCCTGCTCAGTGACCGTACCGTACCCGGTGCGGGTCAGAATCGTGACCGCTCCGATATTACGACCAAACTGGAGATCGGAGAGCTTGTCCCCGATCATAAAAGCGCTTTGCAGGTCAAAATCGTGCTCTCTTGCTGCCTGAGCCCCAAGTCCGGGGGCGGGCTTGCGACATTGGCAATTGTCCTCGGGGATGTGTGGACAGACATAGTATCCATCGAGGGTGACACCTGCGGCAAGAAGAAGATCATCGAGACGTGCATTGATCTTATCCAGGGTATGCGGATCAAAGTAGCCTCGTCCGATCCCTGACTGGTTGGTCACCACCAGCAGTCCCAATCCGGCGGCACTCATCATCCGCAGTCCAGCCGCCGCCCCGGGAAGAAGCTCAACCTGATGCGGATCGGCAAGATAGTGCTTTTCGACGATGATCGTTCCGTCACGATCAAGAATCGCAAAGCGGCGCGGCGTCTTCTTCTGCTTCATCCTGTCTCAAACCTCAACGATCAACCCTCTATTCATTGCAATTTCGACCGCCTTGTCGACGCAGCAATCTTCATTATCTGTGCCATCACCGAAGATTGTCCAGAAAAAAAGAACAACTGAGCGGATCTGCCTCGATCAGTGTGACGCCACCAGCTGAGGCGGCAGGGAAGCAGCACGACAATCAACTTGAATCGGCTCCCCGACGCGGCGAAATTCAATCATTCTGAGCCAGCAGATGACCTGTGGAGAGATCGAATTCTGATAATTATCATCCCCGGGATGACTCACTTTTACCGATAAAATATGCTGTCTGTTCCAGCTGGCGACAGTTGGGTCGCTGGTTCTTTCCTGATTTGGCTCACTGACAATTCTCAATATTTGTATTGACCATCGAAAGTCTCGTATATTACTTCTGAATTTTCGTTAATAGATGGAATTGTCAGCCAAGATTGAGCGCCCCAGTGCCGAGACTGAGGCTGGTTGACAGCCTGTGGGATAGCCCCTGAATCCTCTTGCCGATTTTCCATTTTATAGAGTCTGAATCTGTTTCCACCTCACTCCAGTGAGTGTGCCCTGCTTTTGGCCGGGTGTTCGATCAGACAGTAGAATCATCGCCGACTGACAACACGGTTTTTTGCCATGAAAATGCTGCAGACCATTTTCAATCTCGCCTTCCGGATCAGGAATTTGATCCCCGCCAAAGGTGCCCCAATATCTGACGCCCTTCTTCTGATCTATTCATTATTGCTTGGATCTGCTGTCTCAGCGGGAATCCTGAAGCTTCTTTTGATGACTGACCTATCACCGGCACTGTTTGATAATTCAGCCAAGTCGCATCTCATTCTGATACTTGTTTGCGGACTGATACTTGTTTGGGGATTCCTGATTCGAGGGTTTGCAGGGCTGGCATTGACACTGTCGACAACGATCACGTTATTTCTGTTACCGTTGGTTGCGATATGGAACCATCACATCTTTGTACCTGGAATGACCTTTGGTGGGCTGCTGCCCTGGTCTGACGCCAATAGTTACTATCTTGATGCTTCGGCGCTGCTTGATGGATTTCCAATCGGATGGTCGGCACGACGCCCACTCTTCGTAGGGCTGCTGGCAAGCCTTCTCAAGCTGACCGGTTCGAACCTCTCTGCCTGCATGGTGATTCTGGTAGTTTTCAATGCGCTTGGCACTTTTTTTCTGGCGCGTGAAGTCAGTCAAACCCATTCGCCATTGTCAGGCGCCATTGTGACTGTATTGTCATTTTTATACTACGGGCACGTTGGGGGTGGTGGCAATGTGACGACTCTGACAGAGAACCTTGGGCTGGCGCTGGGTATGACGAGTATCGCCATCCTATATGCAGCGATCAGAACCCTTTCAAAACCGATGATGCTGGCGGGTATCTTTTTCCTAACACTCGCTCTTTGTGCGAGGGCCGGAACCTTTTTTGTCCTTCCTTGCATCATCCTTTCGAGTGGCCTGATCTTTAGAGATGATCAAAGATTTAATCGACGAATTTCTCTCTTGAGCACCGCCTCTTCCTTGTCTGGTTTTATCGCCAATTTCATCCTTACCAGGCTGATCAGTGAGCATCGCGATCAGGTTCCGTTTTCAAACTTTTCATATACACTTTATGGACTTGTTGTGGGGGGGAAAGGCTGGGCTCAGGTAATGACCGATTACCCGCTGGCTCGGGAGGGAGCCGATATGTATCAACTGGCATTTGCCCACTTCAAAGAACATCCTGTCGACTTACTGGCTGGAATCTATAAAATGTGGGCTGAATTTATGCCGGGTCATCACTACCACGCATACCAGTTTGTTGGAATAACAGGCTTTTATACCATCACTCAGTACATCCAGCCTGCCACATACATTCTGCTGCTCGGAGGGCTTGTCTGGTGCATCGCCAATAGAAGAACTAATCATGCAAAGCTGTTATTATTCATCACATTTGGGTACTTCATTTCGATTCCCTTTGCTCCATCAATTGATGCCGGACTGAGAGTCTATGCAGCAACAATCGGCCTGCTCTTCATTCTTCCAGCCATCGGTGCGGCCTGGGTTGCAGTCTTTTTTAAACGATATCTGCATCCAATCCGGCGACAGAAATTGCCGTTGGTCGACGAGCCAACAACCTCGGATTTTGCGCGATCACTCACGACTATCCAGCTTTTTGCCGCTTTGACAATGGTCATTCTGGCAACGATTGCGCCGGTAATCATAAAATCAACCGGCTCCGTGCCACCACTACGGAGCATGAAATGTCAGGCAGGACAGGAACAAATCCATTTCAGATACAATCCGGGAAGTAGTATTATGATCGTGGATAATGGGGTTGCATCCAGAAAGTCACGCCTTCCATACATTGACCTGAAAGACATTCAAAATGAGGCCGCGCAGATGCAATTTAGTGGTGATCCTGGTGCATTCAGTAATAACAGGACTGTTTTAACCACTCATAATCTTACTGACCGATCTGCTCTGTGGGTAACCATGCCGACCCGTTTTGTCCCACTCAGCAACAGTCTTATCAGTGCATGTGGAAGATGGAGCGATGATAAAGTTGCCAGGTCGTGGGGGCTTTTCCATGTCGAGGAAGCAGTATCATATGGCTCGATTCCTTAGAGTTGAACCGATCTTCAAATGAAGCGATTGATCCAATGCTTCTTGACACCCAAGGGTCAAGGCATGATCTACGACGTAGTTGAAGTGATCATCCAGATTGTCCAAGTTTGTGGGGCGATACTGCGATGTAATTATGGCCAGACCGGGATCCATTTGACGCGCTTCAGTCAATTTTACCTGCTATCTGCATCATAGTGAGCCGTTGCGAAGACATGAGCACTGAAACAACTCCAAAAAGCATATTTCTCAAGAGCCGGAGCGAGCACTGGGAGAAGATATCCCAACGTAGAGTTCGATCCATCGGGCGGTACTATCACGAGATGTTATCGAAAATCTACAGGTATATCATTCCCGCAGGCTCGAGTGTTCTGGAACTGGGATGTGGAAAGGGTGAACTGCTGGCAAGTCTCTCACCATCCAGAGGAGTCGGGATCGATTTCTCACCCTCCGCGATCGAGGCGGCAAACTCAGCCTATCCGCACCTCCTTTTCAAGGTGTGTAATGTGGAGACGCTCAACATCTCCACGGAAGAGCCGGAAGAATTTGATTTCATCATCCTCTCCGATCTGGTCAATGATCTCTGGGATATCCAGTCGACGCTGGAACAATTACTGAAATACTGTCATCCACGAACACGAATCATTCTCAACTTCTACAGCCACCTCTGGCAGGCGCCACTTCGCCTGGCGAGACGGCTGGGCCTGGCGACACCGCTGCTGCGACAGAACTGGGTAACGGTTGAGGACGTTCGGCAGCTCTTTACTCTTTCTGGTTTTGAGACTCTGAAGAGTATGCCGGAGATACTTGTTCCCGTTGGGATTCCTGGAGCAAACCTGATCAACCGCTATCTGCCGAAGATCTTCCCATTTCGGTTTTTGGCAATGACAAATTTCGTGATCGGGTTGCCAGTCGATCTGGAGACCAATCGCACCCCTAGCTGTAGTGTCATTGTGGCGGCGCGTAATGAAGAGGGTCATATTGAAGAACTCTTTCAGCGCACACCAGAGCTGGGACCGGGTGGAAGCGAGCTGATCTTTGTCGAGGGAAACTCGAAGGATGACACTTACGGGGAGATCGAGCGGGCGATGGCCCGTCATCCTGAGAGAAACTGCCGCCTCTACAAGCAGCCGGGCAAGGGCAAGGGTGATGCAGTGCGGACCGGTTTTTCAGCGGCAACTGGTGATATTCTGATGATCCTCGATGCCGACATGACTGTGCCCCCCGAGGACCTGCAGGTCTTCTACAAGGCGATCGCCAGCGGCAAGGGAGAGTTCATCAACGGGGTGCGCCTTGTCTATCCGATGGAGGATAAGGCGATGCGTTTCTTCAATCTGCTGGGGAACAAATTCTTTGCCTTTGCCTTCACCTGGTTGCTGGGGCAGCAGATGCGGGATACGCTCTGTGGAACGAAGGTGATCTGGCGACGCGATTACGAGCGACTGGTCACGAATCGAAGTTATTTCGGGGATTTTGACCCATTCGGTGATTTCGATCTGCTCTTTGGAGCCGCCAAGCTAAACCTGAAGATTACCGAGCTGCCGATCCGGTACCACACCCGTCAGTACGGCGAGACCAATATCTCCCGGTGGAGCCATGGTCTGCTGCTGCTGCGGATGGTGATCTTTGCTGCCCGGCGAATCAAATTCTTTTAGAAAATCATGCTAAAAACGATCAAAGAGTGGCTCGAGCATCCGTTGACCCGTGGAATGGCTCTGGACGACCCACGGACGACGGCCCGACGGTTGGAGGTCATCCGGTCAAAGCACTTTCTATCGAATATTTACGCTGAATGGTACCGGGCAATATCGTCATATTTTGCTCCGGAGGCAGGTGTGTTGGAGATTGGCTCGGGAGCCGGATTCCTGAAGGAATTTCTGCCAGGATTGATCACAAGTGAGATATTTGAAGTACCAGGGGTAGACCGAATGATCGATGCCCAGTCAATCGATTTTGACGATGCCAGCCTGGACGGAATCGCCATGACAGACGTCTTTCATCACCTGCCTGATTGTGGAAGATTCTTTACGGAAGCGACCCGGGTTATCAGGCCGGGTGGTCGAATCGTTATGATCGAGCCCTGGAATACCGGATGGGGAAGACTGATCTATCAGAATCTGCATCACGAACCTTTTCAGCCGCATGTCGCTGATTGGAAATTTCCGGCTGGCGGACCACTCTCGGCTGCCAATGGGGCGCTGCCCTGGATTGTCCTTGAACGAGATCGAGTTGAGTTCACCAGACGCTTTCCCGGACTGAGCATTGAGCGAATTGCCCCGCTCATGCCAATCTCCTATCTCATTTCAGGTGGGGTATCGATGCGTAGTCTGGTACCGGGATGGTCTTATCAGATTGTCAGGACCTTGGAGAGAATTTCTGGTGAGCATCGAACCGGAATGTTTGCGCTGATTGTGATCAGACGAAAGTGACCATCAGAGCTTCTCTCTCCTGAAAAAGATTTGTCCTCAGTCAGGGTGACGACTCCACAAGCCTCTTTTCAGATTCAGGCCAGATGGACACCTGGCCTGCCGGTGATACTAATCTGGTTTGCAGGCGGCTTGGCTCCCATGTCATCCAGGTAGCCTGACCTGAAGGCATCCATAAACAGATTCGGGGAGAGAAACAGATTCGGGGAGAGCCACCCTGGCAGGCGGCGCTCCCCGAAATATAGGTCAGCTTGCTGATCAGAAGCTGAAGCGGAGTCCCAGCTCAAACTGCCGGGGGCCACCCGCCGAGCTTGAGCGCATGAAGTATGGTGATCCCAGCACACCGCTGAAGCTACCCATATTGACCCGATTGAGGACATTGGATATCTGGGCAGAGACAGTCAGGTTGAAACGACCATTCTCTCCGCCGAAGCCCATTGGCCCACCGCCACCCATTCGTCCCATTCCACCCATCATTGGACCGGCACCACCGCCCTGCTGGGCCTGGGCATTTTTGCGCTCGCCAAAACTGAAGGTCTTGCTGACATTCATATTGACATTCAGCGATCCCGGGCTTTGGGCCGTCACACCGTTTGGAAAACGGGTCTGGAGGAAATCACGGAGAAGCACCTGCGAGGTGCTGCCCGGCGTACAGTTGGAGATGCAGCGATTGGCAATGTTCCCATAGAGGCTGACCGGCAGGCTTGAATTGCGGCTCAACCCGAGCGGTCGATCGTTGATCACCGTATCACCATTCTCGTCAAAGCCGGTCGTGATGCTGAAGGGCCCTCCAGACGAAGCATTGATGAATGGTGAGAGGTTGATCGCGAGGGGAAGTCCGATCCGCCCACCGACAAAGAAGGAGTGGCGCCGATCGGTAAAGGCACGGCCCCATTCACTGGTCAGGTCGTAATTGTTGGCTGGGAGAGAACCGGACCCATCGGCATCACTCTTTGTCCAGGAGAGAGTGTAGTTGCCGAAGAGATTGAGGTTACGCCCCATCCGCCGGTCGAGCCGGAAGAGAAGACCATTGTACTTTGAGTTGGCCGATGACTCGATCTGGTAGATGTTGCCAACGTCACCCAGTGGGCGAACGCCGCTGTTTGGAACGGTTGGATCATACGTTCCAGGCAGTGGTGCATTGACGTTGCGAGTTCGGAACTGGTGCAGACCACGCGCATAGATGTACGTAAACGATCCATTGAGTCCAACTGGCAATTGACGTTCAACCGTCAGGGAGTAGTTGATCGTGTAGGGCGCCTTCATGCCCGGCTCAAAGACCCTCTTGACAGTATTGCTGATCTGGACGTTCGGGTTACCGGCAAATGGATCGGGATAGAGCGGATTGCGAATGAGAATGCTCTGCTGAGTCACTCCATCAAAGCGCAGGATTGATTCATAAAGGTTGCTCGCAAGACGAGAGTAGAAGAGACCACCGCCAAACCGGAAGGTTGTCTTGCGGTCGCGGAACGGTGACCACGCCAGACCGACACGCGGAGCAAAGTTGAGCTTGTCGACGAGCTGTGTCTGAAATTCGTGTCGAAGCCCGAAGGAGAGGGTCATCTTCTGATTGACCCGCCAGTCATCATTGAAGAACCAGGAGTTCTGGGTGATGGCATAGTTGAGGACCGGATTGCCGCGGTTGACCGTGTACTGCTGCGGACGGGCGGTCGGGTCACCATTGATCACACGTCGATACTGCTCAAGATTTGAGAAGGTGAAGGTGCCATTGAAGTTGGTGGCACTGAAGTCGTCGATCGCCTCCCGCTGCAGCTGCCAGCCAAACTTGACGGTATGCTTCTTCAAGGTCCAGGTGAGATACTGCTGCCACTCGATCTGGTTGGTCGTCGAGTTGCTTGGGCAGCAGGTGGCTCCCCCGCCGTTGAAGGCATCGAGAACATTGATCGCGACTCCGGTCGTCCTCGCCCTGGACTGGCTATTCTGCCGCTCCAGCTGAAGTCGGGACTCCATCAGAAGAGCGGTACTGATGATAAAGGTCTCGGAGAGGCGAATATTATGATTGGAGCTGTTCGAGTCGGAGCCGCGCTCGAGCAGAGTGTAAGTACCACCTCCGGCACCTCCACCACCGAAGCCGCCACCGCCAAATCCGCCACCGCCAAAACCTCCACCACCACCGCCGCCACCGCCGCCAAAACCTCCACCAAATCCGCCAAAACGGACGGCAAATTCACGGTTGAGACTCTCCGAATTGAAGAAACTGTAGGAGAGGTTGAGAGTATTCTTCTGATTGATCAGATAGTCGAAGCGTGAGTTGAAGTTGCGATTGCCACTGGGCGCTTCGACGTTGTAGACCTCCTGCCCCTTGAGGGTAGTGGCGACCACCGTGTTGCCACCCGTCAGGGTTCGATCCTCGTAGTTGGCAAAGAAGGACATTCGCTTGGAGATGAGTGGACCACCGATATTGAATCCATAACGCTCCTGGCGGACATCCGGCTTGATAAGGGCAAAAGCGTTACGCGCATCGAGTGCGGAGTTGCGCATGTTGAACTGAGCATTACCGCGCCAGCGATCATTGCCGGGCTTGGTAACGATCTCGATACGGCCAAAACCAGGATTGGAGAACTCGGCCGTGAAAGGGTTCTGATTGACCCTGATCTGAAAGATTGCCTCGCGTGGTGGAAGACGCCCGCCACTGAATCCGTCGACAAGAATCTGGGCTCCCCCCTGTCCGCCAGATGCACCGCCGCCGGCCGGACCAGCAAGTCCATTCAGATAGTCGCGCAGATCGTCTTCGTTATCAGGCAGGTTGTTCTTGATAAACTCTTCATCGAGCACCGTGGCGCTGAGATTCTGATCAGGTTCAACCGAGACTGTCTTTGAGTCGAGAGCGACATCTGTAACGATTGTCACACCCGCCACTTTGAGAATCATCTGCAGAGGTCCGGTCACCGGGATCCGCAGATCGGCTCTGTTGAAAGGTTGAAATCCCTCATATTCGGCGACGACCGTATAGGTTCCAGCTGCGAGGCCGCTCAGACTGTACTCTCCAAGGGCGTTGGAGGTGATGGTCTGCTGCTTCTTCGTCGAATTGTTGGTGACGGTAATCTTGGCGCCGGGAATCACGGCGCCCTGCTCATCGACGACCTGACCACGGAGGGTTGAACTCTGTTGCGCTTGGGCAATCGACACCATCAGGAAAATCCCGAGAGCGACAGCCAGCACTTTTGATATTTGTTTAATCATAGCCTCCTACCTCTACAACTCATATATCTCTCTTTTATCGTTAATTTATCTTTTAAATCTTACGGGAGCCATTTCTGACCCACCATCCCCCTCGATCTCGAGTCTGCATCATGCCTGAGTGGAGGAGATAGTGGTTAAAGGAGCGGTAAAGATAATGTAAGGAATGTAAATTCTTGGTGGAGTGAGATCAGCCGACAAACTTGTAACCGAGGCCGTGAACAGTCAGAAAGTACCTTGGCTGGCGTGGATTTGGTTCGAGTTTCTGACGGAGAAGACCGACGTGAACATCGACCGTGCGGGTAACAGGCATTGCATCATAGCCCCAGACCTCATCGAGCAGCTTGTCGCGGGAGAGAACCTTCTCACGGTTCTCGATGAAATAGCGGAGAAGATTGTACTCGCGGGCAGCCAGCTCAACCGGTTGCCCGGCCCGGGTCACTTCGGCACGGGGAAAATCGATGCGAATGTCACCAAAGCTGAAAGTCTCGGAGATCGGCTGGTCGGTGGAGGTGGCCCGACGCAGAATCGCCTCGATTCTGGCCAGGAGCTCCCCCATATCAAAGGGTTTGGTGAGGTAGTCATCAGCACCGAGCTTGAGTCCGAGAATCTTATCGATGACCTGACCACGGGCAGTCAGCATGATTGCCGGCGTGGCGATACCCTGTTGACGAAGATCACGGAGAAGATCAAAACCGTTCTTCTTTGGAAGCATGACATCGAGAACAAGCAGATCGAAGTTCTCTTCGGCGGCCATCCTGGCCCCGGCCTCACCGTCGAGCGCGGTTTCGACCACATACCCCTCACCCGACAGACAGTCGGTGAGGGTTCTGACCAGCCCGCGTTCATCCTCAACCAGAAGAATTCTTTGGTGCATGGTATTGGCTATCGCGTTGGCAACCTTGTCTCGGTCAAAAGAGGTGATGTCTCCAGGACCTCTTCTGCGACAGGAAGACTGGCCGTTGGCAGAATGATTGTAAAAGATGTTCCCTGTCCGGGAGTGCTTTCGACATTGATCGTCCCCTGGTGAGACTCGACAATATTCCTGACGAGGCTCAGCCCAAGGCCATTCCCCTGAATCTGGGCCAGCCGGACATCGCTACTGCGGTAGAAGGGTTCAAAAATATGTGAGAGATCCTCACGTGAGATCCCACGCCCGTGGTCACTGATGGTCAGACAGGCCATCTGGTGACGTCCACGCCGAACCGCGAAGACACGCAATCCGATCCACCGGTCATCTCCACCATACTTCATGGCGTTACTGAGCAGATTGCGCAGTGCACGGACCATCGCCTGACGGTCGGCCAGCACAAGTATAGCGTCAGATTCACCGGGGCTCGCTTCGGACATCTGCTGTTCGATTGTGAAACCGCCCTCATCGAGAAGGGGCTGAGAAGCTCTGACGGCCTCCTCGACGATTCCGGAGAGAGGGATCGGCTGGTAGTCGAAGACCTGACGTCCCGAGCGGAATGTCGCAAAGTCAAGAACCTGTTCGACCATCTCGGCGAGTCGTCGACATTCGGCGCGAATCATCTCGCCGTATTCGCGCGTGGCCTCAGGACGTTTGACGAAGCCTCGACTAAGGTTATAACCAGCTGAATCGATCACTGCGAGGGGTGTCCGAAGTTCGTGAGAGACACCGGCAACGAAGTTCATCTGCTCCTGAGCAAGACGGCGGGCCCGTCCCGAAGAGACCAACATGAGAAGGAAACTGGCCGTGAGCAGTGAGAGAATCGCCAGGCTGATCATCAGGTTGGTACGTCTGGCATTGGCAACGGCGACATCGAGCGAGCCGGTATAGTGGCGCAGGTGGAGATCCCAGAGCGGTTTGAGCTCTTCATTGAAGATCAGGCGTCCGTTGATGGGGGCGAGACGTAATGTTCCATTGGGGGTCGCGGATCCATCCGGAGCCGGCCTCCAGCGCCGAAGTTGCTGGCGAAGAAGATCTGCACGAAGATTGAAGATCCGCACGCTCAAATCTGACGCACGAAAATCCCATGGGGTCGACGAGATGGTGGGTCGATCGGCATCCGAGCGCCAGATGGCCGGTGAGCTATCCGGTCGATCGGCATCGACACGTGGAGAGATGGCCATGTCGAAGAGCTTGCGGTCACCGTCGACGAAGTGATGGCGGGCAAGCGCGGGAAGCATCTCCTCACGCAGATAGTTGATGTTGATCGTGACGATTCCAAAACCGAGCGGATCGGATCCTCCACGCTCCCTCTCTCCACGAGGCCCGGGGCTGCCAGGTGTTCCGGGCAGGCCGGAACGAAAATCGACCAACTGAAACAGCAGATAGGGCTGGCCATCAGTGGTCGTCGCCACCGGAAGCAGTTCATTGACATTCACTTCGCGCTTCGCCGTCAACTGGCGTCGCACTCCGGTCAAACCGGCTGGCCACTCAACCTGACCGACAACCGGCTGTGGGCGCCCCGGTTCAACCTCCAGCTTCAACAGACCAGCCGGTCCGGCAGCCTCCGCCGGGGTGCGAACCAAATAGATGCTCTCGATCAGACGCGGATAGGCGGTTGTCTCGTGCCAACGATTGAAGGCATTGTTGAGAAGGGCAATCGAGCGTTCGGTCACTGCATCGTTGTCTGGCCGGCCCTCCTGCCGAGAATCTGTTGTCAGACTGCTTCCACTGGAAAGAGGCGACTTCAGCCCATTTCCAGGAATAGTCTGTGCCTGAACCGTCAGAAAAGCACTGTAGACACGGATCAGCTCCTGGTCGAAATCGATGCTGAATCGATCGGCCGAGACCTGAAGACTGGCGCGCATTCTTTCGCGCTCCGCCTCGCTCACTTTGCCCAGCAGTCGATACTGCATCATGGCCAGTAGGGGCAGAAGCAGCAGCAATCCACCGGCGACCACCACCTGGATCTTTGAGTAACTGCTGATTCTCCAACGCTCCATTTTCATAAACTGATTATAGCCACTGCCCGGCCGTCGTACAGTCGCATTTTGTCAATTTTACAATGTTTACAAAGTATTTGCGTTTTCATTACAGTCGATACACCCTCCAGATTGGACACCGGATTTGGTGGGGACGACCCGGGTTCCTACCTCCGGGCACAGTCTGAGAGGCAACAATTACCATTCTTATTCCTTTGCGATTCGTGGCTGCTCGTCGTAGAATCCAGAATTCGCACAGGTTGTATATGAATCCGATCATCAAGAGACAACTTGGAGATTCCTGTAAAATGGGAATATGGATCAGGGTGAGGCCCCTGGCGCTGGTTGCGGTCACGATTGCCGTCGTGTCGGTTACCGGAGCCTGTCGTTACTTTGGAGCCGACAGTGGGGCGAACGACCCGACTCCGGTAATCGTCGAACTCAACGGCAGCTCGCTCCACGCCTCGGCCTTCGATCGATTCGTGAAGGCACGCCTCTCGGATATTGCTTCAAGCCAGCTCGACATCGATCTTCAGCGAAGCAGTCTGCTCGACGAGTTCATCCTCCGTCAGCTTGTCGTCCGTGAGGCACAGAACGAGAACATCGTACCAACCGACGAAGAGATCAGCCGTGAGCTTGAATCCCAGTACAAGCAGACAACCACCGAGGGGTCCGACCAGAATCAGACCGTTCTGCAGAGCGCCGAGAGACGCTTCGAGATCGGTGAAGATCTCCTGACGATGACCTTCTATAACAAGAAGGTTCTGGGTAACGTCCAGGTAACGCCGGCAGAAGTCGACGCCGATTATGCTACCCGACGCACGGAATATGAGGGTCGAAACGGCTTCTACGTTCGCGAGATAAGGGTCTTTGAGGATGCCGAGGCGCAGCAACTCTACCGTCAGGTGATTGCAAAGCCGGAAGACTTTGCCGTTCTGGCAAAGGAACATTCCGATGCTCCAACGGCCGCGCGTGGCGGGCTGATCTACTATGAGGCAGATCAGTTGCCGCCCGCTCTGCAGCAGGCGATCACCCCACTCAAGATCGGGTCGATCAGCAGGGTGGTCAAATCCAACTTCGGGTACCATATCTTCAAACTCGAACAGCGTGCCGAGCCGCTTTCGCTGGAGAAGGTGAAACAAGAGATCGAGTCGCGTCTGCTGAGCGAGAAGAAGCAGGCCTTGATCGATGAATATAACAAACGGCTGGTCGAGGGAGCGCGTGTCCGTATTCACGCCGACCGGCTTGGATTCAGCTATCGTGGTCGCTTCCCTTCGGCCTAGATGGCCGTCGTCAGATTTCAGGATCGACGACTGACCGGTTAAATGACAACGCTGGCTTAGACAGGATGGAAAATCGAATGAAAAGACTGCTTGCAAGAGCGCTGATGTCTGGCGCAATCTTTCTGACTGGTAGCAATTTTATTCAGGCCCAGGACCCCGATGCCAACCTGGTCGATGAGGTCATTGCGCGGGTCAACGGTGGCGTGATCATGCGTTCATCGTTTGAATCCTCGCAACGCGACATACTTGAAGAGCTGAAGAAGCAGGGTCTGAAAGGCGACGATCTGGAGAAGAAGTTCAGTGAATGGAAACCGCGCATTCTTGATGAACTGATCAGCACCCAGCTTCTGGCGCAACGGGCGAAGGATCTCTCAATAAATGTCGACGCCCAGGTCAACCAGCAGTTGCTGCGAATGATGAAGGAGAACAACTGTGAGTCCCTCGAGTGTCTCTCGCAGAAGATGCGTGAAGCCAACTACGACATCGAGGAGGTCAAACGGATCATGGCCGAGAACTTCTCGAAGGATGCCGTGATCGGACGTGAAGTCTATGGTCGCGTCTACCAGCAGTTGACCGAGAAGGACAAGCGGGACGCCTACGAGAAGAACAAACAGTTCTTTACCGAGCCGGGTGAACTGACCCTGAGCAGAATCTTTATTGCTTTCGGCAAGGATCAGGCGCAGGCGGCAGCCCGGACCGAAGAGGTGTTGAAGCAGGCCCGCAGCGGAGCGATCGAGTTCGGTACTCTCGCCGAGCGCTATTCTGACGACGAGCTTGGCCGCAAGAGCAAGGGGGTAATCGGCGTAATCAAGATCCCGGATCTCGCCCCGACAGTGCGCGAAGCGGTCGAGAAGGCGGCCGCAGGTACAATCACCGATCCGGTCAAACTTGAGAACGGTTTCTACATCTTCCGGATCGATCAGCGAAAAGATCCGGTCGCCCTCCCATTCGAGGACGAGAAGGTTCAGGATGCGATCGGTCGCTACCTGGTCAACCAGAAGTCAGAGAAACAGATCGATGAGTATCTTGCCAAGCTGCGGGATGAAGCCTTCATCGAGATCGATCCGCGCTTCCAGTTTGAAAATTCGAAGGTCAAGTCAGCGCAGATCAAGCGTGTTCCATACATAGAAGAGAAAGAGAGAAAGAAGCTCGAAAAGGAGCAGGCCAAAGAGCGTAAAGAGGCCGCCAAAAAGCGGGCGAAGGAGATGAACTGAGGGTCTGACCTGGAATAGCCCGACCTTTAGATTGCTCCTTGATCTATCTTAAATTGTTCCAGGTTGGCAGGAGACCTCTTTCTTGAAGCGAGGTCTTCTGCCGCTCACTGACAGTCCGAATCGTGGATTACGTGTTCTATCCTGAGATATAGATTGCGAAGCCAATTTCGAAGCTAATTAAAGATAATGGCATCCTGCCACTGACCTGCTTGCGTGCCCCGTCAAATGCCGACCGCGTCGGATCAGCGCCAGACTCCTGCAATGCCGAGAAGATAATTTATGGAAAAGATCTTTATTGATCAGTTGAAGGCCAATCAGACGATCAGCAGCACCTTTCTGGTCAAATCGAAAGAACTGCGGAACAAGAAGACTGGAGGACAGTTTGCCCTGATCACCCTGGCCGACAAGACTGGAGACATCGTCGGGCAGTGGTGGGACAATTTCGAGGATTCGATCGACACGTTCGACCGGGATGACATCGTCTTTGTGCGCGGTCAGGTCAACTCCTATCGGAATCATCTGCAGATCTCGATCCATCGGATGCGCCCCTGTCAGGCACAGGAGGTCGACCTGAACCACTATTTCCCAACGACCCGTTTCAAAGTCGAGGAGATGTTCCGGGATCTGATGGGATATGTTGCAGAGTTTCGGAATCCCTGGCTGAAACAATTGCTGGAGAAGATCTTTGCCGACCCGGAGACAGTCCGAAAGTTCAAGCGGGCGCCAGCCGCAAAGACGATGCATCATCCGTATCTGGGGGGATTGCTTGAACACAGCCTCTCACTGGTCAGGCTCTGCCGGTTCATGGGCAGCCACTATGAAGGAATCGATGTCGATCTGCTGGTCACCGGAGCGATCCTTCATGACTTCGGGAAGATCGACGAGCTCTCATATGAGCGTGCTTTTGGATACACCAATGAAGGGCAGATGATCGGGCACCTGGTGATGGAGACGATCTTCGTTGCTGGAAAAATCGGGGAGATCGAGGGATTTCCGGATGATCTGCGGCGCCATCTTCTTCACCTGCTGCTGACGCATCACGGAAAGCTGGAGTACGGTTCACCAAAACTGCCGTCGACGCCAGAGGCGCTGCTGCTGGCCATGCTGGATGACCTTGATTCGAAGGTTGAGGCGATGCAGCGGTTGATGAACGATCCGCTCTCGGCAGGTGACTGGACAAGAATCTCGCCGATGTTTGAGCGTCCCATCTACCGCCGGCGGACCCTCGAGTTGGGTTTAGAGACCGGGAGTGCCGCGAAGGAGACCAGGCCGGAAGAGGCGCCTCCGGCAGGACAGGCCGGAAGGACCGTCAGCTTCAACACACCTTTCGCAAGCCTGGCCGGACAGGCCAGCCCCGTCGAAGGTGAAGTAATGAAGACTGATAAATAAGTGGTCTGGCCATCAGAATTCTTGAAAGGGCGGCACGGTTGAGGCAAGCTACCAAGGTAATCTTATGTTGAATCGGGAGGCATCAGTATCTTTATGATATCCGGAATCTTATTGGCGGCCGGCGAATCTTCGCGAATGCAGGGAGCATTCAAGCCGCTTCTCAAGTGGGGCAAGCGGACGGTGATCGGCGAGTGCGTCCACCAGTTGCGCAATTCAAAACTGGACGACATCTTCGTCGTGCTTGGCCATCGTGAAGCCGAGATACGCCCTGGTCTGGCCGGGACAGGAGTACAGTTCGCGATCAATCGTGACTATCGGCGTGGAATGCTCACCTCGATCAAGACCGGACTGGCGATGCTCGGTCCGAATTCAGACGCGTTTATGCTGGCATTGGTCGACCAGCCGATGATTGGCACGGCCGTCATCAATACTCTCATCGAGGCGTTCGAGAAGGGTGAGAAGGGAATTGTCGTTCCGACGTGGGAAGGACGCTGGGGCCATCCGGTCATTGTCAGTACGGCATATATCGATGCCATTATGCAGATCGATGACGATTCACCTGAAGGAATGCGTGGATTTCTGCAGGCGAATCGCGGTGATCTGCTTGAAGTTCCAGTCGAGACCAATACGATTGTCGAAGATATCGATCTGCCGGAAGACTATGAGCGACTGAGCGGCCAGGTCAAGCCAATCTACGAATTCCACAAGTGGCATCCCTGAAACCACCACACTTCCACCATCCCCGGTCGGCCAGGAGACTCGACCACTCTGGCCGACCGGGCGATCAAGACTTATCCACAGAATCGTTAGATCGGTGACATACCTCCATCTTGCCTCCCGTCCGGGTGGTTGCTACCATCAAAAACTTGTTTATTGACTGCCGTTCAGCGACCGGAGAAGGTTCTGATCGATTGAATGGTTCGATTCGTCATCATTGCGGAAGAGATACAGGAAAAAGATCATCATGGCCTATTCAGATCTGCGCGATTTTATCAAGGTTCTCGAAAAGAACAGGGAGTTGAAGAGGATCACGATGCCGGTCTCGAGTGATCAGGAGATCACTGAGATCACCGATCGGGTGAGCAAGGCGGGGGGACCGGCGCTGCTCTTTGAGAATGTCGATGGAGGACGCATCCCGGTGTTGATCAATGCACTGGGAAGCAAGCGCCGTATGGAGTTGGCGCTGGAGGTCGACAATGTCGAGGATGTTGCGGCACGCCTGACCGATTGGCTCGATTTCAAATCCCCCGAAGGACTGCTGGAAAAGGTGAAGATGCTTCCCAAACTGGCAGAGCTTGGAAAGTATTTTCCGCGTGAGGTCAAATCAGGTCCATGCCAGGAGGTGATTCTGAGAGAGGGCGAGTTCAACCTGCTCGACCTGCCGGTTCTGAAGTGCTGGGAGGCGGATGGTGGGCGTTTCATCACCTTCCCGATGGTCTTCACGAAAAATCCGCGTACCGGCAAGCGTAACTGTGGAATGTACCGGATGCAGGTCTATGACGAGAAGACGACCGGTATGCACTGGCAGATCCACAAGCATGGCGCCGCACACCAGCGCGATCTCGAGAAGCAAGGGTCAGCCCGGATGGAGGTGGCAGTGGCCATCGGTGCCGAGCCGATCACCAACTTTGCCGCAACGCTGCCACTGCCAGATGATCTCGACGAGATGATCTTTGCCAGTTTTATTCGCGAGAAGCCGATCGAGATGGTCAAGTGTGTCTCGGCTGATCTGGAGGTACCGGCGACGGCCGAGATCATACTTGAAGGATATGTCGACCCGGCTGAGCGGCGGATCGAGGGTCCGTTCGGAGACCATACCGGTTTCTACACACTCGAGGATTCCTATCCGGTCTTTCACGTCACAACGGTGACCCACCGCAAGAACCCGATCTACCAGACGACGATCGTCGGTCGACCTCCGATGGAGGACTGCTACATGGGATGGGCGATCACCCGGATCACCATGCCGGTTTTGAAGAGGCAGTTCCCGGAGATTGTCGACATGAGTCTTCCATTTGAGGGGGTCTTTCACAACCTGATGCTGGTCTCGATCCGCAAGCAGTATCCCGGACACGCACGGAAGATCATGAATGCGATCTGGGGACTTGGTCAGGCGATGTTCACCAAGTGCATCATTGTCGTCGATGACGATGTCGACGTGCAGAACCCGAGCGAGGTCGCCTGGAAGGTGCTCAACAACATCGATCCGGAACGGGACATCCAGTTCACGATGGGCCCGGTCGATGTTCTCGACCACGCCTCACGTCAACCGGGTTATGGATCGAAGATGGGCATTGACGGTACACGTAAATGGAAGAACGAAGGCTTCGACCGGCGCTGGCCACGCGAGAACCAGACCAGCGCCGAGATCAAGGAGCTCGTCGATTCGAAGTGGAAGAAGCTTGGTCTGCCGGGCTAACCCCGGCGCAGATAGTCGTCCGTGCCATCGATCCAATCGCGGCGGGGCGGGCTGAAGATATCCAGACCGCTAAAGTCCTCCTCTGCAACAGCCGAATGTGGGACATTGGAAGGGATCTGGAGCAGCTCCCCCGCCCGGACGATCAACTCCTCGCCGCCGACATTGAACCTCAGCGATCCACTGACACAGTAACTGAACTGTTCACTCTCATGCTGATGGGTCGGAACGACCGCACCTTTCTTCATCGTGATAAAGGCCAGTGTGATCTGCTCGCCGTTGAAAAATTTGCGCCCGAAATATTCGGTAACCTGCTCCTCAGGGATCTCGTGAAGTTTGTGATGAATCATATCGTCTCCTCCGGCGGCCAATATAACGGGAGATCATGAAAGACGCAAAAGTTGATTGAGATTAATTATTCGACACAGACTGTTTTTCACACTCGTCACTCTGTCTGATCTCCGCACCGTTCCAATCGGCCGACTCCACCTGACCGCATAATCATTGTTACGAGCTGCAGACTCTTTTTTCCTTGTGGGATGGGAATTGGTGGCCGAGTCTCCCGTTATTCTCCTCTGCAGACACAATTTGTGGAGAGGGAATGAGGGGAGTCAGTGGCATGAAGAAACCGAAAGATATTGAAAATGTGGTTGAACTGGACGAATCCGGTGATCAGTCGGGTACGGACGGCCAGGAAGGTGAAAAAGAAAGAGAGACGGACAGTGAGGTGATTCATCGACCGGATGGCGTTCAGATCGTCACCAAACGGCGTGTTGAACTCTCTATGCCGGGTGGCCTCGACAATCAAACTCAAGACAACTGTTCTATCGATGATGACGAAGATGCACAGCGTCGCCGCATTGCCCGTTTAAGGATGGAGGCCGAAGCATTGAGTGGTGAACATTTCGCGAGCGCGGGGATCGAGCAGCTGCCGGCCGATATTGAGGAGTCTTTCTGGAGACAGATCATTGCCTATGAGACTGCCGAGCCGACCGATCTCTTCAAACTGCTGACCGATGGCGGTGTCTCTCTTCCACCGCCAGTGATGGTTAGCGAAGAACACATTGCCGATCGTCTCTGGGAAACGATCTATTTTCTCTCCAGCTACGGCTGCTACATCGAAAATACCGACCACCTCAGTGACCGAGAGCTCTACTCTCTGCTCTGGGAAGAGTTACTGCATACGCCGGCCATCCTCTTTCCTGACGATCCCAATTATGCCTACCATATCGATACGATCGGTAGCGGCAGTGAAGAGGATCAGCAGATCTATCTGACCTACTATGCAGATGAGGAGGATCGTCGTCACTGGCTGATGAAATGGCCTGAAGACCGTCTGCCGGCAAGGATCCCACTCCCCTATGACCGCGATCGCCTGCTGCCCCGTCCTTACCTGCAGCGCACCGAACAGCTGATGTAATGTCTATGGCAGATTACGATCAATACCAACTGAATCTTGCCATATAACGAGCCAAAGACGACGGAAGACAACCAACCAATACCCATCCCATATTCGAATCGACCTGTTATCGTCCCCACTTTCGGCCGACAGATCAAGATGAGTTCTGCGGACCGATCGGATTAATTATTCTCATATCCAGAGCGAATCGATCAGATACCGGGCATTTTCGTGAATTAATTGGATGGCCAACCCCTTAGAACTGCAAGTGCAAATAAAATGGTTGATTCTCAACCCAACCGCTGGTAAATTACGTCAGAATTGTCCCTTGCCCTGACTGCACTTATCTCACTGGCTTATTCAACTGATTAAAAACACACCCATTGATGTGCCCTGGATTGTGAGCGTCCCTTGAAAGTTAACTACACACAATATGTAATTGAAACGAACCGTCTCCGATTGCGTCGAATGACCATCAATGACGCCCGATTCGTCCTTGCGCTGCTTAATGAGCCATCATTTCTGCAGAACATTGGCGATAAAAAGGTCAGGTCGCTTGAAGACGCACGGTCTTATCTGATCCAGGGACCGATGGCAAGCTATCGTCGGCATGGATTTGGGCTCTATGCGGTTGAGAGAAAAGATTCGAAGGCCGTCATGGGGATCTGCGGGCTGGTCAAACGAGACGGCCTGGAGGATACCGACCTTGGATTTGCCTTTCTGCCGCCATACTGGGGAAAGGGGTATGCCGTCGAGGCAGCCTCAGCTGTGATGAAAGAGGCGCGGGAAGAGATCGGTCTGCGTAAAGTAGTCGCGATCACTGTCCCCGAGAATCACCGCTCGATCCGGGTGCTTGAAAAGGTCGGGCTTCGCTTTCAGAAGATGATCAGACTCTCTGAAGAGGGGGCAGCCTTGCGACTCTATTCAAGAGCGCTCAGCAACGTAATTTCTTGACCATCAGTCTGCAAAAAACTTTTTTCGGGATTCTGACGCTCATCCTGGCCTTTCCTGGCGATCAGTTGAGAGCGCAGAGTCCCGGGACGAGTTCTTGGTCCTGGCAGAATCCACTTCCCCAGGGAAATCCACTCTATTCAATCAAGTTCAGCACTGAGCGATATGGTGTAGCCATTGGCCGCGACGGAGCCATGGTGCGCACGACTGATGGAGGCCGGAGCTGGCGCAGTGTAGGGCCGATCGTCTCGACACCGCTCTATGGTCTCTCTGTGCGAGATCGGCAGCTCTGGGCTGTCGGCGCGCGAGGGCAGGTACTCCATTCGCGAGATCGTGGTGAGCATTGGGAATCTCAGACGAGTGGAACTCGCGCCCATCTTTTCGGGATCTGGGTTGGCGCTGACGGAGAGGGATGGGCAGTTGGAGTGGAAGGGAGCCTGATCAAGGCCAGAAATGGTGGAGAAGTCTGGGAGAATGTTGAGAGTCCGACAAGAAACCATCTGCGGGGTATCAGCTTCCTCGATCGGTTCCGTGGAGTGGCCATTGGAGATGCGGGCACGGTTCTGGTGAGCGAGGACGGTGGCCGGACCTGGAAGTTACGACCATTCGGACGATCCATTGACCTGCTGACGATCTGGCCGTTTGATGACGGTAGATTGGTCGTTACAGGAGCTGAGGGTACGGTCTGGCTGAGTGGAGACCACGGAAAAAATTGGAGCCTGGTTGAGCTGGGTACGACAGATCGTTTAACGGCGGTTCATTTCATCGACAATCGTCATGGCTGGGTAGGCTCTGCGGGTGGAGGCTTATGGCAAACCAATGATGGAGGCCGGACCTGGCAGCGTCTCCGCGATCTGAAGGAGCAGGGAATACTCTCCATATATTTCACTGCCACTCAGCAAGGTTGGGTATGCGGTGAAGCTGGAATCATTCTTTCGACCCGCAATGGAGGGCAGACCTGGGAAGTGGAGACCGAGGGGGAGCGGAACCACCTTAATGACATCCACTTTGTCAGTCGGGAACTTGGCTGGAACGTCGGGGCGCGGGGAACGATACTGCAAACCTCGGATGGTGGACGAAGCTGGAGGAGACAGGAATCGGCACTGCGAGACGAGTTTCTCGCCGTCCATTTCATCGATGCTCGTCACGGATGGATTGCTGGTGAGAACGGAGCCTTGCTGCGGACGATCGATGGCGGGCTGACCTGGGAGCCACGAGAGATGCCGCGAGGGATGGAGACTCCGGTCGACTTTTACGATCTCTGGTTTAACGATGAGAACCGGGGATGGCTGATCGGCGCTGACGGACAGATCAGTGAGACCAGAGACGGTGCCATCACCTGGATGACAAAACCCGTTCCGGGGCACCCTTCGTTGCGGAAGGTCTTCTTTTTTGACGATCAGCATGGCTGGATGACAGGTGAGGGTGGGGCAATCCTGGCCACGATCGATGGTGGAGAGACCTGGAAAATACAGGAGAGTGGAACACGGGAGTGGCTGCACGACATCACTTTTGTCGATCGGCGCAGAGGATGGGTTGTGGGTGACAAGGGGCTGATCCTGCATACTGCTGATGGTGGGGAGACCTGGCTGGTGCAGATCAGCGGAGTTCCAACCCGGCTGACGGGCGTCGCGGCCAGATCGGCCCGCATGATCTATGCCGTCGGGCAGAATGGCGTAGTTCTCCATAGTGACGATGGAGGGAGAGAGTGGGAGCGGGAAGTCTCTGGCACATCGACAATGCTGACATCAGTAACCTTTGCTGACGACGAGGGCTGGACAGTTGGGCGAGACGGTGTCATCCTTCGCCATACCGGCCCTGGAGCCGGCAAACTTCGTACAATATTGAATCGGTAGCGACCACTATTCACGGCAGACCAAGACTCCCGGCAGGCTGGCAAATCATTACTTACACATCCGGCTGCCCCAATTCAATCTGCAACTATGCAAATGAATGATAATCGGCTCTCGCGGGCACGCGAGAAGTTTATCGCCACTTTCGGTCACGGCGAGATATTCGTTCTCCGCGCCCCGGCCCGGATCAATATTCTCGGCGAGCATGTCGACTATGTTTCGTACCTGCCGACGGCATCGCTTCCCTTTGGCAGTCACGAACACGAGATGCTGATGCTCTACCGACCGACGATCGGTAAGCGGGTTCGCGGCATCTCAAGCCACTCTGCCTATGAACCATTCGAGTTTCCATTGACCGAAGAGTTTGGAGAGGGTGAATGGGCAACCCAGGTCTTCAACCGGCCGGCTCCGGCACCGCACTGGAGCAATTACGTCCGCGGAGCAGTCGCCTTTGCGCAATGGCGCCATCCACAAAGTATCGTCACCGGGATGGATCTCATGATCGACTCGACGATTCCGCCAGGGGGTGGCTCATCATCCTCATCGGCAATCGTTGTCCTGGCCGGCGCCGCGATCCGGCACGTCAATCGGATCGAATACGAACTGTGTGATCTGGCCTGGGAGTCATCCCAGGCTGAGTGGTACCTTGGAACACGCGGCGGGGCGCTCGATCATGCGACGATCTGTCTCAGCCAGCGGGATCACGTCCTGCTGATGAACCATTTTGAGCGTAAAAGTGAGCCGATTCCATTATCAGGTCGGGACTGGCGCTGGGTAACATTCTTCTCGCACCCGGCCGATAAGGGGCGGGAGGTGATGCTTGAGTACAATGAACGCGCTGCCGTCTCGCGAATCCTCATCCCGACACTGATGGAGCGGTCTGCGGCGATCGAGGAAGAGATCGAACGGCTTCCTGATCACCTCACCCTTGCTGAATTCAAACGCAGGTTTCCGGCTCAATTCAATGACTGTCAGGCGGCCTTTCCTGCCCTGATCAGGGAGCGAATGGATCTGCCACTCCGCATCCGGAATCGTGCGCTCCACCATCTGGGTGAGTCGCAACGCGTTGCCGAGGCGGTGCGCCTGCTAATGGAGCTGCAGCAGCCGACCGACAAACCGTCTTATCAATCAGGAGATGAGCGGGATCCTCGGACTGAACATTTGCCGCAAGACGTAACTGACAGAGCAGTAGCACAGGCCATGCACAGTCTGGGTCGACTGATCGATCGATCACACCAGAGCCTCTGCGATCTCTATGAGGTAAACAATTCCGAGGTTGACCACCTGGTCGACTCGATCACGAGGGATCCCGGAATGATCGAAGGCCGTCGCCTCATGGGTGGAGGGTTCGGTGGCAATGTACTTGTTCTCTGCCGCGCCGCGAATGTTCAACCCCTGATCGATCAGGTCTCGGTCGATTATTATGCTCCGCGCGGAAGAGATCCACGCGCTGAAGGCGCGATCATGATCTCTACCCCTGGCGATGGTCTGACGCTCGTGGTCGGGCAATAGACAGTAAACGCCGCAGTTTTATCAAAAGAGTAAGGAGTAAACCCATGTCGAAACCGATACGATCACTCCGCTGGTGGATTGGCGGGATGCTCTTTGCCTCGACGGTCATCAACTATATCGACCGGCAAACCCTCTCTACACTCGCCCCCTTCCTGAAGAAGGAGTACGAGTGGACAAACACGGATTATGCACTGCTCGTTGTCGCCTTCCGGATCGCCTACTCTTTTGGACAGACCATCTTTGGCCGAATGATGGACCGGATAGGAACACTGCGCGGGCTGACATATTCGGTCATTGCCTATTCGATCGCCTCGATGCTGACCTCATTTGCGCGTGGGCTGCACAGCTTTGCCTTTTTCCGGTTTCTGCTCGGGGCGGGAGAGTCAGCAAACTGGCCGGCCGCGACCAAGGCCGTCTCTGAATGGTTTCCACGGCGTGAACGGGGAGTGGCGACAGCGCTCTTTGACAGTGGTTCATCGATTGGCGGAGCAGTTGCTCCATTCCTGATCATCCCGATCTATCAGCATTATGGTTGGCGTCCAGCATTTATCATTCCCGGACTGCTTGGTTTCATCTGGATCATGGTCTGGCGAAAAATCGGTGGCTCTCCTGACACCCATCCACGCATCACACCTGAGGAGCGCGAGATGATCCTTCGTGACAAGGAAGATTCGGCACCAGAGAGAAAGGCAGGAGTGGTCGGAATGGCACCACGCTGGTCAGAGCTGCTTCGTCTGCCACAGACCTGGGGAGTGGTCATAGCACGGTCCTTTACCGACCCGGTCTGGTTCTTCATTACCGACTGGTTCATGATCTACCTTGTCGCGAAGGGTTTCGAAGTGGAGAACACACTGATCGCCTTCTGGATACCCTTTGTCGCGGCCGATCTTGGAAATTTTGCCGGAGGAGGTATCTCGAGCTGGCTGATCCTCCGTGGCTGGTCGGTGGAATGGGCACGCAAGTCGGTCATCATCTTCGGCGCAGCTGGAATGCTGCTACTTATTCCGACGCTCTATACATCGCAACTCTTCATGATTGCCGGACTCTTTGCCATCTCGACATTTGCATACGCGGCCTATTCGACTATGGCCATCGTGCTGGCGACCGATCTGTATGCCGACGAAGCCGTCGCCACCGTAAGCGGTATGAGCGGAACCGGGGCTGGAATCGGAACAATTGCTTCGACACTGCTCATCGGCTGGATATCTGATCGATATTCGTTCGGGCCGATCCTCATTGCCGCGAGCCTGATACCCTTCATCGGCATGATCTTGGTAATGAGACTTGTCCGGAATCCGGAGAGTGACGTCAGTTCCCTGTTGAAACGAATCTGATGAACCTTCTCAGGGCTGTCCGATACGCCGTGACCAGTCTCTTCCACGCCAGAGCAGCAGCAGAAACAAGGTGGTGGCAAAAGCAAGTGGAAGCAGTTTGTCAGCACGCACGAGCAGATAATAATGGACTGAGGCCGCGATGGCACTCAGATAGACCAGGCGGTGGAGCAGATTCCACCGGCGCCCCCCGAGCCGCCTGACCATTCGTTTGGTCGATGTTATGGCCAGTGGAACGAGCAGGATGAAGGCAAACATGCCGAGAAAGATGAACGGACGTCGCAGCAGATCTGCCACGATAAGTCGAACATCCAGCTCTTTGTCAAACCAGGAATATGAGAGGGCGTGGAGAGCGGCATAGAAGAAGGTGAAGAGTCCGGCCATCCGTCTGACCTTCATCATCGGGAGCAGCGCAGGAGACCGGGTTATCTTCACCAACGGGCTGATGGTCAGCGTAGCTGTCATCAGGATCAGGGTCAGCATCCCGGTCGTTCTGATGAGGTATTCCTGGGGATTTGTTCCGAGTCGACCATTGAACGAATCCCACCCAAGCAGCAGCGCCGGCAAAGCCGCGTTGACAAAGAAGAGCAAGCGGGGAAAGAGGGATGGATCTGGTCGTTGCCGGGTAAACATCAGTAATATCTCCGCAGATCCATCCCCTGATAGAGACTCGCGACCTGCTCGGCATAGCCATTGAATGGAAGAGTGTCACGCATTACCCACTCGCCGATTCGCCTTTCACGAGCCTGGCTCCAGCGGGGGTGTGCAACATCAGGATTGACGTTGGAGTAGAAACCGTACTCGTCGGGTGCATAGTCACCCCAGGTCGTCTTTGGCTGGCGATCAGTCAATTCGATCCGCACAATTGACTTGATGCTCTTGAAACCGTATTTCCACGGGACGACCAGACGGATTGGCGCACCGTTCTGCGGCAGCAATGGTTGGCCGTAGAGTCCGGTCGAGAGGAGAGTCAGCGGATGACGGGCCTCATCGAGTCGCAACCCCTCAACATAGGGCCAGTCGAGCACTGATGTCCGCTGGTTTGGCATACGTTGAGGGTCGAAGAGGGTCTGAAAAGCGACAAATGACGCGTTGCCGAGTGGCTCGACCTGATCGATCAGCCTCGCCAGTGGAATCCCGAGCCATGGAATGACCATCGACCAGGCTTCGACACAACGAAAGCGGTAGAGACGCTCCTCGACACCCAGACGAAGCAGCTCCTCGAGATCGAATACCCGTGGTCGCTTGACAAGCCCCGTCACTTCAACAGTCCAGGGTCTGGTCACAAAGTTGCGGGCACGCGCTGCGACACCCTCCTTGCTGGTCGAAAATTCGTAAAAATTGTTGTAGTTCGTAATATCCTCAAAGCTGGTGGATGATTCACCCTGGTCAGTGGTCAGGTTGGATGTCGGACCAGTCGAGGAAGAGCCCGTCACCGGTCTGGATGAACCGGCCGGGACAGCCAGCCGTCGGTAGAGAAGTGTCGTTGCTGCTGCCGTTCCCGCGAGCAGACCTCCACGGATAAAGTTGCGGCGATTGAGATAGTCCCTTTCCGGGGTGATCTCACTGCTCGCGATATCATCGGTTTTTTTGATTAGCATTCCACCATCCCCTTTCCACTTGAATGGTATAATCGGCCCTTGCCTGGTGGATATTACTTTCTTGTGGAGAAACTATCAAAAAGCAACCAACGACGGCTGAGACTCAAGACAACCTGACAGAGATGACAAGCAGACCGGTTGGCTGGCTCATCGAGCGCTATGTGACCGAAGGGAGACCTCTACCCGATGGGCTCATTGATGTCTTGACCAATGACCGACGCCGTGGAGCCAGACAGCTTGCCATCCGACTGCGATCGCGTGTCGATTCGATTGCCACCGAGGAGCGGCGTATCCGCGATCTCTTCCAATTTGAGAACCAGCTGCACGAGGAGGGCTACCGGCTCATTGCCGGAGTCGATGAGGCCGGAGTTGGACCGTTGGCTGGTCCGGTCGTCGCCGCGGCAGTAATTCTTCCTGACAATCATCACCTTCCCGGACTCGATGACTCGAAGAGGCTTTCGGAGGCCAGACGGGTCGACCTGGCTGAACTGATCAGATCCGAGGCCATCTCCTGGGCCATCGGCATATCGACGGAGCAGGAGATCGATCAGCTCAACATCTATCATGCGGGACTTCAGGCCATGCACCGTGCCGTTACGGCTCTCCCGATCCTTCCCGACCATCTGCTGGTCGATGCACGGACCATCCATTCCTGTCATATTCCTCAGCGGGGTATTGTCCGCGGCGACTCTCTCTCCGCCTCGATCGCGGCGGCATCAATTATCGCCAAGACAACCCGTGATGCCATGATGGTCGATCTCGACCGGCAATACCCAGGTTATGGTCTTGCCATCCACAAGGGCTATCCGACGCCGGCTCATCTTGAGATGATCAGAAGACTCGGGGTATTGCCGATTCATCGGCGCAGCTTTCGCCCGGTGCAACTTGCGCTGGGCAGTCAGCCCGATGAATCTGCCCGATGATCTTGAAGAGTTTGACCTTTTTGGCGATAACAGAACTGGACATTAGAAAGTGACTCAGCAACCAACAACCAGTGAGAAGATCAAATTCATCCTTAAACTGGGCCGGGCGCTCCACACGCACGGCTATCCCGCACACCGGCTCGAAGAGGTTCTCGAGAAGGCCTCTGAACGACTTGGGGTTCATGCCCAGTTCTTCTCTACCCCGACCTCGATGCTTGCCGCCTTTGGACCGGAGGATGACCAGCAGACCTTTCTGCTGCGAGTCACACCAGGTGATGTCAATCTGGCCCGACTGGCGGAGCTCGACGATGTGACAATCGGAGTGCTTCGCGGAGCGTGTGACGCGGCAACCGGGTCGTCGCTGATCGACCAGATTCTTGAACGACCAATGGAGTATGGGCAGTTGCTGCGCACCTTCGCCTACGCGCTCGCTTCGGCGGCCGCCTCCCGGCTCCTCGGCGGCGGATGGCGTGAGATCCTCCTCTCCGCCCTCGTCGGCTGGTTGATTGGTCTGCTCGCGGCCTGGTTTGAACGGTCGAGCGAACTCAAACGAGTCTTTGAGCCTGTCGCCGCCTTCACCGCTTCCGCCATCACCCCGCTGCTCGGTCTGCTTCTGGGCCCTTTTGCCATCTCCCATACCATGCTCGCCGGCCTGATCGTTCTCATGCCGGGTTTGACACTGACTGTCGCCATGATCGAACTGTCGACACAACATCTCTCATCAGGGACATCACGGCTCAACAGCGCCTTCATCACCTTTCTCGCCATCGGTTTTGGTGTAGCGGTCGGCAGTTCGGCCATCAACCTCCTGGCTGGAATGATCACCGGGCCGATTGCGGCAAGCCGTCCGATCCCCTTACCCGGCTGGACTTTGATTCCTGCACTTCTCGTCATGCCACTTGCCTTCACAATCCTTCTTCGTGCTCACCGTGGTGATGGACCCTGGATTGTTCTTGCCGGAGTGATCGGGGTGGGCGGCAGCCGTTTTGGCGATATGCTCCTCGGACCTCAACTCGGTGTCTTCCTCGGAGCCCTGCTCATCGGGATCTTCAGCAGTGCCTATGCCCGCTGGATGGATCGGCCGGCCGTTATCACCCAGGTTCCCGGAATCCTCCTTCTCGTTCCTGGCAGTATCGGGTTTCGTGGACTGGCGGCCATGCTCGATGAGAAGGTGATTTCTGGTATCGACACGACATTCAAAATGATTTTGACGGCTGTTGCCCTGGTTGCTGGTACCTTGATCGCCAGTGTCATCGCACCGGTCCGCCGTGAGATTTAGGGATGAGTAACGATGATGGACTTTTGTCGGGTTACCATTTATCCTTTTCCCGGTAAATTTTTCATTCTATCTGGCAGGCAAGCTGAACAGACAGGAGGTTAGATCATGTCCACCGTCAGCAATCATCAGTGGCGACTCATCTCGCGACCGGTCGGCGACCTGAAAGAGACCGATTTCGAGTGGACATCCAGCCCGATACCCGATCCTGCTGAAGGAGAGGTCCTGGTAAGGATCCTCTACCTCTCGCTCGATCCCACCTACCGAATGTGGGCCGCTACTGACACCTACCTGCCGGCCGTTCCGCTGGGTGAGGTGATGCGTGGAATCACGATCGGAGTAGTCGAAAAGTCCCGCGATAGATCAATACCCGAAGGTGCACACGTCCAGGGCCTGCTTGGCTGGCAGGAGTATGCGGTCTGTAAACCACAACAATTGACCATCCTTCCACCTCTCTCCGGTGTCCCACTCGATGCCCATTTCGGGCTGTTTGGCCACATTGGAATGACGGCCTACTTTGGACTCCTCGATATCGGGCAACCCAAACCGGGCGAGACCCTGGTCGTCTCAGCGGCGGCCGGAGCCGTTGGGTCACTTGTCGGTCAGATTGGAAAGTTGAAGGGATGCCGGGTTGTCGGCATTGCCGGCAGTGACGAAAAATGTCGATGGCTGATCGATGATCTGGGGTTTGACGGGGCAATCAACTATAAAAAGAGCGATCTCCACGCGAGCCTCAAAGAGCAGTGCCCGGATGGAATCGACATCGATTTCGAGAACGTCGGGGGCCCGATTCTGGATGAGATTCTGACCCAGATCAACCTTCGCGCCCGAATCATTCTCTGCGGACTCATCTCCGGGTATAATGCAACCACTCCGCAACGTGGCCCGGCTGCCTTTGCGAATATCCTCGTCAGACGGGCACGAGTCGAAGGATTTATCGTCCTTGACTACCATTCTCGGGCGATGGAGGCGATGACGGCGATCGGACAATGGTACGCTGAGGGCAGGATCAAATACCGGATCGACCAGATCGACGGTCTGGTAAATGCTCCGAAAGCTCTCACCAGGCTCTTTACCGGTGAGAACATTGGTAAACTGCTCGTTAAACTCTAGTCCGGTTTTCCGAGTGAGGAAGAGGTAAGATTATGTCAGATCTGACGGTTGATCAGTTGACGGTAATGATCCGGGAGAAGCTCGCCACGGTCAGTGCATTCAGC
>CAIOZW010000288.1 GCA_903862855.1 uncultured Acidobacteriota bacterium
AATCTGCAGGATGCAACTCCCTGCGGAGATCTGCCGGATCGACTGGGCAGAATAGTTGTTCCCGCATGGCTGTCAGACCAGAGGCTTTGGCAGCTCAGTTTCTTTCCCGGTGGGTATCCTTCTCTCCGGGCACATAAAGCATCGATCAGTGCCATTATTATCTTCAGCGGCCCGGTTTCCGGATTGGATCCGGCGATAAGAGTCCTGGAACGGAATCTAGTCACTTGTCGACCCGACAGGTCAATTCATTGAATCAGGGAGACTGGCAGGCTCAGAGTTATTCTGACGATCTCCTGAGGGTTCCTGAACACTATATTCCCAAAACTATATTCCCAAAATGGTTCTTGATGAGGGGGCCATTGTCGACGACCATAAAGCATCAACTTCGACAAAGGAGCGATAGGTAAAATTATGAGAATTACCATCAGATATTGTCTCGCCCTGCTGCTGGTTCCAGTTGCCCTGGCGGCACTGACCGTCAACGGTCAGGTGCCGACGGGAGCCATCTCCGGAACTGTCCAGGACGCTTCCGGAGCCGTGATCTCCAAGGCGACCGTGACCATAACCAACAAATCGACCGGAGCCGAGCGCAAGCTTGAAACGGCTGCCGATGGATACTTCAACGCACCACTGCTGCCCGCCGGTGAGTACGATGTCAAGGTGCAGGCGACCGGGTTTCGAACCCAGGTCACCACCTACACGGTGCTGACCGGATCGGTGATCAATGGTGACACCTCACTCGAGGTCGGGCAGACCAGTGAGATTGTCACGGTCGAGGGGACAGCGGCGCAGGTCAACTTCGAGTCGCATACGATCGATGGGGTGATCACGCGCCAGAAGATCCAGGATCTGCCGCTCAATGGACGCAGCTTTCTGCAGCTCGCCTTCCTCGAACCGGGAGTCTCGGTTGGTGCTGGAACCACTTCGCAGTACAACTCGCTCTTCTCCGTCTCGGTGCTTGGCGGTTCATCGGACAAGACCAACATCACCGTCGATGGCGGGAATGTCCGGGACCCGATCAACGGCAACACTTCGATGAACTTCTCGCAGGAGGTCGTTCAGGAGTTTCAGCTCTCATCGAACAACTTCGATCTCTCGACCGGCATTACCAGTGTCGGGTCGGTCAACATTGTCAGCCGCACCGGGAGCAACGAGTTCCACGGTTCAGCCTACATGTTCTACCGTGACAACCACATGGCCGCCTACCCCGGACTGGCCCGCAATGCAGCCAATCCAAAACCGTTCTTTGCCCGGCGCAACCCGGGAGTCTGGGTTGGTGGTCCGCTGATCAAGGACCGGCTCTTCTTCTTCAGCAACTACGAGTTCACCAACCAGTCCCAGGTCTTTACGGTGCAGCCCGATCTTCCGTCGGTTCGTGGCCTCGCTGGCAATTTCAGCAGCCCGTACCGGGGCCATCTCTTCAGCACGCGTCTCGACTGGCGCATCTCGGACAAGAATACGCTCTTCGCTCGCCTCTCACACGATCGAAATCGTGGGTTTGGGCCTTCGGGTGGTTCACCCCTTCCATCCAACTGGCTGCAGAACAAGAACTACTCGATTCAGGGTGTGCTCGGGTTGACGACGACCATCTCGTCGACGCTGGTCAACGATTTCCGGTTCAATACCACCTACTGGCAGAACCGGAACCTCTTTGCCGATTCGACCGTTTGCGAAAACTGCCTTGGACTCGGATTTCCGCAGTTGACACTGGTCGGTTCGAACAACTTTACGGTGGGAAATACCTCGAATGCGACGCAGGGGCGTGATCTCCGCCGGTTCACCTTCTTCAACAATCTGAGCTGGCAGAAGGGGTCGCACCGGCTGCGGTTTGGAACCGAGCTGGAGCATGCGCCGGGGACCGGGTTCTGGGGATACTGTGATCCGGCCTGCGGGGTTGCCTTCTCGCCCGAGTATGTGCGTCAGGTCGTCCCGGCACCGCTGGTTGCGGCGCTCTTCCCGAATCTGCCGACAGTGATCAGAACCAATGCCGATCTGCTCAACCTGCCATTTGCCGGTGGAGTGGTCGGAATCGGCAACCCGGCCCAGCCGCCGCCATACAATGTCGATGCGGCAAAGATCAACCGGCGCATGCGCTGGTTTGCCCAGGATACCTGGCGGGCCACTTCGAATCTGACCATCAACTATGGACTGGCATGGAACTTTGAGAGCACGCTGGTCAATAAGGATCTGAGCAAACCGTCGCTGCTCGCCCCGCTCTATGGGACCGATCTGACTCCGACGCGGAACAACTACAAGAACTACTCACCGTCGCTCGGGCTGGCCTGGAACATCGACAAGAGCAAGAAGACGGTGATTCGTGCCGGTGGTGGCATCTACTGGGAGACGGAACTGCTGTGGCGGCGACTCCAGGAGCGGGCCTTCATCGGTCCGGTTGGTAATGGACGCATCCAGTTCCCGCATACCGGTTTCGTCAATACCTTCAATGGTATTCTCGATATCGCCGCGGGGGGACGCCCCGTTGCGGTTGGAGCGCCTCTTCCGGCCAACACGCTGACGACGATGACCGTCGGTCAGTTCATGCAGATTGCCGGGCAGCAGGGTGCGGTCGTCGCGGCCAATCTTGCCCCGAAGGATCCGAACAACCTCGCCGTGCGCAACATCCAGCTCTTCAAGTCCGGATCACAGCTCTATCCGAAGGACTATCCGGTGCAGCGCAGCTATCAGATGAGCGTCGGAATCCAGCGTGAGCTGCCATTCAACATGGTGCTGACGGCCGACTTCGTTCGCCGAATCTTTGTCAACACGCTGCTCGGTGAACTGGACTACAACCGGTTCAATCGCCGGATCAACGGCGTGCAGACGCCGGTCATTCCGCGTTGTACCAGTGCCGCCCAGGTCAACGATCCCTCTGCCAACTGCTCATCGGGATCGATCACCTTCTGGACGCCGGCGGGACGAGGTGTCTACAATGCGCTGCTGGTCAAGCTCGACAAGCGGATGTCGAACCGTTTCCTCTTCACGGCATCCTATGCCCTGACCGCCCAGAGTGGTTACAACGGGATTGCCAACCTTGACAAGTGGAATTCGACGTGGGGACCGCAGGGGTCGCGCCACATCATCAATATTTCCGGCATCGTCGATCTGCCACTGGGACTTCAGCTGGGGATCATCTCGTCGATGGCAACCCGCGGACCACTCATGCCGAGTGTAACCGGAGTCGATCTGGATGGAGATGGAACGACGACCGAGCCGATTATCGGTGCCAAGAGCTACAACTGCTTCAACCGTGGATGCGGCAAGTCGGATCTCTCGGCAGCAGTTGCGCTCTGGAACCAGACCTACAGTGGAAAGACGGATGCCCGTGGCCAGAATATCCCGCAGCTCACCTTGCCGACCGACTATGAGTTTGGTGACAATTTCAGCTCGCAGGACATTCGACTTACCAAGACCTTCACCTGGAAGGATCGGTACAAACTGTCGGTCTTTGGCGAGATGTTCAACTTCCTGAACATTGCCAATCTGAGCGGCTACAACTTCACGGTCAACAACGCGCTCTTTGGCAAGCCAACGCAGCGGGCGACGCAGGTCTTCGGATCGGGCGGACCACGCGCACTTCAGCTCGGTGCCAGATTCAGCTTCTGATCTGGCCGACTGATTGGCCGACATTCAGGCCAAATCTGATACAGGTAGCAGAGGGGAGAGGGCTCCGCTCTGCTACCTGTTCTGTTTTGATCATCCACCACCTTTGGCGAAGTGTGCCGAGCCTTCCAGCAGAACGATTTCAAGTCAGACCAACCCCATCGATCCCCAGAGCTGAACAGCAGAATCGATACTGATAAAGATCTGCCCCTGGACGAGCTTTTGCTCCCGGCTGGCTTGAGCTTTTCCATTGCTCTGCATTAAACTCCGCTCACTGGCAAGTTTTGATCAAAAAACAACTGCCAGGTAACCACCTGGAATTTATTGAAGTCAATCATAAAGAGTCTGGCGATGGCATTCTGTCATTTGCCATAACCCAGTCGACGCGAACCGAGGTCGGGGTAAAATTATGAAGCGAATGTTATTCCTGCTCTGGCTGTCAGCACTGCTGGCGGTTGGTATTATTGGTACTGATTCCGGAACAGCAGGTGCGGCCGGTGCTCAGACAGATCTATCGCGACAGGCATTTGTCATTCTTGAGAAGAACTGTTTCAGTTGTCACGGCCAGGCCCGGACAAGTGAGCTTGATCTGCGCTCTGGTGAAGCCGTCCTCAAGGGAGGGATAAATGGCAAGGTGGTCATACCTGGCAATCCGGGAGCGAGTCGCCTGATACTGTTTGTCACCCACCAGGAGAAGCCGGTCATGCCGCCGACGGGACGCTTGAGCGAGACCGAAGTCGATACGCTGCGGAAGTGGATTGCCGCCGGTGCTCCTTTCGACGGTTTTGCTCCGGTTGGCGATGGGAAAGAGGAGCCACCTCTTGCGATCAAGCCATTCAGCAGTGTTGAGCAGGGATACTGGGCCTTCCAGTCACCACGTCGAGTCGATCCTCCGCCGGTTGGGGATCAGTCGTGGAGCGGCAATCCGGTCGATCGCTTTCTCTATGCGTCGATGGCGGCGCGGGGGATCAAGCCATCTGCTCCTGCCGATCGGCGGACGCTGATCCGGCGTGCGACGCTCGATGTGACCGGGCTCTTGCCGACACCACAGGAGGTCGAGGCCTTCGTCAGCGACCGGCGGCCGGATGCATGGGAGAGGCTTGTCGATCGACTGCTTGCAAGTCCACATTACGGTGAGCGCTGGGCCCGTCACTGGCTGGATGTGGTGCGCTATGCCGATTCGGGGGGCTTCGAGTTCGATATCGACCGGCCTGAGGGTTGGCGTTATCGTGACTATGTGGTCAAGGCCATGAATGACGACAAGCCATATGACCAGTTTGTCAGGGAGCAGCTGGCCGGCGACGAGTATGCCCCGGACACCAGTGACGCGATGATCGCGACCGGGTTCCTGCGTCTGGGTCCGGATGGTGAGGATCGCGGTGAGCGAGCCCGCCAGGATGCACTCGACGATGTGATCACGACCACCTCGCTCACCTTCATGGGAATGACGGTTGGCTGTGCCCGTTGCCACGACCATAAGTTCGATCCGATCCGCCAGGCCGACTTCTACCGCATCCAGGCTGTCTTCAGTCCGGCGCAGCCGCTCGACTATCCGGTCGTTCCCCCGGCAGTTGTCACAGCCCATAAGGCCGAGGTGGCGCGACTCGATGGACTTCTGAAACCACTAAAGTCGACCCGGCGTGAGCTCGAGGCTCCCTATGTGAAGATACTGATCGAGGAGCAGGTCGCCGGGTTACCCGAGTATATGCAGATTGCCTGGCGGACACCGGAGGCCGAACGTACCGCCGGACAGAAGCTCACTGTTCAGCAGATCCGCAAGGTTCTCGAGATCGATCGCCAGGCGCATCGTTTCAGTGAGAAAGAGATGATCGGGCGCATGTCGGCGACTGACAAGCAGCGGCACGAGGAGCTGACTGCGCAGATCAAGGATCTGGAGAGCAAGAAACCGAAGCCATTTGCGACAACCCGGGCGATCAGCGAGAAGTCGCGGGTTGCCTCACCAACCTGGTTTCTCCATCGTGGCAATGTCGAATCGCGTGGACCGGCCATGGATCCGGGGACCCTCTCGGTTCTTGGAGATTTCAAATTTCCCGAGCCGCCGGCCAATGCCACGTCGACCTGGCGTCGACGTGGACTGGCGGAGTGGCTGACTCGCCGCGACAATCCGCTGACGGCCCGGGTCATGGTCAACCGGATCTGGCAGCACCACTTTGGCGAAGGCATCGTCCGCACCCCGAGCAACTTCGGCAAGCTCGGGGAACCTCCCAGCCATCCGGAGCTGCTCGACTGGCTGGCGCTCGAGTTCATCGATCGTGGCTGGAGCATTAAGCAGATGCACCGGCTCTTGCTTACCTCCCAGGCCTACCGGATGAGGAGCGATGACGTCGCCGCCAGTGTGGAGATCGATCCGGAGAATCGACTCTTCTGGCGGATGCCTCGCGTAAGGCTCGAGGCGGAGGTGATTCGTGATCTGATTCTTGACGCGGCGGGAAATCTGAACCGTTCGGTTGGTGGGCCGTGCGTCTATCCGTATATCGATCCAAAGCTCTTTCAGTCGAGTACGAAGCGGACCTGGCCGGGTGTCCCGGACGATGACCCGTCGACGTGGCGGCGCAGCCTCTATGTCTACTCGAAGCGCTCCATCCGTTACCCGCTCTTCGAGACCTTCGATCAACCCAATCTGATCAACTCGTGCGAGCGGCGCAATCGCTCGACAATCGCTCCACAGGCTCTCCTGATGATGAACAACAACTTTATCATCTTCGAGGCAGGCAAGTTTGCCGAGCGATTGAAGGCCGAGGCGGGCGATAACGCTGTCGCCCAGGTCGAGCTGGCCTTCCGGCTGGCCCTCGGGCGCGGGCCGACGCAATTCGAACGGGAGAGGGCGACCGGATTCATCCAGACAACGACAAACGGATTGGCGGAGTTCTGTCAGCTCATCTTCAATCTCAACGAATTTCTGTATCGTCAATAGGGCATCATCATGAAACCGATCAATCATCTCTCACGCCGGGATCTGCTGGGTCGCCTTGGCGGCGGCATTGCTGGTATGGCCTTTGCCGATCTTCTCGGGCAGGAGGGGCTACTGGCCCAGACTCCTTCGGATCCGATCAATCCGCTCGCCCCACGTCAACAGCACTTTCCAGCCAAGGCCAAGGCGGTCATCTCGATCTTCTGCTATGGTGGGGTGAGCCAGGTCGACACGTTCGATCACAAGCCGATGCTGCTTAAACGGCAGGGTGAGGCCATGACCGGGGTTGGCGAGATCATGCCATTTATGGGAACACCCGGCGGGCTCATGCCCTCACCGTGGCAATTCAGAAAGCATGGCCAGTCTGGGATTGAGATCTCCGACCTGTTTCCGCATGTCGCCGGGCACGCCGATGATCTGGCAGTGATCCGCTCGATGACCGCGCTCAGCCCGGCCCACGGTCCGGCAATCTTTCAGATGTCGACCGGCAGCATCCTGCCTGGCCATCCGAGTGTCGGCTCGTGGGTCACATATGGGTTGGGGAGCGAGAATCAGAATCTGCCTGGATTCATCGTCTTCACGGATTATCGCGGCGGTCCGATCAATGGTGCTCCAAACTGGGGGAATGGCTACATGCCGGCAGCCTTTCAGGGGACTCCATTCCGTGACTCGGGTGACCCGATCGTCGATCTGCATCCGCCAAAGGGGCGGACACCCGAGCAGCAGCAGAAATGGCTGCGACTGCTGCGGGAGCTGAACGAGAAGCACCGTGAACAGAACCCCGAGGATACCGAACTCTCGGCGCGGATTCACTCGTATGAGTTGGCCTTCCGCATGCAGACCCATGCCAGTGATGCGATCGACATCAGCCGCGAGTCGGAGGCGACGCAGCGGCTCTATGGTGTTGGGGAGAAGCCGACCGACTACTTTGCCCGCCAGGCGATCATGGCCCGCCGTCTCGTTGAGCGTGGTGTCCGTTATGTCCAGATCTTCTCCGGTGGAGGCAACTTCGATCCCTCCTGGGATGCCCACTGGGATCTGAAGGGCAATCATGGTCTCCACTGTACCGAGATCGACAAGCCGATTGCCGGGCTGATCAAGGATCTGAAGAGTCGAGGACTCTTCGATTCGACGATCATCCTCTGGCACGGCGAGTTTGGGCGGATGCCGATCTCAGAGCGTATGGATGGCCGCGATCACAATGCACATGGATTCAGTGTCTGGCTTGCGGGTGGCGGAATCAAGGGTGGAACGGTCGTCGGGGCCACAGACGATTTCGGCTATCGGGCGGTCGAGAACAAGAAGAGCATCTATGAGCTTCACGCCACGATTCTCCATCTGCTTGGTCTCGATTACGACCGGCTGACCTATCGATTCAATGGCCGCAACATGCGCCTGACCGATGTCCACGGCCGGGTCATCAAAGAGGTTCTCGCCTGAGTCGATGGGATCAGGGTGGGGAAGTTGTCAATGATCGAGCATGCAGATCTCTTTGGTGGACTCTTTCTGTCGGCAGCTGGTGGGGGACTTCTTCTTCCGCTCTTCGTTATCTTTGTCTCGGCCAAGCTTGCCGCAGAGATATTTGAGCGGCTCCGCCAGCCGGCCGTTGCGGGGGAGATCCTGACTGGTGTTCTGATTGGTCCCAGCCTGCTCGGACTGGTCACCCCCAATGAGCTGACGACTGCACTGGCCGAGATTGGCGTCATCTTTCTCCTCTTCCTGGTCGGTCTTGCAACGAAGCCGGCGGACATCTTTCGAGTTGGCGGAAGGGCACTGGCGGTGGCGGTCTCCGGGGTGATCGTCCCATTCATCCTTGGCTGGGCGGTCATGCTTGCCTGGGGGACGAGTTCGATCGAGTCGATCTTCGTTGGCTCGGCGATGGTTGCGACCTCGGTGGGAATCACGGCGCGAGTGCTTGGTCAGATGGGTCTGCTGAGCCTCGATGTGAGCCGGGTGATCCTCGGGGCGGCCGTGATCGATGACATCCTTGGTCTGTTGATACTTGCCGTGGTCAGCAGCCTGGCCAAAGGCAATATCGACTATCTTCAGATAGTGACAACGGCGGGAATGGCGATCGGCTTCACGCTGCTGATCATTGTCGTCGGAGCCCGGACCGTCAATCGTATTCGCCCGCGAATCGAGCGGCTGAAGGTTGGACAGTCCTATCTGATCTTTGGTCTCTCACTCTGTCTGGGGCTGGCGCTGGTCGCGAGCTACATCGGGGTCGCGGCGATCATTGGCGCCTTTCTGGCCGGGATGGCGCTCTCCGAAGCATCGGAGAATACCGATATGCCGCACCAGGCCGAGGCGGTGACAGAGTTTCTGCTTCCATTCTTCTTTGTCAACATCGGGATGCAGCTTCGGCTCGACGCCTTTCTCAATCGCCACATCGTCCTTCTCGCGCTGGTCATCACTCTCCTGGCCGTCCTGACCAAACTGGCAGGTTGCGGTGCTGCAGCCTGGTCGATGGGGCGGAAGAAGGCGATCCAGGTCGGGATGGGGATGGTTCCACGGGGTGAGGTCGGAATCGTCGTCGCCCAGATCGGCCTTGGTCTGCACGTCATCACGGATGGCGTCTATGGCGTGGTTCTCTTCATGGCGATTGCCACGACTCTGATTGCTCCGCCGTTTCTGACGAGGCTCTTTCGTGGAGAGCGGCCGGTCGATGAGGAGCCGATCCTCCCAATAACCCAGATCTCCTGATCATTTCGTGACAGGCTGACTGACATTCCATCCAATCTATTGGGTCTCTTGGGTCTCAAGAGTCTCACGGGTCTCACAGGTGGTGAAAATGAAGATGATCAACCGAATGTCAACCATATTGCTGCTGCTGGTGGTGCTCCAGTTCCAGGGATGGCCACAGGACCGGCGTCAGCCGACGCTGATCGAGGAGGAGACGATGCGCCATTTTCAGGCGATCCTCCAGCTCGATACCAGCAATCCTCCTGGTAATGAGAAGCTGGTCGT
>CAIOZW010000289.1 GCA_903862855.1 uncultured Acidobacteriota bacterium
CTGGATCCCGGCCATCCTCGCTGGAGTGACGATGGTTGAGCTGTTGCTGGCTCTTGGCCGGCAGCGCCATCTCGATGATCAGTCGGAGGCACTGCCGACCGTTGCCATCAGATTGACCGGTGTCCTCTACCTTGGGCTTCTGGGTGGGTATCTGATCGCTGTGAGGATGCTTGAATCGGATATTCCCTCGCTTCCGGCAAAACTGCTCACCCTCTTCTTCGTCGTCATCTTCGCCGGAGATACCGGCGCCTACTACACTGGTCGAACCCTGGGACGTCACAAGCTGGCGCCGCGAATCAGTCCCGGCAAGACCTGGGAAGGGGTTGCTGGTGGACTGGCGGGCAATGTGCTGGCCGCGCTCATTGCCCATTCGACATTCTTTCCGGAACTGCCCGTAGCGCACGCCATACCGCTCGCGCTGGTGATGGGGCTGCTGGGGATCACCGGAGACCTCTGCGAGTCGATGATCAAGCGAGGGGCAAAGGCCAAGGATGCCGGAAAACTGATCCCTGGTCATGGCGGACTGCTCGATCGGCTCGACAGTATGCTCTTCAACGCGCCAATTCTTTACTATTACGCCGTCAATTTTCTAAGCTGAGTTTCGGTTATGTCCGCCAAAATGACCTTGAGTTCCCACAAAAAGCAGGTGGCCATACTCGGCTCGACCGGTTCGATCGGCTGTAACACACTGCGAGTTATAGAATCCTTCCCCGATGAGTTTGGGGTGGCGGCGCTCGGTGCCGGCGCGAATATCGAGCGGCTGGCGGAGCAGGTAGAGAAGTTCCGTCCACGGGTCGTTTCGGTTGGAGACGCGGCTGGCGCAGAGGTTCTCCTGCAAGAGCTGCGGCGCCGCAATGTCGAGCCGCTTCCTTACATCGGCATCGGAGTTGAAGGACTGGTCGACGTCGCGACTTGTGAGGGAGTGGAGATCGTCATTGGCGCAGTCGTGGGGGCACTTGGCCTCCTGCCAACCTGGCGGGCCCTTGAACTGGGACGACGGGTTGCCCTTGCCAACAAGGAGACGCTTGTCGTGGCCGGTCAATTGATGACCGATGCGGCGGCAAGATCGGGAGCGGAACTGCTGCCGGTGGACAGCGAACATAATGCGATCCACCAGTGTCTAAGGGGAGAAAGGCGGGAAGAGGTCAAGCGGATCATTCTCACCGCGTCCGGCGGACCCTTTCGAAATGCCAGCCGTGAAGAGATTGAGAATGCCACCCCGACGGCTGCGTTGCGCCACCCTACCTGGCAGATGGGGGCAAAGATAACCATCGATTCCGCGACCATGATGAATAAGGGGCTCGAGGTGATCGAGGCTCACTGGCTCTTTGGCAGTCAGCCGGCGGAGATCGAGGTCGTCATTCATCCGCAATCGGTCGTCCACTCCATGGTCGAACTTGTCGACGGCTCGATCATTGCACAGCTTGGCGTGACCGACATGCGCCACGCGATTCAGTATGCGCTGACCTGGCCGGATCGACGCCCAACCGTGTTGCCGCCACTCGATCTGACTGCACTCAGCCGTCTCGAGTTCTTTGCCCCTGACTTCGATCGCTTCCCGTGTCTGCGCCTCGCCTACGAGGCCCTCGAGGCTGGTGGTACGGTACCCGCAGTCCTCAACGCTGCCAATGAGATCGCGGTCCACGCCTTTCTCGCCGGGCGTATCCCGTTTGGAGGAATAGCCCGTCTGATCGAAGCGGCCTGTGCCAATCACCGCCGCCAAACGGTCACGGATCTCACGACCGTTCTCTCCGCTGATGCCTGGGCGAGGGACTGGTGTACGGAGAGGATCGAATCGATTGCCGGGGCTGGCGCCTCTTGACCCACCCGCTGCGGGACTTCAACAGGATTGCCGGTCCGCAATCCTGTTCTTTCCCAATCCATTGAAAATGCGGCCGATTATCGACTTTGACAGTTTCACCTGTCGTGCAATAAACTTGAACGGTCAATTATGAGAGGAGATACGCCTTGAGTTTTGTAGCATTTATCGTGATTCTCTGCGCAATGATCGTCATCCACGAATTCGGGCATTTTATTGTCGCCAAGATGCTTGGAATATCGGTAGAGACCTTCTCGGTCGGCTTTGGGCCACGCCTGATTGGTTTCCGGATCGGAGAGACCGACTATCGGGTAAGCGCCATCCCGCTGGGTGGTTATGTCAAATTTCGTGGCGAGAACATGGAGATGCTGCAGGGGGCGAGTGAGGGGACGGTCGACGAGTTTCTCGCTCATCCGAAGTGGAAGAGGTTCCTGGTCGCCATTGCCGGTCCGGCCTTCAACATTGCGACGGCGATTCTGATCCCGGCGATCGGGATCCTGATCGGCTTTCGCGATAGTGCCGACCAGGTGCAGAAGCCGATAGTCGGCCGTGTGGTCGCCGGCTCGGCCGCAGAGGCGGCCGGGTTGCTTCCGGGAGACCGGATTCTCGCCTACCATGGTCGCCAGAATCCGACATGGCGCGATATCGAGCTGGGAACCCTTATCCGTCCGGATGAAGAGGTCCCCGTCAAGGTTGAGCGGCAGGGACAGGCGCTCGAGTTGACTCTTCGCCCGACGGCCCGCCAGGTTGGCAATGAGAAGATTGGTGAAGCCGGCATCGAGCCTTACATTGCGCTCGAAAATATCCGCGTTCTTGGCGTCCGCGATGGCATGC
>CAIOZW010000290.1 GCA_903862855.1 uncultured Acidobacteriota bacterium
ACCGGCTTCACCAGCCTTACCGCGCCCCGCTCGCCCCAGGCCTGAGCGAGGTGCTGGCCCTCAATGACCAGACTTCACAGTATCCGGGCCTGCTTGGCGTCGCGATCAGCGGAGCCGGCTCGACGCTGATTGCCTTCACCCTTGGCGATCAAGCGGCCCGCGAGGCTATTGGCCGGGCCATGGTCGAGCGAATGGCCTCATGCGGAATCAGTGCCAAGTCGCTCAACCTGGAAGTCGACCGCTGTGGCCGGACAATAAACACCTAGAGCCAGCCAGTTCGACACCGGAAACGGCCTCCAACGGACTTTCCAGGCCGCCGGATTTGAGCCGAATTGATACCGCCAGACGCGGAAACAAAGGATCACTCTGATCTGAACCGACTGAAGAGATATGTCATCACTTACGAAAATACCCTCCGGAGTTCAGTACTTCTTTGACGATGAGGTGCGCCGACGGCGCTACGTCGAAGAGACGGCCCTGGGAGTCTTCAAAGGATGGTCGTTCGATGAGATCATCCTGCCAATGTTCGACTATCAGGATCTCTTTTCACGCGGAATGGGGGTCGACAAGGCTGACCGGACCTATCGATTCGTCGATCGTGACGGTTCACTCCTTGCCCTCCGCCCGGAGCTGACCTCCCTCGTTGCCAGGACGGTCGCAACCCGTTTCCGGCGCAAACCGCGACCGGTACGGCTCTGCTACAGCGGCGAAGTATTCCGCTACGATGAACCAACCCAACGTGCAGCACGAGAATTCCACCAGATTGGACTTGAACACATCGGCGAACCAGGGATCATTGCCGACCTTGAAGTAGTCCTGATTGCCGCGGAGGTTCTCACGACACTTGGATTGTCAGGGTTCAGGATTGCCCTCTCCCACGTCAACTTTTTTCATGGGATCGCGGATCATCTTGGATTTGCGGCGGCGGAGAGGTCGATGCTGCGCGAGCTGATCGACCGGCGTAATATTCTCAACCTCGATCAGTATCTCTCCTTACGAGCGCCACAGATCGATCCGGAACAGCGTAACCGGTTCTGCCAGCTCATTCGGCTGGCCGGAAAGGCAGAGTCGCTCGACCTGGCCCGTCAGATATTTGCCAACCCGCAGTCTCTGGGGGCAATCGACCACCTCACCCGGTTGCACAAGGCGATCGGTGAACTTGAACTGGCGGAGTCGTTTACAATCGACCTCGGCGAGGCTGCCGATCTCGACTACTACACCGGTCTAACCTTCAGGATCTATGTGCCGGATCTGGGCAGTGCAATCGGCGGAGGTGGAAGATACGATAACCTCATTGGCAACTTTGGTGACCCAGAGCCTGCCGTCGGTTTCTCACTCTCACTTGACGGTCTGGCCGCTGCTCTGGCCTTGCAGTTGCCCTTCCACCCGCAGCAGGCAGTTGAATCGGCGGAGATCGTCGAGCAAAATGAACTCTTGTCACAGTGCTTCCGTCGGGCACGTGATCTACGCAAACTGAAGAGGAAGGTGAAGATCGGTGCTCAACAGCAGGCCTGAAACATTGACCATAGCCCTCTCGAAGGGAAGAATGCAGGAGCAGTCGCTCGAACTTTTCGCACGGGCCGGTATCCGCGTCAGCCTGGATGAGACAAATTCCCGCAAACTTCTTATCTCCTCTGATGATGGTGATTATAACTTTGTCTTCGTCAAACCTGGTGACGTGCCAACTTATGTAGAGTATGGAACGGCCGATGCTGGCATCTGCGGACGGGATGTCCTGCTTGAATCAGGAGCAGATGTGCATGAGCCGCTCGATCTGCAACTTGGTCGATGCCGCATTGCCGTCGCCGGAAGACGGGAGGTTCTCGGTGAGGACTACAATCTGCTGGCGACGGTGCGGGTAGCGACCAAATATCCAAAGATTGCCACATCCTATTTTCACGAAAAGGGAGTGCCGATCGAGGTGATCCCGCTCTCCGGTTCGGTCGAACTCGCCGCACTGATCGGCCTCTCTGACCGTATCGTCGACCTGGTCGAGAGTGGTCGTACTTTGAGAGAGAATGGACTCGAGGTGATCGATGTGATCACCGAGTCGACGGCCCGACTGATCGTCAATCGGGCCAGCTTCCATTTGAAAATGGCGCAGGTGAGTCGGATGATCGAGGCACTGACCAGGGTTCTATCTTAAACTCGACCGGGCTGAGAGGTCATGTATCGATCTGAATCGTCTATTTGTTGCACAACGGACTGATAAATATGATTGAAATCATTTCTGTGGATACTGCTCATCCCGAAAAGAGCGGAACGATGCAACGGATATTAGGCCGTAATATTGGTCTCAACGCCGAAGTGATGGCGACAACTGATGCAATTGTCAGGGATGTGACAACCCGTGGTGACGAAGCCCTGATCGAGTACACATCACGCTTCGACGGAGTCGACCATACCACTGACACGATTCGTGCCAGTCGGGAGATGATCGAGAAACTTGCCGCACAGGTCGACGAAGATCTGCTGGCTGCGATGCGCGAGGCAATCTCAAACATCCGCTACTACCATGAAAAGCAGCTCAATCGAGACTGGGAAGTGGAGATGGCCAATGGAGTGAGGCTCGGGCAACGGATCCGACCGATGAAGATTGTCGGACTCTACGTGCCGGGTGGAAGTGCGGCCTATCCCTCAACGGTAATGATGAACGCGATACCGGCCCAGGTCGCCGGGGTGGAGAGGATTGTTGTGGTGACACCGCCCGCCCAGTTTGCGCAGAATCCGGTCATTGCCGCGGTACTACGTGAGCTCGACCTCTTCGAGGTATACCTGGTCGGCGGAGCTCACGCCGTGGCAGGACTTGCCTGCGGAACCAATACCATTCCACGCGTTGACAAGATCGTCGGCCCCGGCAATCAGTATGTAGCAGCGGCCAAGAAGCTGGTCTACGGTGCAGTCGATATCGACTCGATTGCCGGACCCAGCGAGATTGTCGTGATCGCTGATGCAACGGCCCGCCCCGACTACGTCGCAGCCGACCTGCTCTCGCAGGCAGAGCATTCGGTCGATGCTGCAGCGATCCTCGTCACGGACAGTGAGCTTCTGGCGGAAGGGGTTCGCGCGGAGCTCATCAGACAGACCCGGACCCTTTCCCGCGCGGCAATCATTGAAAAGTCTCTCGCCGATTTTGGAGCGCTGATCGTCGTCGACTCTCTTGAGGATGGCTGCGCACTGGTCAACCGCCTCGCCCCGGAACACGTCGAGGTAATCACGGCCGACAGTGAAGAGACTGCCAGTCGTATCAGCAATGCCGGCGCGATCTTCATCGGCCCTTACTCACCTGAGTCGGTCGGAGACTATTTTGCCGGCACCAACCACGTCCTGCCCACTGGTGGAACGGCCCGCTTCTCATCGGCACTAGGAGTCTACGATTTTCTGAAACGAACCAGCATCGTTCGGTATACCCGTGAGGAGCTGCTGCGCACGGCCCATTCGATCGAACGACTGGCGCTTGCCGAAGGATTTGAAGCCCACGCACGTGCAGCTACCATAAGGTACGAATAGATCATGGCGTCACCACTCGACAGCATCAAACCGAATGTCCGTGCGATCACAGCCTATACGCTCAACCCGCTCGAGGCCCCGGTGAAGATCAACCAGAATGAGAATCCTTTTGGAATGCCCGTGGCGATCAGGGAGGAGATCATCCGGCGTGCCCTCACGGCCGACTGGGCCCGTTATCCGGACTTTGTACCGGTGCGTCTTCTCGAGAAGCTTTCGCTCTACACCGGCTGGCCATCGAATGGAATCATGGCTGGGAATGGCTCCAATGAGATGATCCAGACGGTTGTTCAGGCAACCATCGAGAAGAACTGCCGGGTGGTTCTCCCCGAACCCACTTTCTCTGTCTATCGCCAGGTCATCAACGTCGCTGGAGGTGAGGTCTTCCCGGTTCTGCTCAATTCCGAACTGCAGTTCGACCTGCCGGCAATCGAGCTGGCCATCAATGAAATCAAACCGGTTCTGACCATCATCTGTTCTCCCAACAACCCAACCGGCTGCACCATCTCACGGAACGAGCTGATCAAACTCCTCGACCTGAAGTCAGGACTCGTCGTTGTTGATCAGGCCTACCTCGAAATCGGTGGGGAGGACTTTGTCCCGCTGCTTCGTGACTACCCTCATCTGGTCATACTGCGCACCTTTTCAAAAGCCATGGCCATGGGCGGTCTGCGTGTCGGCTATTGTCTGGCGGCCCCTGAACTTATCTCCGAGTTCAACAAGGCCAAGATGCCCTACAGCCTCAACCTCTTCTCAATGATAGCAGCGGAAGTGACGCTGGAACGGCAGCATGAACTGGCTCCACTCGTTGAGGCGATGGCTCGGGAACGTGACCGTCTGTTGACCGAACTGGCGCTGATCCCCGGGTTGCGCCCAGTCCCCTCAGCAGGAAACTTCCTCGTAACTGAGACGTCGATTCCACCCTCACGCCTCTTTGAGCAACTTCGCGCGCACGGTTTTCTGATTCGTGATATCAGCAAATCTCCCATGCTCGCCAACTATGTCCGCATCAGTGTCGGCACTCCGGAGGAGAATACCGCCCTGCTTGACGCGCTGCGCTCCATCTTCAAACACCAATGAAAAGATACGCCGAAATCGACCGTCAGACGAAAGAGACCAGAATTCATCTCGCACTCAACCTCGATGGAACGGGGCGGAGCGAGATCGATACCGGCATCCCTTTTCTCAACCACATGCTCGATCTCTTCACCAGACACGGAATGTTCGATCTCACCATCACCTGTGCCGGTGATCTCGAGATCGACGACCACCACACGGTTGAAGATATTGCGATCTGCCTCGGTCAGGCATTCTCGCGGGCACTTGGTGAGAAGAGTGGTATTACCCGCTATGGTCACTCCTATGTGCCAATGGATGAGACACTTGTCAGAGCAGTCGTCGACCTCTCCGGGCGGACCTGTCTCGTCTATCACGTCGCCGAGAAACGCGAAAAGGTTGGGACCTTCTCCGTCGAGCTGGCCGAACATTTCTGGCACTCATTCGCCGAGCATACCCGATGCAATCTCCATCTCGAATTGCTCTACGGACGAAATCAGCACCATATTCTCGAAGCGGTCTTCAAGGCGGCCGCCCGGGCCCTCTCGCTGGCGGTCCGGCATGATGCCCGCATCGATGGAGTCCTTTCGACCAAGGGCACACTGACAGGTAACGGATCATGAATATTGCAATTATCGATTATGGTGTCGGCAATTTGCGCAGCGTCGAGAAGGCCTTCACCACTCAGGGGATCAATGCCGTCGTGACGGACGACCCGGATATCCTCGAGAGGGCTGACAAACTTGTGCTGCCCGGTGTCGGGGCATTTGCCGCCTGCATGGATGGGCTTCGACGCCGTGGATTCGACCAGTTGGTAATCGAAGCCGCCGCCGCCGGTAAACCAGTTCTCGGCCTCTGCGTTGGTCTGCAGATGATGTTTGAGGAGGGGCACGAATTTGGTGTCCACCGTGGTCTTGGACTAATGCCCGGCCGTGTCATCCGTTTTCCAGAAGGACTTCACGTCCCCCACATTGGCTGGAACCAGGTCCATCTGCGCCGTCAAGATCACCCGGTTCTTCGCAACCTTACCGACGACTCCTTCTTCTATTTTGTCCACTCATACTATGTCGAACCTGCCGACCCGGAGTGCATCATCGGCGAGACGGAGTATGGAATCAGATACGCAACGATCTGTGGACGCGGCTCCGTACTTGGTGTCCAGTTCCATCCTGAGAAGAGCCAGGCCACCGGACTAACCCTGCTACGCCAT
>CAIOZW010000291.1 GCA_903862855.1 uncultured Acidobacteriota bacterium
CCGGAGAGTGGCCAGCGGAAGGAGTCGCGGAGGATATTGCCACGGCTGAGCGCTCCGAAGGCGGCATCGGAGAAAGGCAGATGGATGTGCGCGACGCTCTCGCCTGCATCGTGTGCGGAGTCGAGCGGTTGATCGATGGAGAGTATGCCGAGCTTTGACCGCAGCAGCACCTGGTTTGGCATCATCGCGGTCCAGATGGCCTCAAGGTATCGATTGAGCGCCGGATCGGCATTGATCATCGTCGAGATGCCTGCCGCGACCGTCGCCGGAGTATCGATGAGGTTATTATCAGGATCGACCATCAGGGAGTAGGTGAGCGGCTGGCCATCGATCGTGACCGTGACGCTGTCACCTGGCTCCGGAGTACCGCCGAAGGTGACGGTACCTGATGCCTGCCGGGTGGATGAGCCTCCGCTGAGCGTTGGGCCGCTGACGGTGGCCAGGATCGCACCACTCGCGACAGCCGCGAGCGTGATCGAATTTCCGGCGACAGAGAAGCCGACGGCCGTCACGCGTCGCGTCTCGCTTGCAGCCGTCCCGGCTCCGATCAGCGCATAGGTTACCGGCAGAGCGAGATTGCGCCAGGCCAGCGCGTCATCAACCTCGATCGTCGTCGCTCCGGGAGCGAGATTATCCTGAATTGTCGCCGTTATGGTCGGGCGACGGCTCCGGATCTGGAGTCGTCCATCGGCCCCCGTCAGCAGATAGCCGCGGAAGGACGGCAGGAGTGATTTGAAGATGAAGTCCGACGCTTTGAGCACATCCTTCAGATGCCAGTTGGCCGTATAGCGCTTCCGGTACCAGGTGGTTGGCGCGGGGTTCGAGGGGGGTGTGGCGGGTGAGTAGAGCTGGTAGACGATCTCCTGCTCGGCCGGATGCACGAAGGTCAGTCCTAGCCTGTTGCGCCAGTAATGAACATCGACGAGCCCCGTCGAACGGTAGCGTTTGAAGTCGGTGCCTGGTGATCCGGTCGTGGTCGAGAACCAGACATCCTCACCACCCGTCTGGTCGATCAGCGGTTCATTGCAGTAGCGTGACGTCTCAGCGGCCACCTCATCATCAATCCAGTCTGGATGATAGTTCAGACTGCGCTCCTCGGTCAGTAACCAGCGCAGCTGCTCAACCGGATTGTCACTCCAGGCCAGAAGATTAAAGCCATCATCCCCAAGCGTCGGCATCTGCGTCCAGAGCACAGTGGCGACGAGCGTCGGTGCGGCATCGCCAGTCTCCGGATTGTCACCGCGAATGGTCGCCTCGACATAGGCGCGTCGCGAGTAGTGATGGAGGCCGAGAAACTGCGAGAAGGTCTGCTGCGAGGCGTTGTAGCCGTAGTCCCCATAGTGCTCATAGTAGACCTGAAACCAATCGGCCCAGCCGGGGGAGACATTCCGAACATTGAGAAGACGCGAGATCCTGCCTTCTCCAACTATCCAGTGGCCGTAGAGGTACTCACCCGTATCGGCGGCATTGACTGGCTGGAGCTCGAGCTGTGTCCTCCCGGCTCCGATCGGCACTGGTCTACCGTAAGGCGTCTCATCCTGCGATGACCAGTTCTTGTGTGCCCGGCGGCGGAGAATGCCAATAAGCCCGGTGAGGGGTGAAGCCAGGAAGAGCCACCAGTTGATCTTCGGCTTCTTGAAGTTGGTCGAGATCTGGTTAAAGCGAAAGCCCTGAAAGGCGAGCGTGTTGCCATACTGCGCACACTGCGCCCAGGATTTGTTGCAGCCAGTGGCCGTCTGATAGGCCAGTGTCTTCTGGTCGATCGTCTGACCGGCCAGACATTCGGAGCCTTTGAAGCGCAGCGGACAACCGGGCTGATACTGGCTCCACGGCAGCTCATTATCGATCGAGCCAAGATCCTGCCGCACGTTGAGCGTCACGGTCGTGTTATCAACATCATAGAGCGGCTCACAGCGACCGACAAAGAGGACCACCGAGTCATTATCGATGCTGCGGCTGACGAGGCGGATTAGAACCCGGTAGCCCTCGAGATCGGTCGTCGAGAGCCAGTTTGAGACCGAGCGGTCGATATTGCTGAAGGTCAGATTGACGGTATTGAAGCGACCATAGATGTAGCGGCTGACATCACCACGACTGAGAACCTGGCGCTCGTATTCCCAGCCGTGCCAGAAGTTGGTGTCGGCTGCATAACGCCGGACGGCATAGGCTGGCTCAAGCCGCGTCTCAGCCGGGTGATAGAACTCGTAGAGATCGATCGGCGCCAGATCACGCGACGAAGACTCAAGGAGGGTGAGGAGTGCAGATCCGCAGTTTTGCATATCAGTTCGTGTGTTTGACGAGTCGAGCCGAGCGCTCCTGAGACCAGACGCGCTGATGGCTGCTCCGCGCATAGCCAATGTAGCGTACACCGGTGATCACCTCACCGGTCTGTGGATGAACGAGCGTGAAGGGCAGCCCGCCGGAGGTGCTCTGCCAGTGAGTATCAAGAAGAAGCACCTCGGCCTCACTCAGTCCATCCCAGCGGATCTCAAAGACCCGGACCGGAGCCGACTGGAGGCTTCTCGTGAGACTGCCACCAGTCCGGAACTCTGAACGGATCTCGTTCCAGTCGGCTTCGGTCTCCTGAAAGTATGAGTGTCGTGGTCCGCCACTCGATGCCAGGGGCAGCGCGGCGGGAGTCGGAATCGCCCAGGGTGAAGCATCCGCCGGTCCGCGAATCTGGCCACGAGCGGTCAGGATCTGTGCATCAAGGACCGTCTTGTTGAGACAGGCGATCGAGGTGATGGCACGCAGCGGATAGACCAGCGCCTGGCCGGAGGTGAAGAGATGCTGACTGCCAAGGTAGTAGCTCAGGTGACCACTACGGCAGACGAAGCGCAGGAGGCGCCCTTCATTCCAGATACCGTCAAAGGCGATCAGGCCTGGTGCCATTCCCTCAAAGATCTGGAGCGTATTGGCTGGATGCGGTGGCGGCCCGCTCACGGCCACCGTACTGACGTAGAGGCAGGAGGCCCAGGTGGCGAAGTCGAGTGAAAAGGGGTTGCTGGTCAGGCCAATAAAGGTCCGCCCGGAGTTTGAGGATGGCCCAAGCGTGCAGCGAAGCTCCCAGTCACCATCGGCAGCCGTGATCGTCTGCTGCGACCAGGCACCAGCATCACCAGCAGCTGTCGCATTTGTGCCACAGTCATTCGTGCCCGAGATCTTCTCCAGATCACCGTAGAAGTCGACTGCCGTATTGACCAGATTGGTCCAGGTAACATCGATAATCGCCATTATTCCCTCACGAGGACAATAGTCGCCGGAACAGACCAGTACCTGACGTGTGCACCGACCCGAAAGGACTCGTATTTGACCCGCTCCCAGGTCAGAGCGGTCCGGCGATCATAGAAGCTGAATTCATAGGATGTGCCACGGGCAAGATTCCAGTGTGCGCGGAGCGTATCGAGATCTGCCGCCGAAAGACCTGCATACTCGAGCGTCCAGCGGCGCTGACCATCTGGCTGCAGATTGACGTCAAGCCCACCGTCTTCATACTCAAAGCGGCTGGTCTCAAAGGCGAGCGGCTGCTCGACGAGGAGGGCAATCGTTGGTCCCGCGACGCTGATCCCATCCGGAAACGGCGCAACGGTGATCCAGGTCCGGACGACGGTCGGACTGAAGATCGCGGATGATGGTGAAATCAGCAGACTTGGACTGATGACGGCCTCACCCGCGGTGAGAAGTGGGGTCATCACCTCGGACCGATTCTCGATCAAAAACGGGTAGATGGCCGTCACCCCTCCCGTCACCTCCGGAGCGTAGACCAGGGCGAGATCCACACCGATCACAGGTGGCGAGATCGTCGCTGTGGCTGTCACCGCTGGCACGTTCACGGCTGACGTGGCCGTAATCAATGGCGGTGAGACAGTACCGGGTGCCGGCTCACCAAGAGTGGGCGCATAGACCGCAGCCGCCGCGGCAATGAAGGATGCGGTAATGGTCTCTGCCGGCGTGTAGGTAAGGACAAGACGCGGATCATTGGTCGTTCCGCTCTGATCAGCCGCGTGCCATTGCATCTGGCTGACCGAGGTCGGTGACAGATTCCAGACATCGGCCTCACAGCGGATGGAGTAACCAGTGATGCCGGTCGCGTTGACGGCCTGTCGTCCGGCCTGGGTCAGTGTCGGTCCGGCATAGCTGGTTGATAGCTGATTCCAAAGGCTGAAGTTCTCGTTGGTGGCAACCTGCGTAGCACCAAAGGCTGACCAGTAGGCCGGGTCGAGCTGCGTCTCGCCCTGCGGAATAGTTGAGGAATAGAACCAGGCGACATCTGACCGGCTCGGATCATCGGTGGTGTAGGCAAATCGGCGAAGCTCAATCCTCCCGTCCTGAATGGTCGCATTGACCAGAATGTTATTGATGCTGGTATTAAAACGGAGCCAGCATCTGGTCAGATCATACTCAGAGACATCCGTATACCAGCTCGATTCAAGGACAAGGCGGCTGAAGGTCTGTGTCGAGACCAGATTGGCCCCGTTACGGACCGCTGACCACGGACTTCCGACACTATCGATATAGCCGTCGAAATCGGCTGCGGCAGCCGGTGATGGATAGAGTGTCAGCGTCGCGAAGCCGTAGCTCCATTGCGGGAGCCAGCGGTCGGCAATCAGCCAATCCCAGTAGTGAAGCAGCCACCAGAGTGGCCGGAAAGCATAGTAGAGCCGTTTGGAGAACTTGTCGTGCGTCCGGAAGACGGCCCGCCGCTGGCGCTCATCCTCATAGACGATGACGTTCGGCCAGATCTCACTTATTGGTGATGGATCATCCTGGATCCGGAGGACCCAGCGGAACCACCACCGCAGCAGAGATCGATTGGCCAGCCAGAGAAGGACTCTCTGGTGACGCCGGAACCAGGCCGGATCAAAGGCACGCCAGTGGTCGATGTGGTGACTCTTCTCCATTTAGAGTGCAAAGATTCCTGCCGCATTCCAGGAGACGATAATGTTGCCGCCATTGGGAACCTTGGGCAGCCCCGAAGCCGTGTCGATGATTGCCAGAAGTGGTGAGCTGGCCTCGCTCCCGCTCCACTGCCAGATAATGATCTGCGTCACTTCTGAGCCGGAGACGTTGGTGAAGGTGGCATCGGCGGCATCAAAGACCCCGTTGACGACCGTCTTGCTGGTGAGCGCGACGGTTGCCACGCGGTGAGTCGATGAGACCGAGGTGATGTACTGGTGCGTGGCACTGTAGGTGTAGCCGGCCGTGACGAGTGAGGCCCGGATCTCGGTATTGTCCAGATCGATGGTCGGTGAATTGGTGAGCAAAGCCGTTTTAGCCAGCGGATAGAGCTGATTTGCCATTCTTACTCCCTCAAAAGATCACGTCGGAGCGTTTCTCGCAGCGCTCCATTGGTGCGGTAGTTGTCGACGACCTGCTCGACAATGATTCCTGGCTGGTACTGCGCACGGATAACGACAACCTGTGGCTGGCGCGGCAGCGCGCCACCCTGATTGATGACACGCATCTCACCATCGGCCGCGTTCTGGCTGGTGGTGCGATTACTGGTGCTGCCGCCCGAGGAGGCCGCCGGGGCGATGGCACGTCCGACGGCTCCGGCCGTCCCGGCCAGCAGTGCCCACTGTGCGGCCGAGGCAAAGTGTGAGCCGGCCTCAGCCGGATTGGTGAAGAGTGCCGCAAAACCGAGCGCCGTCTGTTTGATCGCATTGACGGCTGCCTCTTTGGCAATGGCGGCCAGCTGTGCAGCGAGGAGCTTGCGGATGACGGCCGGTCCGGTCTTCCCCATCAGAACGTACTGCTCGACAACCGAGCCGAGTGATTCGGCAAAGCCATTGATGGCCTGCGTCAGGATGCCGTCCAGTGGCTGGATCGACGCCTCGATCGACTCCATCACGCCGGTGATCGAGGCCTGAAAGAGTCCGACGTTCTGCGCCAGAAGCTGGACCCGCTCAGAGAAGAGTGACTGGAGCGTTGCCGTCTGGTTCTGCTCGAGAACCGCCTGCTGGTCATTGAGCTGCTGCTGTTCGGCTGCCGCGCGCTGCCTCTCGGCCAGAATCTGTGCATTTTTGGTCTGCTCGATCTGGAGCAGGATACCGGCGTGGCGACCGGCCTGTACTGCCTCGCGTGCCTGCAGCTCTGCCTGCTGCTCGATCTGCCGGACCCGCTCGGTCAGCTCAAGATCAAGCAGCTGTCGACGCTGGTCGATCTCGGCCAAAGCGGCTGTTCTCGCATTGAGTGTGCCACGCTGGAGACCGAGCGCGACCTCGGCGGCTCGCGCGGCCAGCTGTGCCTTCTGCAGATCGATGAGTGCATCAATCCGCCGCGCGATCAGTTGCCCAAACTCGGCCGCCTCCTGAGCCTGTGCCTGACGAATTCTGGCCGAGGCCTCCAGCTCGAATGAGGCGCGTTCAGCAGCCAGAGCACGAAGCTGGTCCTGAGACTTCTGTCGTGCTGTCGCATCGGCCAGCGTCAGCGCCAGATCGGCCCGAAGGATTGCCTCACGCTCCTCATATCGCTCACGCTCAAGCTCGATCAGCTGCCGCTCACCTTCGCGACGCCCAAGCTCACCTGCCCCGACGGCATCACGGATCAGACTCTCCGTCTGTCGCTCATACCGCTCACGAATGTCGAGGAGCCGCTGCTGATGCTCGGCCTCTGCCTGCACGTCAGCCTGTCGCTCTTCATCTCGCAGTCGCTGCACGCGGAGATTGAAGTCCTGCACTGCCTGGAGCTCACGCTCATTGATCGCCTCGATGGCGGCCCGCTCCTGTGCCGGATTCTTCAGCTCTGTCCTGGCTCTCTGCCGCTCCTCGGCAAAGATCTGTTTTCTGATCTCGAGAATGCGCCTCTCCGAAGCGATAACGTCACGCGTGTATGTTGCGCGTGAGATCAGTCGATCACGCAGCTCCGCTTCCAGACTGGCCGTGACCAGCTGCTCGGTTCGCTCTGTCCGCTGCTGACGAAGTTTGAGCAGATCGAATTCGGCCTCAGCGGTGCGTTCGGCCTCAGAAACAGTTCGCGAACCGCCTCCACTCTTCTTCTCCGGACTGACCACGGACTGCAGGCTTTTGGAGATCGCTTCAGCCTCCCTGAGTGTCCGGATCTGCTGTGCCAGTGGATCGGCCGTATCACTGAGCGCGGTCCTGAGCGCACTCTGTGCGCCACGGATGCCCTTTCCGGACTGGAGAGCGGAAGCCGTGATCTCGTCGAGCCGTTTGGTGATCTGCTGCCGGAGCCTGGCCGTGTCACCGGTTGAAAAGAGCTCGTTGAGCGCCTCTTTGGCCGCCTCGGCCTTCCTCGCCAGGTCAGCAGCCTTTCCGGAGACCAGCTCGACGCCACCAGCCGTATTTGGAGCCGCGACGGCGACTGAATCGAGCGCCTTTTTGAGTGCGGCAAACTGCTCTGCCGTCAGGAGTCCGCTGGCCTGGGCGGTGAGAAGCTGCTGCTCGGTATCCCCAAGAGCGGGCAGCAGTTTGCGCAGCGAGGAGAGATTCGACTCCTGTGCCCTGGTCAGATCGGCAAGAGTTGAGCGAGCATTCAGGTTGGCCTGTGCCGCCTTGAGCTGTTCAGCTCCGAGATCACGCTCGACACGAATCACCTCTCCACCCGTAGCGACGAGCTCTGCGTAGACCGTGCCATTGACCCTGGCCAGTTCGCGGAGTCTCCGGATCTCCTCCTCACGTGCCGAGATCTGCTGCCGTGTGCGATCGATCTCCTCCTGTCGGGCAGCGATTCCCTCAAGGAGGATCGTCTGCAGTTCACGTGCCCGGGCAAGCTGCTCCTCGGCCGATCCACGAAGTGCCTCGCGCAGTGCCTCGACGCGTTCTGTCTGCGTCGTGAGTGCGCCGATGACGACCTGCTGCGCTGGTGGAAGTGTCGAGAGGATGGCGCGGTACCGCTCGGTCTCACGATTGAGATCGGCCTGCGAGCTGGTGAAGGTGTCGAGCTCGGCCAGCTGGCTCTGGACGGCCTTCAGCTGAGCAAACTGAGCGGTGATCTGATCGATCTGGAGACGATCGGCCTGGTCAATCACCCCCTGCTGCCGGTCGTTGAAGACGGCATAGGCCAGACCGGCAGCAGCAACGGAGGCGGCGAGAACGGCCCAGCCGGCTGGCGTCGTCAAGAGAAAGGTCGAGGTGCTGATGAGTGCGGCTCTCGTCGCAGCAAGTGACGAAGTAAGCGAGGTTAAGGCGGTGGTCAGCGCCTGGGTGACGGTTGCCGCAGCCGTAGCTCCTGGCCCGAAGGCGGCAATCAGCGCCGCAAGTGTCCCGAGACCGACCGTCACCGGTGCAAACCGAGTGGCGAGGACCAGGAGCTCGGCCGAGAACTTGATGAGTGAGCCAAGGACTGTTCCGAGGACTGAAGCAAGCGTGGCAAAGAGATTGCCGACCAGCTCGGCGAGACGTGAGAGCTCCTCGCGGTTCCGAGCGAGAAAGAGCGAGAGGTTCTCAAGGCTCGTCAGAATCCCGTCGATAGCCTTACTGACCACCGCCCCGACGCGATCAAAGATCTCCTGCAGTGTGACAGCCAATCCCTCAAAGGCCGGCTGGAGCGAGAGCCTCTCACCGGCGATCGTGAAGAGACGCGGCAGGACGCTGTTAAACGACTGCCGAAGGCTCTCAAAGAGCCCTCCCGTAACCTCTGTGGCAAGAATCGTCCCGGCCTCACGAAGATTGCTGGTTGCCGCAGCAAAGGTCTGGCCGACCAGCTTTCCGGTGACGGCAGCCACCTTCAGCTTCTCGTTCAGAAAATCGGCCAGCCGGTTCTGCTCACGTGCAGCCAGAATCTGCTCCCGGGTGATACCGAGCGCCTTCGCCGTCTGCGTATCCTGATTGATGTCGCCAGAGATGATGGCTCGGAGCTCTTGTCCGAGCTGTGAGACGCTGCCGGTCAGTGGCCCGACGAGCTGCGAGAGATCGACGACGATCTTGCGGATCTGATCAAGATTGAGTCCGGCGGAGAGACCTGGTCCAATGGCCTGAAGGAAGCCCTGCGAGATCTGCTCAAAGGTCAGTGCCGTTTGGAGTGCGTCGATCCGGATCTTCTCAATCTGCTCGGAGGCCAGCGGCAGTGCAGCGTTTAGTGCGTCGACGCCCTCGAGCCTGACGCCGTCGCGGTTGAGTGTCGCGACCGAAGCGACAATGCTCGCAATTCCAATCCGTGCCTGCTCAAGCTGCGCTGCAGCCGCGATTCCGGCCGATCCGAGCTGCTGCAGGACTGGAACTACGGCGAGCGCACCAGCGGCGGTCACTGCCAGTCCAGTGCCAAGGAGCTTCGTGGCCACAGTCAGTGTGCCGATTGGACCGGCTGAAGATCCGGCATTCTCGGCAATGCTCTGCAGACCAGAAACAAGCGTGCTGATGGCAAATGAGATCTGCGGATTGCCCAGGCTGCCAAGAAATGCTGTGGCAAAGGCCGTAATTGCACTGGTCTGCTCGCGAATGGCCGAGATAAACGGTGAGTTGCTGTAGTTGGTGGTCAGCGCTGCCAGTTGAGTCTGCGCGCGAATGGCCTGGAGCTGCGATCCGGTAAAGCCCTGCAGCGCTGCCTGGAGAGTCTGAATGGCCGCTTCGTTATCGCCCTGAACCTGCTGAAGACGTGCCAGAGCCTGCACCTGACGCAGTGCAGCATCGGCCGCTGCGGTCTGACTCCGGGCGAGATTCCCGGTGCTTGTCGCGGCCTGTGCAGCACTTGTCGCACTTGATGACTGTGCTCCAGCCAGCTGAATCGATGCGCGTGTAGCATCCGCGGCTATCCGGACAACCGTCTGCAGGCTGCTGACGATCCGTTTCAGTGACGCTTCCACGTTGCCGGTATCGGCCGTAAAGCGCAGCGTTGTTGTCAGGTCATCAGCTGCCATAAGGCTTCCTGCTCACCCTATCAGAACTCCTCAACCGACTCCCATTCAACCTGCGGTGGTGGCGAGCCGGTCAGAGCGCCAATCAGTGATGCCTGTCGATTCTCATCCTGCGCCATCTCCGTCCGGTGGACGACCAGCGTCGCCGCAACATCAAAGGCACAGGCCATCGTCTCATCCCTCAGCCGGAACAGCTCACTTGGCAGTCGACCGAACCGGTGTGCCATCGTCACCAGCGTCAGAAAGTGCGGACTGCGCACGAAATCGCTCGACGGCATCGACCGTCGTCTCCCCGCTCTGTGTCGAGACTGGCACGTCAGGCGACAGGTTCATCGCGTACTGAAAGAGCGCGACGATAATGCTGCCCGCGTATGGAACATTGCGCAGATCAATTTCGTCATCCGCCAGCACGTCACGGAAGACCAGTCGTGGTGAGACGCAGACCTCGCAGGCGATCCGTCGCTGGAACTCGAGGATCTGCAACTGTTCGGCTCCGCTCAGCTCGGTTGGTGCCGTCGTCGTCTGATTTCCGATCAGTGTCAGCGCGAGCTTCTCCGGCAGTGCGCCGGAATAGAGCAGGCTCTCGATCGAGATGCGTCGGGCCTCGAACTCAAAGACGAAGTCCGGCGAGATCGAGGGAATCGGCAGGTGAACAATGGTCGTGGGAGGGGCCACGGCGGCAATCCGTCTTTTGAACTGTGCTGCAAATCTCACTCCACGTGAATTCTTCATCTCGGCCTCCTGCCGCCATCCCGGTAAGGAACCTGACCTGCAACGTACCAGGAAAAACGTTCTGTACGGTCACCGCGTGGTGACCGTAAGCAGGTCAGGGTCCACTTCAGGTCAGGTTGTCGATCCAGATGGCGCCAACCTGATCGGCGGTCGCTCGCGCGGAGACCGCTTTTGATCTGAACTCAACATTGGCCGCCGAATCCTCACTCCGGTTGAGCGAGAGCTCGAGACCGTTTGCCTGGTAGGCGTCATAGAGGACGACGTTGAAATATTTGCCGGTCGTCTTCTGCTCCCAAATGCCGAGGACGCAGGTTGAGGCCACATTCGAGATCGAGCCGAGCGTGATACCGGTCTTTCCGGATGGCGCTGTCGCCGGTGTCGACGCACCAGGCGTGATGATCTGAAGGAGTGCCGCATTGAACTGCAGCATCTCACCCGTCAACGCCATCGACGAAGAGAGCAGCTTCACCTCATAGGGGGCTGCCAGGTTGTCCGACGTCCGTTCCTGCAGCTCGGCATTGACGTTGAATCCGCCACCGCCCTTGAGCATTCCGGCGTGGACACAATTCGGATTGGCCGTCGCCTCAGGCGTACCGTCCGTGTGGAGCGTCGGTGCTCCGTTGGCTCCTGGTACGGCCGCCTTGAACCAGATATCGAGCGGTCCGCTCACGGTATACGTCGATGCATATCCTTTTGCTGTTCCTGATGGCATGGTTACCTCCTCTCGCTGGCGATCGCCCCGCTATTTGCGCTTCGTCTTCATCTTGTACCGCTTTGGTGGCTTCTGCTTTTTGGCCGTCCATTGACTGGCGGAAAGCGTATTCTTCTTTTTCCCGGCCGGTCGTTTCATTGAATATCCAGGCATGTGGTTCCCTCCCCCCTTATTTCTGAAACTGATCAGATCTTCTTCTTTGGCCGTGGCTGTCCGGTCATTCGCTGCGGAGATCTCCGCTGCTCGCCTCTGGATTTGGAATTGCCCTTGATCTGGCTGCTCTTCATGGCAAAAGGGTTCTTTCCCTTGTATCCACCTTTCGGCATACAGTTCTGCATTGCTCACCTCCCCCTTTGATTCTCACTTTGGCAGATGCCTGGCCACTTCAGGACTTACGTTGTTTCTCCTGTTTGAGCATATTGCGTGCCCATCGGCGACCAGCGTCGCCTCCCCATAAGTCCCAGGCAATGCGACCGGCTGATGGATAGCCGGCCTGACCTTCTCTCGCGCCTTTGGCCTGGAGATCGACGGCGTGGCGCGCAAAGTAGCTGTTCATGCGCCGGATCGTCGAGATCGGTATCCCCTTTCCGTTTGAGAGATCCCGCGCGCGTGCAACACCTATCTCCGTCCCGCCGCGATTATGTTCACGGCGCCATTTCAGAGCCTTGGCCGCCGTCTTCCGGACTGCCACGGGTGGTACTTTTGGCTTTGGCATATGACCCCTTCCCTACCCGGATCAGAGAAACCGACGACCGGTCTTCCTCGTGGTCGTCGAGCCGGTCAGCTCCGGCGCAGAGCTTACGCGTGGTGTTCCAGTTGGTTCCGCAAGCATTTCATTGATTTGAGCCTGCAGCTCTCGAGCCTCGGCCATTACGATCTCGGCCTCAGCGCTCGAAAGAGCCTGATCGGCAATGATCCGGTGCGCTCGGCAGATGGCCCAGGTTCGCGCGTCCAGGCTTGGACTTACGGCCGATCCCGAGACCCCGGCACCACAGGCCGTCGCCATGGCGCTGAAGAGCTCTACGCCAAGACGATCCTGCGTCCACGGCTGCTCCGGCAGATTGTTGACATCCACCACGCCATCAGTTGGATATCTGCGGTAAGTTGTCATAGACAATCCTTCTCTCCTGTGGAAGAAACGTGTTCCAGTCAGCCTCTGTCCGGCGATCGGCAAAGTCATAGACGGCGATCTCACCAATCGCGCGTGGCTTCGGAGGACAAAGACCGATGGCACGAAAGATGATCTCGGCCTCGGTCGTCGTCACCAGTCTGGCAATGCCAATCGAGAGCTGATCCTCCTCGTGTCGACAGATCAACTGACCAACACCCTCAAGCATCTGCTCGGCGATCCGGAGCAGAGCCGTGCGATCATTTGCCTGCCAAACCGTCACGGGCAGAGTGACGCCATCTTGACCGATCAGCGCCGTTGTCGAATGCCAGGCCACGGGTGAGCTGAAGAGATCGATCGTCAGAATCGTCGCGATCGTCTCTCCACCAGCCGGCAGATCGATCCGGTAACCGAGCATTCCGCAATCCTCAACACGTCGACAGGGATGCGTCAGTACCCAGCGCTGGCGCTGTCTGATCTGCTCACTCGTCAGCATCATTCGCTCTCGATCAGGTCAATCTGCAGCTCAAATGCCACCGAGTGCAGATACTGCCCGCTCCGTTCCGTAGCCTGCTGTAGCTGTCCGAAGATGATGTTCGTGCACCAGATGCGGATCTTTCCGGCATCGGCTCCCGTCGGAAACTCACTCGTCCAGTCGACGGCTGGCGCCGAGAGGAAGCACATCACGGTCGCATCCAGATAGCGAATCAGGTCGAGCGCAAGCGTGTCGATATCCTCACCCGTCTGCGTGGCACGCGTCAGGTAGATCTCGCAATCAAGAACATGGCGCTGGAGAATGCCTCCCGAGAGCGGTTCCGGCGTCGATGAGGCCGCCTGGAGGACGAGCAGCGGAAAGGCCTGCGAGTGGCGCTGCGTGTACTGGATTCGCGCATAGACCGGTCCCGGCTCGCTCTCACCATAGGCCCAGATGAGAGCCGCCTCCATATCACGCTCAATGATCGTGCGTGCCGTCTTCAGCAGCGGCCGGATACCGGCCCAGTCTTCAAATAACGGCTCAAACGCCATAGCCGCTCACCTGGCCCTGATTGGCGAGATGCGCACGGACCAGTGCGGTAATCTGGCGGCGATCGGCTTTGGTGACAACAAGGATCTTTCGCTGCGGTATCCGTGCAGTTCCGCGCTGGTGGTAACGCGCGTAGGGTGTCGCCGTACCCCAGGTGAATGATCTGGCCTCGATCTCGACGATCGAGTCCTGATTGCTGCCGGTCAGAGATTGAAAGAGCCGATCACTCGCCCGAAGGATCGGCTTGCCAGGCCAGACTCGTGACTTCCGTGCGCCATAGACCGGCGAGAGCGGATGCCACCTGTCACGTGATCGGCCACCGGCCGTCGCGAATTGATCGATCGTCACCTGACGGAGCC
>CAIOZW010000292.1 GCA_903862855.1 uncultured Acidobacteriota bacterium
GGCCCGCGACAAGGCGTCCGTGACAGTGACCGTCGTCAAGCCGCCGATGCCAACGATCTCACTTCGGGCAGAGCCGAGCGCAATCGACCTTGGCCGGAATACCATTCTTCGCTGGGAGGCGGCCAATGCCACGACCGTGACAATCTCAGGTCTTGGTGAGGTTGCTGCCAGTGGACAGCGTGAGGTTAGCCCGCGAGTCTCGACCACTTATACGGCCACGGCGATTGGTGAAGGTGGGAATGCTACTGCCAGCACCCGTGTCACGGTGACTGAGCCGCCTCCGCCGCCGGCTCCGGAGAAGCCAAAGCCGAATCCAGAGCCGCCGATTGCCGATCAATTCCGTGCCCAGGTTCGTCCGGTCTTCTTCGACTACAATAAGTCGGATATCCTTCCCGAGGGCAAGGAGGTTCTGACGAGGATTGCGAGCTGGCTCAATCTTGAGCGGAATCGTTCGATCGTCTTCCGTGTCGAGGGCTATTGCGACCCACGTGGAACAGCCGAATACAACCTTGGTCTTGGTGATCGCCGTTCACGCGCCGTCAAGGACTTCATGATTAGTCTGGGAGTCGATGACAGCCGCATCGAGGTTGTCAGTTATGGCAACGAGAAGGCCGCGGGTTCGGAAGAGGGTGCCGCCAGCGCTCCACCTTCATGGGCCCATGACCGCCGTGCTGAACTGATCTATGTTCGTGGCGGTGAGCGTCCGTAACCTGGATCGATTGACGGTTCCAGTCAATCAGTTCATTGCGCACAAGGTGCGTGAATGAACCCGTCCCCTTGGAGGCGTGTCGTCTGGCGCGACTCCAAGGGGATAATTTGTAAATAGCAGGAGTTAATTATGAAATTTATTCTGTCTGGTCTGCTGGGCACGCTCCTTGTTCTGGGGAACCTGGCCGAGGTGCAGGCGCAGAACAAGGAGCAGCGAGAAAAGATCGATCGCATGGCCGTTCAGCTCGAAGAGTTGAAGACGGAGATAATGCTGCTTCAACGTCAGGTTCAGTCGATGCAGGATACATTTAATAAGACGACCGGTGAGCTGAATACGCTGGTCGTTCAGATGAGTGACAATATTGCAACCATTCGGCGAGCGCAGTCGGCGATATCGACCAACTCTGGTGACACGATCACAACGGTGACCGCAATGGGGGAGAGGCTGACCGCTACCAATCAGCGTATGGAACGACTCTCCGAGCAGTTTGCGAGTCTGAAGAAGGTGATCGAGGATATTCCAAAGATGCCGACCTTCGCGCAGATCACGCCGGGCAATGCCGAGCAGCTCTTTGCAGCTGCATATAGCGACTATTCGCGCGGTAACTACGATCTGGCAATCTCGGAGTTCCGTCAGTATGTCGAGATATATCCCGGATCGGAGCTGGCTGACAACGCCCAGTATTGGATAGCCGAGATAATGGTAGCGCGGAAGAGTCTCCCAGAGGCAATCGTGGAGTATGAAAAGGTGGGTCTCATCAACCCGCAGGGCGACAAGACCGCTAATGCGCTCTTCAAGCGAGGACAGCTGCTTTTACAGCTGGAGCGAAAGGATGAGACCGTGGCACAGTGGTTATCCCTGATCAAGGATCACCCGAAGAGCCAGGAGGCTATTCAGGCGACCGAGCAGCTCCAGCAGATTGCACCAGAGGCGCTACTGCCACCGGAACCACCACAGAAGCCTGCGCCGAAGAAGGGGCGTCGTCCTTGAACGTCACGAACGACTTGGATTACCGCTCTGTCTGAATACGATGATGGACTGATGACAGGCGGTGAGGAGTGAGAACTGGCACCAGGAAGATAAAGACTTCCTGGTGCCAGTTTGCATTTTTGCAAGGAATAGCCAGCCGCCTTCACCATCAGGCCCCATCAGACTTTGTCATTCAATTTCTGTGCGCGATCTGCAACCGGGAAGAGAAGACTTGCCAGATATCCGGCAATTACGCAGGTGGCAATACCAGTTGCGGCGTGAAGAAAGAAGTGGAGACTGGTGAATCGCGGCAGGAGAAAGAGCACGAGGGCCGAGGCGAGTGCCCCAACAAGCGCTCCAGCGGAGTTTGCTCTTCGGGTGAAGATACCCAGGATGAAGATGCCAGCCAGCCCGCTTCCAGTCAGGCCGATGCTCTGCAGGAAGAGATCCCAGAGTGACTTGATCTCGAATCCAGCCATAAGCAGGGCCACAGCAGTTCCGATCAATCCAAAGAGGAGCGTCAGGACTCGCGCCATTTTGAGTCGGAACCTCTCGGTTGACGCTGGGCGGAGTCGTACCAGAAAATCAGTGACAATTGCCGTCGCAATACTGTTGAGGCTGCTCGACATTGTTGACATTGCCGCCGCGAAGACCCCTGCAAGAACCAGACCTGCAATGCCGACCGGCAGATTGTTGGCGATGAACCATGCGAATGAGGCATCGGTCTGAAGTCCGGGATTGAGTCGTTCCGGATGGTTTTTGTAGTAGACGAAGAGGGCCGTCCCGATGCTGAAGAAGATCAGGGCCGTTGGAATGGTCAGCAGGGCATTGATACCGATTCCCCGAGCCGCCTCGCGCTCGCTGCTGGTTGTCAGGTATTTTTGAACAACCGACTGATCGGTCGTGTATGGGATGAGGTGAGTTGCCAGATTTCCGACGATCATGACCCAGACGGTTGTTGTCGTTGCATCCCAGGAAAGATTGAGCATGTGAAATTTGCCCGCAGCCTTTGCGGTCGAGATGATCTCCTCTACGCCACCTGTGCTGCTGCCGACAAGCATCGCCAGCGCGGCGATTGCCCCTCCAAGCAGGACAAATACCTGAACCACATCGGTCCAGATCACTGCCTGCAGACCACCCTTAACGGTGTAGAGGGTTGTCAGAAGTCCCATGAGTAGAATGCAGATGTAGATGTTGAAGCCACCAGCGGCGGAGAGTGCAAGTGCTGGAAGAAAAAGCACGATCGCCAGGCGACTTGCCTGAAAAATGATGAATGATGCACTGCCAAAGAGGCGGACGGCGAGATTGAAGCGGAATTCGAGGTATTCGTACGCGGTCGTGACCTTCAACCTGCGAAAGTATGGCAGATAGTAACTGACGATAACTGGTGCGACGAGGACTATACAGATGGTTGAGAGCAGGTATGTCCAGTCTTCGGCATAGGTCTTGGCCGGAACAGCCAGGTAGGTGACCGCACTGAGCTGAGTGCCGTAGATACTCAGGCCAGCGGCCCACCAGGGTATACGCTGTCCGCCGAGAAAGAAGTCCTCGCTTGTAACACTATTTCTCGAAAAATAGAGTCCAACCAACAGGGTCGCTACAAGATATATTGCCAGAACCAGATAGTCGATCCATCCGAATCCATCAACTTCCATCTCGAGCCTGCCGGCAAGAGTCCGACCGGAACGGTGGGCGGGACGATCTTCACCACCCGGGATGACTATCTCGCCCTGCCAGAGCGTCGCTCCTGTTGTTACCAACGAGAGGGGCATGGTGCCTGCTGTCGACCATGAGTCGGTGATTGTATTGTAGGAGAGGATTTCGCGGCTGAATCCCGGATGCCTTTCGCGGAGTTCAGGCGCTTGGAGGACGAGTCGACCATCATCGCCACCTAGGATAAAGATGTGCGACTGGCCATAAGGCAGTGCGGCAGCAGCAACAACCGAGTGCGGTGGATCAGCTTGACGTTGCCATCCCGATGCCGGGGTGAAGCGCAAGTGATCATTCAGGTACTTACGAGCGGACCGCCCATCAGGGCCCGTAACTAATTCTGCTCCACTGATGAGGTGTAGACCGCCATTCTGGCTGGCAGTGGCAGGCAGGATCCTTCCGCTGGCCGGAATGTCCGGATGGGTCTTCCATCCAGCTGAAGGTCGATTGGGGGCAAACGACCAGAGTGAGCGGAGTGCCACTGTTGCCAGCGGGTCATTCTGTCCACCGGCGACATAAATTGTCTCTCCGATCAGCGCTGCACCAAAATTGGCATTTGGTGCTGGCAGGGCAGGCAGGCTGGTCATCTCGAGACGCCCACCAAGATATCTCAGCCTCCAAACCTCGGCATAGTTTCGCATCCCATCGGTCCCCCCGATCAGGATCAGGCTGTCACCCGTAGTAACAGCCCCTCCGTAACCAAGTGGATGTGGAAGTTGACCGACAATTTTCCACTCTCTGGACCCTGGCTCGAGAGCCAGTATCTTATCAAGCCAGATCTTTCGACCACCCTCCCAGGGTGGGCTATTGAAATGGCTTCCTCCAATGACGAGAAGAGTGCCGTTCGACTGACCAGTCAGATGTCCACCGCTTGGTTGAGGCAGCGCAGGGAGGTCGCGCCAGTCAATTCTCTTCGAATCCTGTGCCGAAGTGAGAAGCTCGATGACCATTAAGGCAACAATGAACAGCAGGGATTTTCGGAAGAGGTGTATCGGGTTCATAAGAGCAGGTGGCGAGGCACTGGTCTGAGGGCAACCACGCGCCATGAAACCTTGTTTCTACTCACCAATTTTTGATCTGAATCCATTGAGCGAAGCGTTACCAGGATTGACCGCGGCAAGCTGCGCGACAATGCTGCCTGCTCCTGACTTATCACCCTTCTCAATCAGAGCAGCGGCAAGGTTCTGGAGGGTCTTCTCATGGCGGGGATCGATGGTCAGGGCAGTTCGGAACTCACTGATCGCTCGGTCAAGGTCTCGTGGAGTCCGGAGAAACCAGGTCAACCCAAGATCCATGCGAACCGTCGCATTCTGCGGCGATATCTGAAGCGCCCTTTCGTATGGGCCAGCTGCCTCTTCGAATCGCTGGAGGTCGAAGAGTGTATCTCCCAGTCGAATATTCGCCTCGGCATCTGTGGGACGGGCAGAGACCGCATTCTGATAGAAGGTCAGGGCCTGTTCGAATCGTTTGATCTCCCTGAAGAGTTCACCAGCCTTCATCTGTGCGTCGTAGTTGCGTGGATCCTTTCGTGCCTCCTCGATGACGGCCATGACGTCACTGTTGCCAGTCTGCTCACCCTGAACCTGCGTGTCGGCACTGTCAGCCGGTCTGTTCACGGTCTTTTGTGGGATATTGCTCCTGTTTAGATAGTCGGTTCCAATGTACCCGACAATTGTGCCACCAAGGATCGCGATTACGCCAAAAAGCAGGTTCTCTTTTTTCATGAAGATAAGTATAGAGACTGGGATCAGGTTAGGGAAGTCCGTTGTGCCACTGAAGGGACCGGTGATTTCGTTGCTTCAAGCCTCGATCGATCCTTTCAGTGGCACGTACCGGGCAGAGCGGTTACTTAATGGCCACGGTGGCGCTGACATTCTCCCATTCGAACTTCAGCTTTCCACCTTCGATGGTCAGGCTCATCGTCTCGACAAGAGCGATGGTCTTGCCAACATTCATGTCGACACGGCCAAGATCCTGTTTCTCATCATAGACCGTTCCCCACTGGCCTGTCTGTTTGTTGACGATCAGTTTCATGCCTCCCTCGACGGGCCAGGCATAGAGGGTGTAGGTACCCTTTGGAACGGCAAGGTTGCCGATCATAATGTCCTTATCGACAGTAAGATGGGTAGCCTTGTTGGCTCCAAAGCGCCAGACTTTGTCATAGGGGACGAGTCCGCCAAAGACCTTGCGGCCACGAACCGAGGGCGCTCCGAAATCGATGGAGACCTTCTTGTCACCAACAATTCCTTCGGCTGCCTTGCGTGGACTGGCAGGGGCTTGCTGGGCCGAAACCTGTCCGATTGAGATGACAGACGTCAATATCATTCCAAGGATCATCATTGCCATTTTTTTACTGTTCATTCTTTCCTCCAGATCTGTTTACATTGCGCGATGTCAGATGTCAGTTGATCCTCCGGCAAATAAATTGTAATCATCAGTTATTAGCCAGTCGGGCTGCCCGCATTTAGATCAACATTGAGTGTTTATCATACTGACTCTGCCTAATCCAAATACATTGCGGGTAATAGACGACCGGGGAGACTCATTGCACCATTTGGCCCCCCCCGTCTTAGTGACCTTGACGAGGAGTCAGGTGCGTGATTATCCTGCCATTCTGAAATTCAATCATTGTTAAACGCCTTGCTATTCCAGCATCTCCCGGAGACTGTCGAAGTGATCGAAATCAAGTGCAAACTCATCAAAATTCCCGTCATATTTCTCCTGATAATTCTCTCGCCCTCACTGGGGGCCTTGATCCAGGGACAGACCTTCGAGTTTCTTCCCGGAGCCAGGTACGATCAGTCCATCCCGACTCTGAAGAGTATTACCGGTCACGCCTGGGCCGAAAAGATCACCTTGCATCACGAGTCTGAGAGATACATTCAGGCACTGCAGCAGTCGTCGGGAGGAAGGATGAGGCTGATCAAGTATGGAGAGACGTGGGAGGGAAAGTCACTCTATGTGATGGCGATCGGCTCCGCGGCCAATATTGGTCGTCTGGACGCAATTCAGGCTGGAATTCGCCAGTTGGCAGATCCGCGCAAAATGAGCCCGGGTGAGGCCAATCGACTCATCGCCACGCTTCCCTCGATTGTCTGGCTGATCTGCGGTGTCCACGGCAATGAGATCTCCGGAGTCGATGCCGGGCTCTTGACAGCCTATCATCTGCTGGCGGCAAAGGGTGACCCGCTTGTCGATTCAGCCATGAAGAGTTCGATTGTCCTGATCGATCCAATGCAGAACCCCGATGGAAGAGATCGTTTCATCAACTACTTTCGGCAGAACCTCGGGTTGGAGCCACAGGGTGATCTTCAGTCAGCCGAACACAATGAAGTCTGGCCCAGCGGGCGTGTCAATCACTATCTCTTTGATATGAACCGAGACTGGTTTGCCCAGACTCAACCTGAGACACGCGGTCGAGCCCGCTTCTACCTCGAATGGTTTCCGCAGATCGTTGCCGATCTTCATGAGATGGGAACCAACAGCAGCTACTATTTTGCACCACCGGCGCTCCCTTGGAATCCAAATCTGACCAGAAGTCAGACCGATTGGTTGACCCGCCTTGGCCGAAATAATGGAGCCTGGTTCGATCGCTTCGGTTTCGACTACTACACGCGCGAGAACTACGATTCATTCTATCCAGGTTACGGCGAGGGGTGGCCGCTGTTTCATGGCTCGATCGGTATGACCTATGAGCAGGCGTCGGTGCGTGGTCTGGTGGCGAGACGCGATGACGATACGACGATGACCTATCGAGACTCGGTTCACCACCATTTCATTGCCGCGCTGTCGACAATCGAAATGACAGCCCGAAATCGTGAGGAGCTTCTGCGCCATTTTTTTGAGCATCGACGGACTGCCATAGAAGAAGGACGGACCGGATCGATTCGTGAGTTTATCATTCCTCCGGGTGCCGATCCTCATCGAGCGGCCAAGCTCGCCCGCATTCTCATGCTCTCCGGGATCGAGGTTCACCGTGCCGATGCGCCATTTACCAATGCCCGGACGAGAGACTATCTCGAAGGTCAGCTTCAATCGCGACAGTTCCCGGCCGGAAGCTATATCGTTTCGCTCGACCAGCCGGCCAAGAGGCTTGCCAAGACACTTCTTGAAAAGATTACTCCCCAGGACAAGGAGTTTCTCGACGAGCAGCGGCGGCGTAATGAGAAGCGTCAGTCAGAGCAGTTCTACGATGTCACTGCCTGGTCGCTGCCCCTGATCTATGATCAAGCCTGTTTTGTCGCCGAGGAGGCCTCGTCCGTCAACCGGAGACTGCTCACGGAGCCTCCGCGTGTTGCGGGGCAGTTGCGTGGTGGGCCGGCCAAACTGGCCTACCTCATCCCTTGGGGAGGTCAGGCGGCGACGATGGCCCTTGCCGAGCTCTTTCGTCAGGATATCCGGGTTCATAGCTCGGACAAGCCGTTCAGACTGAATGGACGTGACTATCCGGCCGGTTCACTCATCATCAAGGTCAAGGATAACCCAGAGACTCTTCATCGCCATCTCAGCCGAATCGCAGTCGAGATGGGTATTGAGATCGATGCGACCGACTCGGCCTGGGTTGAGGGAGGGCCAAATTTCGGAAGCAGTGCGGTCAAATATCTGCCACGACCAAGAATTGCTCTGGTCTGGAATCTTCCAACTTCACCAAACTCGGCGGGATGGACCCGTTACGTGATCGAACGGCAGTTTGGATATCCGGTAACAACCATTCGTACCGACCAGATGCGCTCTGCCGATCTTCGCCGCTATAATGTGATCATCCTCCCAGATTCATTCAGCGGTTACACTCAACAACTGGGTGATGGTGCGGCGCTTCGGGACTGGGTGCAGCGCGGCGGAGTTCTCGTTGGACTTGCCGGTGCAGTCAACTGGCTTGCTGACGAGAAGGTCAGCCTGCTTTCGATCAAGCGAGAAAAGCGTGAAAAGCCGGAGAAGCCAGATCGGGGGAGTGAAAACAGTAAGTCGACCGAAAAGTCCGACTCTGGCGTTGTCTCAGCTGCAACAGATCCGGTTGAGCGAGCCATTCAGCCGGTTGACGAGTATCCAAGCTCGACCCCGGGAGCTCTGCTGCGCGTCCGTGTCGATCGCGAGCACTGGCTTGGATTCGGATACGGGGAGACGACGACGGTCATGGTCGACAGTAACCGGATCTACGGACTGATCAAACTCGATCGTGGCACCAATGTGGCCTCATATTTGGCGAAAGATGGCATGGTTGCCAGCGGCCATCTGTGGGATGATGCTCTGCGACAATTGCCGAACAAGGCCTTTCTCGTCCATGCCAGAGCCGGACTCGGACATGTCATCGGTTTTGTCGAGGATCCGAATTACCGTGCATTCATGGATGGATTGAATGGTTTTATGATGAACGCCCTCTTCCTTGGCCCAGGCCATTGATTCGAGATGACAGGTGTCTATGAAACGATTGACAGGTGAGCTCACCTATCCATTTCTGGCAGTCTTGGCCGCCTTTCTTATTGGTGGGCTGGTTGTCCTGTTGATTGGTGAGAATCCGCTGACGGTCTACTGGCTGCTCATCTCAAGCGCTTTTGGACTCTATGATGCTCTGGGAAACTTCACCTGGGACAATTGGGGCTATACCCTCTTCTATGCGACACCGCTTATCTTTACCGGTCTCGCAGTCGCACTGGCCTTTCATTGTGGGTTGCTCAATATTGGCGCTGAGGGCCAGCTCTATGTCGCGGCGCTTGCAGCGGCCTGGGTTGGATTCACCTGGACGGGCCTGCCGGGAATTCTCCTGACGGGGTTGGCCATCCTCGCTGCGATGGTCGCCGGAGGGCTCTGGGGGGCGCTTCCAGGTTGGTTGAAGGCCAGATTTGGTGCACATGAGGTGATCAACACGATCATGCTCAATTTTGTCGCGATCGGTCTGGTCAGCTATCTGACCCAGAACCATTTCAAGATCCCGAGCGATCCAATCATGCAGACGGGAATGATCGATGAAAAGGCCGCCCTGCCCAGACTGGCTCACCTGCTCGCTCCGATGGGGATCGACTTTCCTGCCCGGATACCACTCAATCTCTCATTTTTCATCGCCCTGATTGCTGCATTACTGGTCTGGTTCTTTCTGCGGAGGACCAGCTGGGGGTATGAGCTCCGGGCGGCCGGTGCCAATCCGGCGGCGGCCGAGTATGCAGGAATAAGTGTACGTCGCCAGATCGTACTCGCCATGGCCATCTCCGGCGCATTAGCGGGGCTGGTGGGGGTCAACGAGGTGCTTGGATATCGATATCGCTACTATCACGACTTCTCACCCGGTTATGGTTTTGCTGGAATAGCCGTCGCCCTGCTGGGTCGAAACCACCCTTTGGGAATCGTTCTGGCTGCCATACTTTTTGGAGCTCTCAATCGAGGTGGTCTTTTTGTCGATATCTTTACTGATCGGGTATCAAAGGATCTGGTTCAGGTACTTCAGGCGATTATCATTCTCTTTGTCGCGATCGAGATCCTTTTCCGCCGGGGAGTGGTCAGGCTGAGACGGATTATGCCGCAACGTGCATTGAGCCCGTCACCAAATGAGAGTTCAGGGAGGCCGACCCTATGATTGATACGACCGCAGACTTGTTAAACCTGACGCTGATTGCTTCGACGCTTCGACTCTCGACACCATTGATTCTGGCTGCGCTTGGTGGCCTCTACGCTGAACGAAGCGGAGTCATCAATATCGCGTTGGAGGGGATGATGCTTGCCGGCGCATTCAGTGCGGCCGCGACTACCGCGCTGACAGGCAATCCCTGGATTGGTCTTCTGGCGGCGATACTTTCAGGCATTCTTGTCGGACTCATCCACGCTGCCGCCACGGTAACCTGGCGCGCCGACCAGGTCGTCACCGGAACGGCCATCAATCTGCTCTTTCTCGGTGTTCCGGCCCTTCTCTCCGGAGCACTCTTCGACTCGACCGGTGCGACCCCCCAGCTGACCAGGGATCAGGTCCTCCCTGATCTCAAGATTGTTGATCCTGGCGGATCTCAAACACTGGTCTCGATCTTCAACCAGAAGCCGATAGTCTACCTGGCCTTCATTCTTGTCGCCCTGACTGGTTATGTTCTGGCCCGCACTCGATTTGGACTGCGAATCCGCGCGGTTGGCGAGAATCCCGAGGCGGCTGATACGGCTGGACTGGTGGTGGCAAGGATTCGTTACACCGCAGTCCTGATATCGGGTGCCCTGGCAGCACTGGGTGGAGCATACCTGTCAATTGGTCAAAATTCGCTCTTTACCCGTAACATGACTGCCGGGCGAGGTTTCATTGCCCTCGCGGCTCTGATCTTTGGAAAATGGAGTCCAACCGGAACACTGCTTGCGTGTCTTCTCTTCGGTCTGGCTGAGGCCCTCTCCATTCGCATGCAGGGCACGGTCAATATCCCTAATCAGTTCATTCAGATGATCCCGTATGTCCTGACAATGGTCGTTCTGGCCGGATTCATCCGACGCTCATCACCGCCGCGGGCGCTGGGGATTGCTTATATCAAAGAGTGATCAGACGATAGCCCTCCAACGGTCGGTTCTTTAACGCAGATCTTTTCAACCGCCCGGAGGGAGGAAGACTGTCAAATGGAGTTTTCGCAGAATGAAAGTATCGATCTTCGATCGAGCTCAATCCGCTCTCAAGAACATTAGCGAGAGGCTCGGGCAATGGGCCAATACGAGCATCGATACCGTGGTTGTTCTTGGCTCAGGACTGGGCCAATTTGCAGAGACCCTGGTCGATCAGGTTGTCATTCCATACGAAGCTGTTCCAGAGTTTGTACGTTCGACCGTCGAGGGGCACAGTGGACGACTGGTGATCGGTCTTCTCCCGGAGAGTCGTCGACTGATTGCCATAATGCAGGGCCGATTTCACTACTATGAGGGATATTCTCTCGAGGAGATCACCCTCCCGATCCGTACTTTTGGTGCAATGGGTGTGAGGAGTCTGGTGCTGACCAATGCTGCCGGTGGCGTCAATGCCAACTTCAGTGTGGGAGACTTCATGCTGATCAGTGATCACATCAATATGATGATGAAGAGCCCTCTGCGCGGAAAGCACGACTATCGTCTGGGGGATCGGTTTCCGGATATGACGGAGGTCTATTCGAGGGAGTATCGTCAGTTGGCTCAGGAGATTGCCCGTGAGATGTCACTTCAGCTCCAGTCCGGAGTCTATATGGCTCTTCAGGGGCCAAATTATGAGACACCGGCCGAGATACGGATGATGCGGATGCTCGGAGCTGATGCCGTTGGTATGTCGACCGTTCCGGAGGCTATTGTAGCGCGTCAGATGGGCATGAAGATTCTTGGACTCTCACTCATTACCAATTCTGCGGCAGGAATGGGTGAGCATCCAATCAATCACGAAGAGGTCATGCTGACGGGTGAGCGGGTGAGTCGTGATTTTACAGATTTTATGACCAGGTTTCTCCAGCGGCTCTCCTCGTCAGGCCAGCTGATCAGCGAGCCGAAAGGGCAGGCGAGGTGATGTGATGATCATTGGGATATGCGGTGGAACCGGTTCTGGCAAGACAACTGTGGCGCGTCGCATACTTGAGGCTGTCGATCGGGATTATGTCGCCTATCTTCAGCATGACAGCTACTATCGCAATCTGGGTGACATGCCGGTTGAATTACGTCATCAGATCAATTTTGATCATCCTGATGCTCTCGATAATGACCTCTTCGCCAATCACATCAAGGCGTTGCAGGCTGGGGAGTCCATAGAGATGCCACTCTATGACTTTGCCAGCCATACGCGAAGATCGGAGACGGTGAGGGTTGAGCCTCGTCCGATCCTGATCCTCGAGGGGATCCTGATCTTCATCGATGCCAAGCTCCGCGAACTCATGGATTTGAAGATCTTTGTCGATACTGCCGATGATCTGCGATTTATCCGCCGCTTGCGTCGTGATGTCTCCGAAAGAGGCCGCTCGGTGGAGCTGGTCATCAAGCAGTATCTCGAGACAGTCAGGCCAATGCACCTGCAGTTTGTGGAACCCTCGAAACGATTCGCCGATGTCATCATCCCGGAAGGTGGCTATAATTCGGTTGGAATCGATCTCATCTCCGGTAGAATTCATGCCCAGGTGCAGCAGGAACTGCTGCGGGACAATCGGCCCTGAGCTTTTTGCACAGTTCCTAATTTTCAACTCTTTTATCACGGATTGAAGTATGAACCAGATCGACCTGGCTGAATTGATTGATGCCGCCCGGGATGCACGTTGCTTTGCATATGCCCCATACTCAAACTTCGCAGTTGGTGCAGTGGTTGAGAGTCGGACTGGAGAGCTCTTCACCGGCTGTAATGTTGAGAATGCCAGTTACGGTCTGACACTCTGCGCTGAACGGGTCGCCCTCGTCAAAGCACTCTCGACAGGGGCTCGTGATCTGGTCAGAGTCGTGGTCATTGCCGATACCGATCGACCAATTCCCCCTTGTGGAGCCTGCCGCCAGATGATTCATGAACTGATGGGGCCGGATAGTGTTGTTGTTCTTGCCAACCTTACCGGTGAACGAATCGTCATGACGGCAAGTGAACTTCTGCCAGCCGCTTTTGATCGAAACTACCTCTGAATAAAGTGCCGGTGACTTCACCACCCAGTAACATCAAAATACAGATGGCTGATATAATACTGTAACGGCTTCAAAGAGAGGTGTGAGGTGGGCATATGAATCGAACATTAATGATGATTGGTCGCTGGATACTCTCGATCGCCCTCTTCATTCAGTCAATGGCGGTGGTAAATGCTGGTCAAGCCCAGCCATCAACACCTGCAAGGATGGTCGATCTTCTCATCAGAGATGGGGCTGTTCTCACGATGGATGCGCAGCGGCAGATCTTCGATCCGGGATACGTCGCCATCAGTGGGACAAAGATCGTTGCGGTAGGTCCGGTGTCGGAACTATCCGCCAGGTCCTGGCGGGCAAGAAGAACACTCCGCGTCCCGGAAACTGTCGTCATGCCCGGGCTCGTCAACTCACATACACATCTTGCCATGACTCTGCTCCGTGGAGTTGGCGATGATCTCAATCTGAATGACTGGCTCAATCAGTACATTTTTCCGGCTGAGGCTGGAAACGTCAACAGCCAATATGTCGCAACCGGAACCCAGCTTGGCCTCATCGAGCTGATTCGGGGTGGCATTACCACCTATGCCGACATGTACTACTTTGAAGATACCGTCGCCCTGGAGACAAAGCGGGCTGGGATGAGAGGAGTTCTTGGCGAGACACTGCTTGACTTTCCAGCACCGGACAACAAGACCTGGGAGTCGGCTGTTCAGTATGTCGAGAGATTTGTCAGTCGTTGGAGGGCCGATTCACTCGTAATCCCTGCGCTTGCCCCCCATGCCTTGTATACAGTCAATCGTTCCCATCTCGAGGAGGTTCGGCAACTTGCCGATCGACTCGATGTTCCGATTCTTACCCATCTTGCCGAAGCAAAGTTGGAGACGGAGTTTGCTCGTCAGAACTTCAATATGAGTCCGACAGCCTATCTTGCCTCTCTCGGACTGCTCTCGCCACGGACTCTGGTTGCTCATGCCGTTCACGTCGATCAGCAGGACCTTCAGATACTGAAGCAGCATGAAGTCGGGATTGCCCACTGTCCGCAGTCGAACATGAAACTTGCATCCGGCACGGCTCCGGTCCCGTCAATGCTCGCAAAGGGACTGCGTGTCGGACTCGGAACAGATGGTGCAGCCTCAAACAACGACCTCAGTCTCTGGGAAGAGATCGATACATCGGCCAAGCTCCACAAACTGATCGGTGGCGATCCAACCCTGGTCTCCGCACCGGAGGCTCTGGCAATGGCCACTATCGGCGGCGCCCGGGCTCTTCATCTCGAGGAGAAGATTGGCTCACTCGAGGCTGGAAAACTTGCTGACCTGATAATCGTCAGAATGAATGCGCCACACCAGACTCCCGTGTATAATCTCCAATCTCATCTTGTCTATGCGACCAAGGCTGGCGATGTCTCGGATGTCCTGGTCAATGGAAAGTGGCTGATGCGTCATCGACAATTGCTGACCATCGATGAGAAGAGAGTGATGGACGAGGTGCGCGTCTTTCAGCGGCAGGTCCGACAAAGTCTGAAATCAGTATTGACGCCCCAGTCTTCGTCGGCAGTTCGATGAGTGGTGCCAGAGAAGAGAAGACAGTGATTATGATAAGGTTCATCAATAGATTCAATTTAGTGACCGGACTGCTGATCCTTGGGTCATTCAGTTCGATTGTTGCCAACGGGCAGAGCCGCCCAGCCAGTCCCCCCGGCAATCGAGGCGCAAGCACTTCTGGAACGCAACCCGAGTCCACCGCCGCGGCCGTCGTCATGACCCCGGCTCAATTGATTCAGCAGGGGAAGAGCCTCTATCGCTCAGTGCGCCTCAAGGATGCCCTCGAAAAGTTCGAAGAGGCTCTGCGACTTGAGCAGAACCCAGCTGCAAGGGATGAGGCGCTTGGATTGGCAGCGATTACTGCCTTTCGTCTCGACAACCAGTCGCTCTCCCGAAAATACTTCAAGGAGCGTGCGGCTCTTCCCGATCAGAAGAGTTCAGTCAAGGCATTCTGCCATTATCGGATCGCCATGACCTACTGGAGAGAGATTCACGATAAGGTCGCCAGTCGTGGTGCTATCGAGAACGGGGTGTTCACTCAGACTATCCCTTCCGCTGATCGGGAGGTGATCGTGGAGCTGATCAGCGGCGGGCTGAAGAGCGTTGAGGAGACTCTTGCACTTGTCGAAAATTATCCAGAGGCCTACAACATCAGAAATCTGCTCTATGCTGAATCAGCATTGATCGAGACGGATGGTGAAAAGAGCGCCATGCTGCGGAGGCTATCTCTGGAAGCGTTGGCCAGGGCCGTCGACCTGTCTGCCCAGTCGATCATCGCCGGCCGGAAGACTGATGTCGCTGACTTCAGTCAGCCGACCATTCGACTCACTGAGTTTGCCCTTGCCCCCGAAGAGGAGGCCCAACTCAAGGATCCAATGATGAAGCTGATCGA
>CAIOZW010000293.1 GCA_903862855.1 uncultured Acidobacteriota bacterium
AATCAGACTTTTCCGAGATCAGTCTCCTGATCTCTTCTCTTCCCGATGTTCGAATGACCTTTTCAATTATTGGTCTTTCAAGACTAATCTCTTAAAGGTATCGACGTATTGTACGCTCTGCCTAGTTTTCAAATATCGATTTTGCCGTGACCATACTTCGGTCGACACGTTGGAGAAGAGAGGCCCACGTGATCAGTGTGACCTGACCCAATTCAAACCGATCACTCGTTTTCTGGGATTACCGGAAAAGAAACAATCGTGTGGATCTGTGAAACAGTGGACCCAGCTCCCTAGAGGGATCTAGACTCCTATGAATCTAAACCACTGTGAACCAATACCACTGTGAACCAATACCGCCTGAGCGAGACTGTCTGAACAATTCGCACCCGCTCGTTCTCCAAGTTGGTCAAGATACTCCACATACTTCCTCTCGTCAAGTACTATTTTCGTTTTTCAAACATTTATCAGGAGCAAGGGCATTTTACTGGTGGAGCAGTCGTGTCAAATCCCAAATCTTGTGGCGTTTAACTATGAAGTTTAAGCGAGACCCACTAAACTCCGGTCCCTCTTTCATTATGATTCAATGGAAATGCGTGGATCAGTCTCTCGATCAGTCTCGGCATATCCAGTTCAGATGCAGAATGTCTTTACCTGTTCACGACCAGGCGTGAAGGCTGGCGCGCCCGCTTGTTACAGACCGGATGATCCTGAAGCACGCCGGTGGGGTCAGGCATCATGAGCTGCTTTCCAGGCGATACCATCGCGAACCTATCTCCTCGAGATGCCACTTCTTATCTCTGGATGATCATCAGCATTGACCAAAGACCATCACTCCATTGCTCCTTTGGCAGGCTGCATCAGTACATCGTGATTGACGCGGTCAAAGAATTTCTCCAGATCAAGCTCCACGACCCATCGTCGCCCTTCGCTCACATAGCCCTTGGATTGTGCGACTCCTCGATGTGCGCTCCGTCCGGGAGGGACTCCGTAGCATGTCGGAGAATCCAGGTTCGGAGATCGGACTCAATAACTGATGCAACGCCTGCGGCTGATAGGTTCCATTCAGCCGAGATTCCCTGATCCTCGCCCAATAATCCTGCAGGTAATGAAAAGAGGCTCTCCAGCAAGCAGAGAGCCTCGGTAAATTCGAGAATGACAGCGAGTGGTCTACCAGTCGGTGACCGATCCATCGTCCGGATCGTATGTCTCCGGATTTCGCCAGTCGTGGCCGATCTTATCCTTCATCGCTTCCTCATCGAGCTCGATGCCGAGTCCCGGACCGGTTGGCAGATCGATGTAGCCGTCACGGACCGTGAAGGGCTTCTTGATGTACCCCTCACCAAGACTGACCTGCTCCTGGCAGAGGAAGTTGGGGATCGAAGCGGCAATCTGCAGGCCGGCGGCAAGTGAGATTGGCCCGAGCGGATTGTGTGGAGCGATCGAGGCATAGTAGGCCTCGGCCATTCCGGCAATGATCTTCACCTCACTGATTCCACCGGCGTGGCAGAGATCGGGTTGGAGAATGGTCGCCGCGCCCTTCTCGAGAATCTCGCGAAAACCCCATTTGGTGTAGATCCGTTCACCGGTTGCGATCGGAATGTGGGTCGTCTTTGCCAGCTCGGCCATGAGGTTGACGTCCTGACAATTGATGACCTCTTCGTAAAAGAAGGGGTGGAACTGCTCGAGCTCCTTCATCAAAATCCTGGCCGTCGCCGGAGGGACAGCACCGTGGAAGTCGATTCCAATGTCCCCCTCCTTGCCGACGATCGAACGAAGCTCGGCAAATTTGGCAACAGCATTGTCGATCCAGGCCTTGTTCTCGACGATGCGGGCATAGCGGTTATTGAGCCGTGCCGGCCCGGTCTTGAAGGCAGTGAAGCCCTGGGCACGCTTCTCCCGGACCAGCTCCGGAGTTCCGGCGTGGGCATAGACACGGATGCGCTGCCGCGTCGGACCGCCAAGCAGCTCATAGACGGGCACCCCAAGCAGCTTGCCCTTGATGTCCCAGAGAGCCTGGTCGATTCCGCTGAGCGCCGAGGTAAGGATTGGCCCGCCACGGTAGAAGGCATGGCGGTAGATCGCCTGCCAGTGGTGGATCACATCGCGTGGATCCTTGCCGACAAGGTAGGGCTCGATCTCGCGGATGGCCTCGGCACAGGTTCGCGCCCGCCCCTCAGTCACGGGCTCGCCAAGTCCGACCACTCCGGCATCCGTATGGATCTTCAGAAAGAGCCAGCGCGGTTTGACGAGGAAGGTCTCAAGCCTCGTTATCTTGACCTTCTCGCGGACCGTCGTTTGTCGTGGAGATTGTGACGAGGGAACGGGGATGGCCGAGTCGGTATCGACTGGAGCAGCAGTGGCATTCTCGACGCCGGCCAATCCGACTGAGGCCGCCACGGCGGATTTGAGCAAAGAGCGGCGGTCAAGGCCACTCTCAGGCTTATCGGACTTCATTGACATTCCTCCTGTAATGGTTTCATTGACAAATGGCTCAGCCAGCCTGCAGATGGAGATCCGGAATGAGGCTGAGTATCTCGGTTCTGATCCGTGGCCAGATGCTGGAACACGGATCGACAATGACAAAATGGTCGGCCTCCGGAAGCAGACAGAGCCGCGGACGATCTCCGTGACGCTCGGCTGCTTCAAGATAGCCTGTCGCTTGTCCGGGAGGGACTGGCTGATCCTCTTCCCCCTGAATGATCACGACTGGAAGGCCCAGCGGGAGCATGGCCACAGGCGAGGTCTGGGTGAGTGTATCGTCCGAACCATACATCTGTGGCAGCTCTTCATCACAGGCGGTTCCAGTCATCTGCAGATCGGTCAGTCCGGCCAGTGGAACCGCACCGGCCAGTGGAAATGGATCAGCCGAATAGAGCTCACTCTCCGGCGTAAGCCGGTGTCGCCCGGCTGCCCAGAGGGCGAGATGGCCACCAGCCGAGTGACCAGTCACGACAACTCTTCGCAGATCGAGCGGAAAATCTGCTGCCAGCTTGCGAAGATGGTCGATCGCCCGTGCGACATCCAGATAGGTCCCCGGCCAGCCGCCTCCATCGTGACCGAGACGACGATACTCGATATTCCAGGTTGCAACACCGGCAGCAGTCAGATCCGCGCTCAGATGGCCCATATATTCAAGGGTGTGCAGCGCGCGCCAGCAGCCGCCATGAATCACGACGACGACCGGAAACGGCCCCGCACAATTCGGCAATCGCAGATCACCGAATTGTGCGGAGCCTGATCCATATGCGATCCGGTGATCGGCCGGCGGTCCCGGGCGGGTAAGAATCTCCCGGGTATTGACGATTGGCTCATTGCTCATCTTCTGCTGACTCCGAATGGATCCGGTCAGGGCCGGATGACCGTCCCATCACGCCGCCTGGTCGTCCCCCAACTGTAATCAAAGTCTGGTGGACCATCCGGGAACGGGAACTTCGCCGCCAGCTTCTCGTCGATCTCCATGCCGAGACCAGGCTTCTCCTGGGCGAACATGTAGCCATCTCGCACTTCTGGACAACCACGGAAGACCTCCTGCGTATTCTGCGGAAAGCCCGACCCTTCGTGGACGCCAAAATTGTAACTGGCCAGCTCCAGGGCAAGCTGTGCCGCGTGGGCCAATGGCGAGGCGTCTCCCGGTCCGTGCCAGGCGGTTCGCACTCCAAAGTATTCACTCAGTGCGGCAACCTTTCGTGCCGGGCTGAGTCCGCCGATCTGTGAGATGTGGATGCGGATGAAGTCGATCAGCCGATCCTTGATCAATGGAAGATATTCATGCTGGGTGTTGAAGAGCTCACCCATTGCGAGCGGCGTACTGCACTGGTTTCGAAGCAGACGGAAGTGGTCATTGTCCTCGGGTGGAAATGGATCCTCGATGAAGAATGGCCGGTACTGCTCGACGTCCTTGCAGATCTGGATTCCCTGCTGCAGGGTCACCCGTTCGTGAATGTCGTGAAGAAACTCGACATCATCGCCGAACTTTGCGCGCATTCGTTCGAACATCCGCGGAACCATGCGCGAATACTTGGCCGATTCCCAGATCGCCTTCGGATTGGTCGGTCCTATCGCCTCGTCACTCGCAACCGGCCCGGCGCCCGTGCCACGATTTGCCCCGCCTGCTCCATAGGTAGCCATACCCTCAACCCCCGACTGGATGCGGACATGACGAAAGCCCTTCTCGACTGCGAAGCGGACCCGTTCCTCCAATTCGACAAAATCCTTGCCGGCGGCGTGGAAGTAACAGTCGGCCCCCATCCGTACCTTCCCACCAAGCAACTGGTAGAGCGGCATCCCTGCTCGCTTGCCTTTGATGTCCCAGAGCGCAATATCTACGCCACTGATCGCATTGAAGAGCACCGGACCATTTCTCCAGTATGAACTCATGTATGACGACTGCCAGATATCTTCGATCTCGTCGACATTACGCCCGATCAGAAATGGTTTGAGATACTTCTCGATCGCCGTCTGGACGACGAAGGCCCGCTGGGTAAAGGTGGCGCACCCCAGTCCATAGAGTCCCGGTTCAGTCGTCTCGACCTTGACGACGACCAGTCGGATCCGATCTGGTGCAGTGAGAATTGTCTTGATGTCTCTGATCTTGACCGGGGCAAGACCGTTCGTCGCCTTTGGCCGCTCCTGGGCCAGACCAGCTCCGGGGAGCATTGCCGCGCTCCCGACAGCAGCTCCGGTCGACAGCATTCTTATGGCGTCCCTGCGATTCATGCTTCCTCCTCTCGATGACCAACGACGACGGTCAGGATCCTGCGACCCTGACCGTCCGCTGGCTGACTAGAAATAGAGCTTCAACCCAAACTGCATCTGCCGCGGCGAGCCCGCATTGGTGATGCGTCCAAACGTCTGGCTTGTGATATTCGAATCAGGCGGCCCAAGGATAACCCGGTTGAAGACATTGAAGATCTCCCAACGGAAATCGAGCCGGAAACGCTCGGTGAGATTGAAACTCTTCTGTACCGAGACGTTCTCATTGAGGTTGGAGGGCCTCCGCGCGAGAGTGTTAAAGCGCGGGGCATTGCCAAGGGTATTGGTCTGTGGAATGACCGATCCATTCGCATTGCAGAAGACGGCAATTGAACAGACCGGGACAAAGTAGCTGGTGAAACCAGTCGTCGCCCGATAGTTTGGACTCGACGGTTCACCAGCAACCCATCCATCAAGTGTCTTGACGAGGGCCGCGCTTCTCCCACCGAGACTGACCGCTCCTCCCGTCAACTGAATCGGCTGGCCACTGGTGTAGACGTGGATCGCCGAGAATCTCCATCCGCCAATGACTGCATTTCCAACCCGCCCGAGGTCGAACTTCTGCCCCTTTCCAATTGGCGAATCGATAATGTAACTGAACTTGAAGTTGTGTGGCAGATCGAACGCTCCCACCGACTTCTCCAGGCGCCGGTTGTAATGATCCATTGCCCGGCCCCCTGCGTCGACGGCGTCGGTGTCCGTAATCAGCTTCGAGAAGACGTATGAGCCCTGCAGATAGATTCCATTCGAGACACGTCGCTCAATCTTGATCACCGCGGCGTGATAGGTCGAATGGCCACTCCGGTCCCCATTACCACTCCAGGTATTGATATTGGTGTACTGCGGGAACGGACGCAGCGCCCGATCAAGACTCAGGTTGCTGGGGAACGACTGGTACGGTTTACTGTAACCTGCCGCTGCCACCGCTGCTGAATCGATTCGCTGATTGAGAAGCGGCTGAATCTTCGGATCGTAGATATACTTCGAATCGAGCTGATTGACGTTGAGCAGTCCGGCCATCAGATGAACGCCAACGCTGGCATTGTATGAGGCCTCGAAGAGGAAGTTACCGGGCAACTCACGCTGAACCGAGAGTGTCCAGTTCCAGTTTTCCGGCAGTCGTGAGACTTCGCCATTCTGCCACCAGTCAACCTCGGCATTGGTATTGAAGCCTGGATCCGTGCTGGGAGGCTGTGGAACCGTGTTTGCACCGTTCACGATGAATCCGTCATCGAGCCGGAAGAGGCGGTTGATTCCGTCCGGGGATGGCACGCTGTAGATCTGTATCGCCCCGGCGAAGTGGGTCGATCCCGAGGTGGTACGCACCAGCCCAAAGGTCCGACCAGCACCGCCCCGGATCACCGTCTTGTCATTCGGACTGAATGCAAAACTGAATCGCGGCCCAAGTCCGTTATACCAGCCCGGAACGAGAGTCCGCTTGCCAACCTCACCCTGGTTGAACCCGGCAAAGCGCAGTCCGCCAAGTCGATTGTCGGCGCGTGGGTTCGGAACGAATGGATCGAAATCACTCCACTTGTCGTCACGCTCAAGTGGCGGCAGTGCCAACTCGTAACGCAGACCAAAATTGAGCGTCAAGCGCTGATTGATCTTCCAGTCATCCTGAACATAGGCAGCGTGACCGCGCCAATACTGACGAACGATTCGATCATTCTCCGTCTGTGCGCCATTGACCTCACCAAGAAGGAAAGAGGCGAATGAGTTCCCACCGCCAAGAATCGAGTTGCCACTCTGTGGAATGCTTGTCTGTGCTCGGCTTACCCGCACGAGGCCGGAGAGAGTCTGGCGACCAAACCCATTGTAATGGAGCCGCTCGAGCAGATAGCCTCCCTTGATCGTATGGCGTCCGCTGATCACGGTCAGATCATCTCCGAGCGTAAAGATCGGGTTCTCAGAACCATCACCGGCAGATCCTCCCCACGTGTAGTAGCCATCGCTCTGAAACTCGACCTGCAGCAGGTTCTCGTCGCAGTTGAAGGCGCCTGGCAGGCAGATTCCACGGTTCTTCCAGCCTCCACCGATATTGGGCGTATAGTTGAACTGCTTCCACCAGTTGACCCCACCATAGAGGTAATTGACCAGTTTTGGAGTAATGGTCCAGGTGTAGTTGACACGCCAGACGTGGCTGTCCTGCTTGGTATAGCGAAAATCACTGACCGAGCCAGGCAGGCGCGGGAATCCGTCGACGCCTGGAAGAACTTCGCTCAATCCATAGTTGTAGAGTCCGCTGATCTTGTGGTTCTCCGAAAAATTGTGATCAAGCTTGAGGCTCCATTTGGTCCAAGGAAAGAGCGAGCTGCCGGCAATGCTGCGGTAGTTCTGATTGACATAGGAGTATGTGCCAGGTGCGCCAGCCGAATTCGGATGGACGGTATTTCCAACGTACTGGAGATACTTCTGGGCGAGCGGACTGAACCGATTGAGTGGAATCCGGTTGTCCGGAAATGGATCACGAATGAAGCGTGGATTGGATTCGCTGATCTGCTTTGTCGAATCGAAGGCCGGATTGAGCCGGGTTGTCGCCGGATCATAGATGGTTAGTTGCTTCCCGGTCGGATCGACCCACTTGGAGAAGTCGCCCTGGTACATCTCCGGTGTCGGCACTGAAGTGACAAAACTGTTCGCACCGGCCCGATTTCGAAACCACTCTGCTGAAACAAAGAAGAAGGTCTTGTTCGTTCCGTTATAGATCCAGGGGATGCGAACAGGTCCCCCAATCGTTCCGCCAAAATCGTGCTGTTTGAGAACACTGGTCTTGGTTTCGAAGTAGTTGCGGGCATCGAAGGCATTGTTTCGTCCAAACTCATAGGCCGTACCGTGATACTCGTTCGTTCCGGATTTGGAGCTGAAGGCGAGCAGGCCACCCTGGGCTCGACCCGATTCGGCCTTGAATCCATTGGTATCGACCGAAAATTCAGTGATGGCATCGATCGATGGAGTATTGAGACTCGCCCACTCGGTCGATCCAAAACGGCTCGTTCCGGAAGACGCTCCATCGAGAGTAATGCCCCACGTTCCTCCTTGACCTCCGCCAAGTGAGAAGTTGGATGAGTAGCCGGGACCACCCGTTCCGGCATCACCTCCAAGCCCGATTGGCTTCGATTCTGGTGTCAGAAGGGAGAGATCAAAGGGACTGCGCATCGTCCCGCTGACAACCAGCGGCAACTGGTCGATCTGCTTGTTCGAGACCTGAGAAGAGATCTTCGCATTCTCTGTCTGTACAGCCGCACCACCGCTTGAGGCAATCTCGACCACCTCACTTACCTGGCCGACCTCCATCGTCACATTGGCACTTGCCGTGTTGCCAATGACCAAAGTGACACCGACGATCTCCGCCGATTTGAATCCCGAGCGCTCGACACGAACCTTGTAGGTTCCCGCCGGCAGTGCTGGAATGACATAGATGCCATCACTCGAGGTGACCGCAGAAGATGAGCCGTTATTGGCCTGATTGGTGACAGTGACAGTAGCTCCGGGAACTGCTGCCCCATTGGCATCCTGAACGATACCGGTAATCGTTCCGCGATCGGCCTGGCCGAATACCGGAACAGCAAATAATAAGACGGCCAGAATTAACGCTGGCTTGATGACAGAATATCCCCTCATAAGGAATCCCTCCTGAATTGCGCTTTCATTAATTGATGATCTAGTGGAAGTAAAACTCGGTTACGAATTAACGAGTCGGACTATATGCCGATGAGGGGGGAGTGTCAATAAAAAGAGCCGACCGCCAGCCGAAACCCGGCTGACTGAACCAGATGAGGCAACAGGCTGTGGCCGTTCGATTGAACGGGCGATCGACACAATGGCAGCTCTTCAATATTTGCTCTTCTCTTCCTTGCTTCGGGTGAGACCTTTCTGCGGGTCTCGGTCTTCGGCCGGGTCGCCGGCTGGCCACTAGCCAAACAGAGCCCTGATCTTTCTGCTGAGTCTGTTGGAGTAGAGAAAAGAGAGCACCCTGGCAAGTCCTTTCTCAAAACCGGCACTGTATGGATACCAGATCAGCTCGCGTTTCAATCCAAAGCGATCCGTAATTATCACCTGTTGATTGCAGAAACGGCGGATTCCTTCAGCGCCGTGGCGCTTGCCGATGCCGCTCTCTTTGAGTCCGCCGGAGGGGGCATCGGTAACAGCAAATCCGACGATGACATCATTGACGCAGGTGATGCCGGCCGCGACGTTGGCGGCAAGACGTTCACCGTTCGCACGATTGGCGGTCCAGACACTGGCATTGAGAGCATAGCGTGAGTCGTTGGCAAGTCGGAGCGCCTCGGCCTCATCCTGAACCGGCATGATCGGAAGAACTGGTCCGAAGGTCTCCTCGGTCATGATGCGCATCGAATGGTCGACACCGGCAAGAACCGTCGGTTCGTAGAAGTTACCTGGCAGCGCCGGATTGAGTCGCCCTCCGGTGAGAATGGCAGCTCCCTTTTCGCGCGCATCATCAACGTGAGCGGTGACGGTCTCGATCTGACGCGGCCAGGTCATGGCCCCGACATCGACCCGCCGGTCAGAATCGGCCTCGTCGCCATCAAAGCCCTGGCGGAGCTCACGGGTCCTGGCAACGACCAGATCGGTGAAGCGGTCGGCGACCGTGGCATCGACATAGACACGCTCGACCGAGATGCAGACCTGGCCGGAGTTGGTGAAGGCTCCCCAGACTGCGGCGTTGGCGGCCCGTTCGAGATCGGCATCACGCAGGACAATCATCGGATCCTTGCCGCCAAGTTCAAGGCTGCATGGAATGAGTCGTTCAGCAGCCCGCATTGCGACGCGACGGCCAGTGGCGGTACTGCCAGTGAATGAGATCATGTCGACCTCGTCAACCAGCGCCGCCCCAGTCTCGCCATACCCGTTGACGACCTGGATTATATCGACGGGAACCCCATGGGCAGCGAGACTCTCACGCAGCAGCTCCACGCCGCGACGAGCGATCAGCGGGGTCCATTCGGAGGGCTTGATGACAACTGCATTACCAGCGACCAAGGCAGGGATCGCTTCGCCAACGGTCAGAATAAGGGGAAAGTTCCAGGGGGTGATGAACCCGATCACACCGCGTGGCTGGTAGTGGATGGTCACGCGTTTGTTGAGCATCATATGCGGGGTGATCCGGTGCGGATCCAGAAAGCGCTTTCCGCGCCGGCCATAGAAGGCGAGCATGTCACCAACGTAGGCCAGTTCGGTCAGCGCCTCCATGCGTGGCTTGCCATTTTCGCGCGAGAGGAGCTCCACCAGCTCTTCGCGATGGTCAAAAATGGAGTCGCCGGCGAGTCGAAGCACCTTGGCCCGCGTAGAGAGTGGCGTCGCTGCCCAGATGCGCGAGGCTTGGCGGGCCCGCGCGACAGCGGCTTTCACTTCGGCCGGCGAATCGACTGCCACCTCGCCCAGCCTCTCGCGAGTCGCCGGACTGACAACCTCGATCTGCGACCCGGTCGGGATTCCCTTCTGCTCAGCCATGGATTCTCTCCTTTTCTACTCTTGTTACCCTCGGGCAGTGATCTGGAACTCGATCACCACCTCGTTCCTGACCTTGATCGTCCCGCCGGCCGTTGAATAGGGACGGATACCAAAGTCGGTCTGCTTGAGTGTGTATCTTCCGGTTGCGCGAATCTGTCCAGGTGTACTGCGGAGAGTGAGCGGGATCGTGATCGACCTTGTCTGGCCGTGGAGAGTGAGGTCTCCCTGCAGCTGAAGACTGTACTCACCATTCCCCTCATCCTTCAGTCCGGAGATTCCCGTCGAGCGGAAGAGTGCTTCTGGATAACGCGCCGACTCGAGGACCTCTTCGTGCATCGACCGGGTGATCTTCGCGCGGTCTCTCTCACTGACATTCTGATCGAGAACGACGAGGGAACGGGTATCGACACTCATCTCGAGCCGTGAATCGGCCACTCCCTTTGGCGACAGGAGAATCCTCCCGGTGTAGCTGCGAATGCCGATATTGTGGTCGTGGGCCAGCGCCGAGAAGAGGCCGGCCTTTCCAACAAAGACACGGAAACTGCTCTCCGCCGGGACGAGACGATACTCGCGGGTCGACTGCGCCGGAGATGGGTTGACGATCAGAATAAGAATCGCCAGAAACAGCAGACATTGGTGGTGAGCAGGCATGATCTCTCCATCAGGCTAGTCGTCAGGTGACCAGAGGTAATCGGCGATACGACAGCGTCCTGACTGGCTGAAGCGGACTCCCTCCGCTTCGAGCAGAAGCTGTTGCAGATCCGGGGGCAGGGTTCGACCGGCTGTCGAACATCCGCCCTGAGCATTGATCACCCGGTGCCAGGGAATCTCCCGCTCATCGGCCGGGGTCGCGTGCATGACATTCCCAACGGCCCGGGCATCATAACCTTCACCAAGAACCCGGGCGATCTGACCATAGGTCATGACCTGCCCTGGTGGAATCTTCAGGACCAGCTCATAGACTCGATCACGATAGGTCAGCTGTGCTCGATCTGCCATCAAATTCAACCGAAGAGTTCCGGGACCGGGCAATCGAGCATGCGCAGATAGACGTAGAGCTGACCGCGATGATGGATCTCGTGTTCGAGGTTGATCGACAGGAGATCGAGACGCGGAAAAGAGCGGTCCGGGCCGAAGGGTGAGACCTGCTCATCCCATGCCTCATCAGGAATCGACTCTATTTTGGCCACCGCCTTCTCGTGTGAATCCTTGAAGGCGGCAATCAGCTCGTGTGTCGTCTCGTAATTGGTGAAGTCGCGCGGAAAGACTCCGGTCATGACCGCTTCGATCAGTCCGCTCTCAGCCTGTGGAAAGTGGTTGAGCAGAGCTCCGAGTGTCATGGAAGTCTCGTGGGGCTTCCAGTCGTACTTGTCATCTGGCGCCAGCTCCATGAGCCTGAGTGTCTGGTGATGGATGCGCTTCCAGTCGCGGAGGACTATATCGAGATGGGCGGGTTTGGACATGACAGACTCCTCTGGTTATGAATCTCTTCGAAGAATGACCCGGGCTGGCGATCCATCGCCGGCACGGATCCTCAAGGGAAGGCAGATCAGCTCGTAATCTCCCGGTGCAACCGCCATCAGATCCAACCCTTCGACAATGATCACTCCACTTGCGAGCAGTGTCAGGTGAGTCTCTGGCTGGTCAAAGTCGAATTTTTCAATCGAGAGATAGTCGATCCCGACCAGGCGAATCCCACGCTCGACCAGCAGCCGCGCCGCCGGTGGATCGACATAGACATAGTCTTTCTGAAATGACCCGGTCGTATGCCAGAGTGCCGAGTTGCTGGTACGGAAGATCAGCCGGCTCACGCCATCGAGCGGTTGTGCAGAGAGCCAATCCGCCGTGATGACCGTAAGACCTCCACAATCGATGACCCGGCAGGCTCCGACCAGAATATCGAGAGGCAGTTGATCGACCGTCAGACCACCAGGAATGAAGTGAGCCGGTGGATCGATGTGCGTCCCGGTGTGGGTTCCGCAGCAGAGACGGGAGACCGAGGCAATATCCCCGGACTCCAGCGACATCAACTGGACTATCTCAACCGGCGGATCACCGGGATAGACCGGGAGATCGGGTGAGATCGCAACCGTGACGTCATGGATGATCATTGAATGCCCTCTTGTAAACTGGTCAGAGAACGCAGTATAGAAACCACCCCTGTTGATGTCAATCTGCCGTCCTTCAGACATCCGGCTCCAGAGGCGGGAGAACAAGTACTCTTTTCGATTTGGTTCGCCATGGAGTAAACTCGAAATTCTTTTATATGAATGGAGAAGTTGAATGAGTCCCCTCGAGAATGAACTGGAGATTGCCAAATCCCTCGCGCGCGAGGCTGGCCACCTCTTGATGGACTACTACCGTGGTGACACAGCGGTACAATGGAAAGATGCCGATGATCCGGTCACGGCAGCCGATCACGCAGCAAATGAGCTTCTGGTGACGCAGATTGCGGCCGCATTTCCCACTGACGGAATCCTCTCCGAAGAGCTTCCTGACGACGGATCGCGCCTCAGCCGGGAGAGGGTCTGGATGATCGACCCGATGGATGGAACGCGCCAGTTTGTTGACCGGATCGACGAGTTCGCCGTGCAGATCGGACTGACGATCAGCGGCGTCCCGCAGCTGGGTGTCGTCTACCATCCGGCGCGGGATCGGATGTTCTATGGTGCAGCGGGACTCGGCGCCTACGTTGAAGAGAGATGGTCAACCAAGCGGCTGCAAGTCCATCCGGCAGTCAAGCCTGGAGAGATGGTGGCCGCCATGAGCCGCTCCCACAGTCTGCCCGTAGTCAATAAAATTCTCGATAATCTGGGAATCAACCGGCAGGTTCAGTCCGGCAGCGTCGGTCTGAAGATGGGTCTGCTGGCGGAGGGTCTTGCACACATCTACCTCCATCCGGCGCAACGGACGAGCATCTGGGATACCTGCGGACCGGAAGCTATTTTGCGTGCCGCGGGCGGCGTCGTCACTGACATCCACGGAGACCCGCTCCGTTATGTCGATCCTCCGCTGCGTAATCTGCGTGGCATTGTCGCGAGCAATGGCCAGATCCACGATCTGATCATCAGGGCAATCCAGATGACAATGCCCGCCGACAATAAATGAGTGAGAGTGGTAGGACATGATTGAAGAAGCACTGCGGGCCCTGCCATCGATCGATCAGCTTCTCCGTGAGGAGGCGCTGAATCCGTTTATCGAGAGTGCCGGACGCGACAACGTACGGGATCGGCTGCGCGAGGTTCTCGGGGAACTTCGGGCCGAGATACGCCAGAATCGTGGTCCGGTTACCCGGCCGGGAATCGACGAGATCGTGGTGCGGCTCGGGCGTCGCTTCAACACGCGAGACAGATTGCGAACGCAGCGGGTGATCAATGCCGCCGGAGTCGTTCTACACACGAATCTCGGCCGGGCGCCACTCAGCCCGGCAGCGCTCGAGGCCATCCGTGAGGTGGCCGGCAGCTACTGCAATCTTGAGTATGAGCTGGAGAGTGGTCAGCGCGGAAAACGCGGAAGTGGGCTGGAGTCGATGCTCCGCGATCTGGTCGGTGCGGGTCATGCCGCATTTGTCAACAACTGTGCAGCGGCGGTTCTGCTGACCCTCAACTCGCTGGCCGAGGGCGGCGAAGTGATCATCTCGCGTGGTGAACTGGTCGAAATCGGTGGTTCATTCCGCATCCCGGACGTAATCACCAAGTCTGGCGCGCGCCTGCGTGAGGTGGGGACGACCAATCGAACCCATCTCCACGACTACGAGCAAGCGATCAATGACCAGACAAGGGTCATCCTGCGTGCGCATCCATCGAACTACCGGATTGTCGGCTTCACCCAGAAACCCACCCTGTCTGAACTCTCCGGGCTGGCCCGGGCCCATCAACTTCCATTCTTCGAGGATCTGGGGAGCGGCTGCCTGATCGACCTGAGCGGAATCGGCCTTCAGGATGAACCGACCGTTGCCGCATCCATCGCTGCGGGCGTCTCGGTCGTGGCTTTCAGTGGAGATAAGCTGCTTGGCGGGCCGCAATGTGGCATCATCCTTGGCGAAGCCGACCTGATCAAAAAGATCAAGTCGAATCCGCTCATGCGTGCATTGCGGGTCGACAAACTGACCTACGCCGCACTCGAAGCAACGATTGGCAGCTATCTTCGAGGAGAGGCGCAGCGGGAGATCCCGTCACTTGCCGCACTTCACGCGACTCGCGAGGAGATCGCCACCCGGGCCATCGCTTTTCTGGAGAGAAGCGACCCGCTACCCGGGTCGATCAGGCTCGAACTGATCGATGGCAGTTCGGTCGTCGGGGGCGGCTCGGCCCCTGAGACAGAGCTTCCATCGAGGCTCATCGCCGTCAACAGCGCCACGCTGGCCCCCCAACAGATCGAAGAGAGGCTGCGGAACCACTCGACCCCGATCATCGCCCGAATCGTCAACGATCGGCTGACCATCGACCTCCGGACCGTCAGTCCCACCGAAGAGCAGACCATCATCGAGGCACTGCGTCTTCTCTGAAGCCAGGCTATTCCGACAGCAGACGGTATGAGACAAATGCAAAACGGCGGCTGTCAGGAGACCAGCTCGGAACATTGATCGTCCCCTGCCCGCCAAAGAGTCTTGTCAATTCTCGCGACTTACCGCTCTTCAGGTCGAGCAGCCGGAGGGAGACATTCTTGTTGGCAGGATGGGTCGATGGGTCGATCGGATCGAGATAGCTGATAAAGACGATCATCCTCCCGTCAGGTGAAGGATGTGGAAACCAGTTGTTCAGCTCATCGTTGGTTATCTGGATCTGTTCACGGCCATCGGCATTCATGCGCCAGATCTGCATTCGACCGCTGCGGACCGAGTTGAAATAGATATAACGGCCGTCCGGAGAGTAGTCGGGACCATCATCGAGCCCGGGAGCCGTCGTCAACTGGCGCTCAACCGCCCCGGCACCGGGATCAACGGGAATGGTGAAGATGTTGTAGTCGCCATCACGCTTTGCCGTGTAGGCAAGCAGCCGACCATCCGGTGACCAGCCATGCCAGTAGGATGGGGCCTTGGTCGTCACCAGGCGCGGTGTGCCACCGGTGAGCGGCACCAGGTAGATCATCGAGTTTTCACGGGGGCCATATTCGCGGTTATTGTGGCTGATGGCGAGCATGCGTCCATTCGGGGAGAGGCCATGATCATTGTTGAGCTGTCGGATCTCACCGGTCTCGATCAACTCGGGGGAACCTCCGGCAACCGGCACACGGTAGAGTCTTCCCTGCCGATTGATCAGCAGATACTTGCCATCCTGTGTCCAATTGGGGGCTTCAAATCGCCCCTCCTCACGATGAACTATCGTCCGCCGCCCCGATTTCAGTTCATAGATCTCCAGAATACTCTCGACGCGCGGTGCCGGGGTCTGGGCCCCGACAAGGGGGCAAAGCAGAACAAGCAATGTTATGAGAATTCTCAGGCTCATCGATCCTCCATTTCGAATCAGCGACACTCGGCAAGAACGTGACTCATTGTTGCGACCAGAAGATCGGCATCTTCCTTTGCAAAGGGCATTGGGGGACGGATCTTGACAACGTTATGGTGCGGCCCGTCCGTCCCGAGCAGGATCCCCTCATCACGCAGCCGATTAGCGACATACGAGGCCTCACTATCCGCCGGGATGAGCAGTTCGCGATCGCGAACCAGCTCAATACCGAGGAAGAGGCCCGAACCACGAACATCACCAACCAGTGGTGATTGATCCTGGAGCGGACGCAGTCCCGCCAGCAGATGCTCGCCAACCTCTCGGGCATGCTCCATCAGCCTCTCTTCTTCGAGGACCTCGAGCACCTCGAGTCCAATTGCACAGGAGACCGGATTGCCCCCAAATGTGCTGAAGAACTCCATCCCGTTGTTGAATGATGCAGCGATCTCCGGCGTCGTGACCACGGCGCCGATCGGATGTCCGTTCCCGATCGGCTTGCCCATGATGACCATGTCCGGGACTACGCCATGAGCCTGGAAAGCCCAGAAATGGGTCCCGATACGTCCATATCCAGTCTGCACCTCATCGGCGACGCAGAGACCTCCCGCTGCCCGCACAAGACGATAGACCTCTGCCAGATAGCCTGGCGGGAAGAATATCTGTCCACCTACGCTCGGGCAGGTCTCGGCAATGTACCCTCCAAGCCGGCGTGAAGTGACGGCAAGGCTCTCGATGATACTGGTGATATGACGGGCATATTTTGTCGCGGCCAGCGGATCATCCGCACGGTACAATCCGCGGTAGAGATCGGGAACCGGAGCCGTATGGACCCAGTCTGGAGCACCCTCCCCCCCCGGTCCATCGTGCTTGTAGGGGCTGATGTCGATCAGCGATGTCGTATGTCCGTGATAAGCGCCCTCGAGAACGATCAGATCACGGGATCGCGTGTGAGCGCGCATGAGCCGCAGGGCGAGTTCATTGGCCTCGCTGGCCGAATTGACAAAGTAGCAGACCCTGAGCGGTTCCGGCAGGGTTGCACAGAGCCGCTCGGCATATCGGTTGATCAGATCGTGCAGGTAACGGGTATTGGTATTGAGGATACGCATCTGGCGCACCCCCGCCTCGACGACCCGTGGATGGCAGTGGCCAACATGCGGGACATTGTTGTAGGCATCGATGTAACGCCGTCCCGTCTCATCGAAGAGGTACTGCCGCCATCCGCGCAGTATCTTGACCGGTTCGCGATAACCGATGCTGAGATTGCCGCCAAGCCGACGCCGGCGGGTGGCGAGAGTCTCCGCCTTGGTTGGCGCCGCGACAGGCATTCGTGCCGCCGGTATACCGAGCAAACGGGCCGGATCGGGCGAGAATGAGCTCCAGACCTGACGCTCACTGGCCCGACAGACTCCCGGGAAGTCGGCCCCCAGCCCCAGATCGTCGAGAATGATCTGAAAATGAAGATGCGGCGTCCATCCGCCATTGACCTCAGATGATCCGACCGAGCCGATGCACTCTCCTGCCTCAACCTCTCGACCAACAACCATCCCTTCAAGTGAGTCCTCGCTCAGATGACCATAGAGCGTCTGAAAACTTACTCCATCCTCAACCTGATGCTCGAGGATGATGAGCGGACCATAATCGAGATGGGCCCGATTGTTGGTCGCGACGACCACTCTTCCCGCCAGGGGAGCGTGAACGGCCGTCCCCTTCGCCGTAAAGAGATCGATCCCGAGGTGAACGGTTCGACGCTCTTCAGTCACGCGCTCATTCTGACCAAAGAGCGGTGAGGTATAGAGCATGCGGGCCTCATCGTACTGTCCAACCGCCAGCCGTGTGCCAGTATCCTTCATCAGTTCAGTGAGCCGGGCTGTCAGGAGTGGCTCTGTATTGCGTTCCGGCTCACCTTCAATGAGCGAACTGGCAATTCCCAGATCGAGTGTCAGCCACGGATCAGCTTCCCAGTCGATATCGATTACTCGCGCATCGGCTCCACCACGTCGCTCGAGCCAGTTATGGAAGGCCGGCTCGGCAGGTGTGGCCGGCCAACCACAGGCTGCCCGAAATGTTGCCGTTGCCAGCCCCCACGGGATCTGCTCCAGCCGCGGGATCAGTTGGCGAATCGGCTCCTGGCTGATCACCAGATACTGATCATCGGGCCGCTGACGGTGCTGCTCCGCCGCCATGCAGATACTTGTTGCGAGGCGCAGACAGGTTAGTCCATAGAGTGCCTCGACCTCGACCTCCTCCAGCGGATGGGACTCATGGTAGCCGCCGACGATCCGCCCGGCCACTGCCAGTGGATTCTCTTTGCCGAGCATCGCATAAGCCAGCAGTATCGCCAGATCACCAACCGTCCAACTCCAGACCAGATCACCAAAATCGACGATCCCGCTCAAGCGGTGGTGGCGCTCACCAACCTTGCCATCCGTCGCAACCAGCAGATTGTAGTCGTTGAGATCGTTGTGAATCGCGCTCTGGCGCAGACCGGGAAGAAGTGGCGAGACCCCGTGCTGAAAGCGGACCACCACCCGGTCGACCCAACCTCGCACATCCCGATCCTCGATCTCTCCCCGGTACCGTTCGATCGTCTCCAGCCCATTGGCCAGATCCCAGACAAGATCCCGGTGGATTGCCGGATGGTCGAAGTCTGCAAGGCGACGATCCATCTCTCCCGCCTGCCGCCCCAGATCATCCAACAGCGCATCGGCGGCATGCGCCAACTCGCCCAGAGGACGACCTGGCAGATAGCTGATCAGCCAGGCATAGTGAAGCTGCCCATCATCACCCATCACTTCGGTGAGCGTCTTTCCCTGCCGCGTCAGGTGAACCTGCGGAAAGATAGCTGAACCGGACGCGAGAAGCCGGAGCGCTTCCTGCTGCGCCTCGAGAATCTCCCGCGCCTCCAACCCATTGGCGATCTTCAGGACTGCCCGCTCTCCACTTGCGGCGGTCAGACTGAAGTTCTGATCGCGATCACTCGGAAGCTGTGCTGCCTGACCATCCATACCAAAGTCTTCGCGCGCAATCCGCGCCCCGTCATCGAGTGAGAATCGAGGTGTATGATCAAGAATGGACATCGTCTCAACGTGACCTTGCCAGCAACCTTGTGATGAGCGGAGCGGAGAGAACATAGGCCAGCACCACCCCGACTATCGCGAACTTCGGCCTTGCACACCAGCGTGACAAGACCGGCCAGAAATCGCCATCTGCTCCGAGAAGCACTCTGATCAGGGCATAATTCTCGATGGCATCGAGCAGTCCGGCAAGTAGTGAAGCCCACGCAAGGATCCTTCCAAATCCTGCCCTGACCAGCGAAAACCGCGCATGACTCCGACCCGCGATCACCGCTCCAAGCCCCAATCCAGCCGCGTAGACGAGCATAAAGAGATAGTCCAGACCCAGATTGAGCCCGGCGACCACTCTTCCCCTCTCCCCCCATGAATTGAGTATCCGGTCCGCCCCGGCCTTGCTGCCAATCAGCTCGAAGGTGACGATCCCATCGGGAGCTTCCGCTGTCTGCAAATATCGCCCCTGATCATTGAGTGCCACCATGATGACAATTCCGAGCACCAGCGAGAGCAGAAAAAGTCGCCACTGCCCCTCCTCGCCAAGCCACGCAAATGGATCCGGGATTCTCTCCATCTTCAGTCTCCGATCGGTAACGGCTACCTCTTCCGGCCATACCGGCAGCGCGTATTGTCAGCCTTGACGAAATATGACTTGTAGTTCGCCGCCTTCTGATCCATACATCCCACCAGATCGAGCAACTCGACCTTTCGGAACTGCACCGGGTGGCTCTCACTCTGGAGTGAAATGTAGCCCTCGGAGATGAGCTTGCCATCCAGCTTGAATGCCGGGTCATGGCCGCTCACGTTGCCTCCGCCAAACTGGGGTTTCTCATAAGCGAGCACCGTCTCTCCGTCGATCATATGGCGAATCGTCTGGTCACTGAGCACCTCGACCTCCACCCGCACCCACTGATCTCCATCGTAGGTCTTTGACTTCGAATTGACGCAGTGTGGAGTGAAGAGCTTCCCACCCATCTCGACATTGGTTCCCGGCGTACAGAGGTTGGCGGTTGTCCGCGGCCCACGGCCAAGGCCTCCGAGCAGTTGCACCTCGATCGAGATCGGAAAATCCTGATCTTTCCCCATGCTCGTGGCGGGCGGCGAGTGGAGCATCAGTCCGCTGTTGCGCGTCGCCCAGCCCGGTCCACCCTTCGACTGCTCACCGATGAATCGATATTCTGCCGCCAGAATGTAATGGGAGAACTTCTCACGGTAGAAGATATGGCCGAAACGCTCATTGAAATTGTCATACTTCTCGTATCCAACGGTCATCATCCCATCTTCAACACGGAAGGTGTTCCCAAAGTTATCGTTCAAGGCATAACCTCGAATTTTGACATCCCATCCGTCGAGATTCTTTCCATTAAAAAGCTGCCGCCACTCTTTTGTCTCGGCCGTTGTCTGGACCTTCTGCCCTGCACTGACCCGGGCCAGGGTCTCCGATTGCCAAACTTGCAGCAGCAGAGCCAATGCCACCACAAATGCACCGGCAATCGCGATCATTGTTCTTCGTTGTTTCACTTGAAATTCTCCTCTCTCGTTGATCAGCGCAATTCACCACCGTGTCGTGAGGTGGATCAGGATGCCAGCGGTTCCAGATGACTGACACTGTTGGCAAGATGGACGGTAAAACGCTTTGCGGGGTCGATCTCGATGATATTGACACAGGTATTGGTCTGCGGAAGATCGAGCGCCTCGGCAACCCCTATCTGACGAGCCCAGCCGAGAAGCTGCCGGTTCCATCCACCGTGTGAGAGCACCAGCACCTCCTCGCCTGGATGGCGCGAGAAGCTCGCTTCGACAAACGCCTCGATCCGAGCCTGCAGATCGAGAAAACTCTCTCCGCCCTCCGGCCGAAACTCGATCTGCGGCTGGCCACTCGTCGCTTCCGCATCCCAGAGCACCTGCCTCGGCAGCCCTTCATAGATCCCAGCTCCACGCTCCCGCAGCCGGTCATCCAACTGGATCGGTGCCGATTGAAATGCCCCGACATAACGTGCCGTGTCGAGTACTCTGCCCAGATCACTCGCATAGATCGCGGTAAAAGCGATCTCCGACAGCCGCTCCGCCAGTCTCCGCGCCTGCTTGTGCCCAAGGTCGGTCAGGGTCCCGGCCTGGTGACCCTGGATTATATTCTCAACATTCTCACGGGTCTCTCCGTGACGAACAAAATATAGTTTCATGCAGTTATTATTATGTCCCTTCTGCCAGAATGGCAGACGAGAGGTTCAAGAACGATCATTGGGAAGTCAATCCCCATTTGATTCGCGTATAAGCGATGCGGAAACCTTCGCGTTCGGCGTTGCGCTGCGAAGTGCTACCAGGCAGCGCACACATCATCGCGAGCCGGCATCCCGCATCAACCGCCACCGCCAGGCGCTCATAGAGCAGCGCACGCTGGGCTCCCTGCCGCCGCGCCTCGACAATCGTACTGGCGCCGGTGAGCAGGGCAACATCGTCGACAATGCTCAATCCCGCTGTGGCGACTCCCTGCCCCTCGATCTCCGCAACAAAAGATCTCGATCCGTGACGAGTTGCGGCAACCAGCGCCAGTTCATACATCAGCCCGGCATATTCCGCATACTCACTCCACCCTGCAGCCGAGAGACGCGCCCAGTTGGAAAGCTCATCCCTCCCGACCTCGCGCACCGCGAGCTTGCCGTGGGGCTCACGCGATAGCCTTTCAGCGAGGCTACCTGCCAGCTCACGAAACAGCACACTGGTCATCTCTACTGGCTGATAGCCACGCCGGCAGAGCATCTGGTGAACCCCGATATCGGCCAATGGACTAACTTCGTGAAAGACCGGTGCACCACGCTGACGATAGAAGGCCTCGATCTTTGCGAGATCACTCTCTTGTGGCGCGGCACGCATCCCGAGCCCAAAGGTCTGCGTACACGGAGAGTCGGCACCGTCAAACATCACCGATGCCCCGGCAATCTCAACCCATTCCGCATCCGTCTCCGGTGACAACTGCGCCCGTGCCTCAACAAACTGGATGTTGCTGCAGGCCTCTGTCCACTCGAGCCGGCGTGACAGATCGAGATCGACCAGAACTCTGGACAAGTCGGATTGGTTCATTGATCAATTCCTCAACTACTCTGCCCGACGAGCAGATTTAGGACAGGATGATTCGCGAGGTCTCGCGCACCGGCGGCTATCTTAACATAAAGAGAGCGAATCGAAGTCAGTTCTGCCGACAACCCGGCACGTCCCCGGTGATATTCTGCCGCCCTCAGTGATCTGAGATAACGGGATTTCTCGATCGAGCCTTGATCAGGAAGTACTTGTTCCTGACACTCTCATAAATGCTCGCTGGAGATGCCCGATGCACACCGCCTCGCAAATGCGGACAACCGTTCTCCGGATTACTTCCGACTCTCTGGCGACGACTTGATGCTGAAAATAGATTGTGAAGGAGGGGTGGAGGCTGACAGGTAGCAACCGGTAGTCGATCGGCGTTCAGCCTCTCTCCAACCGGTCGCTCCAATTTCTGGTTATGCTGTAAAGCAGGCTTCAATTGAGCCCGTGTGGAGGAGACCTATCAGCGCCGAGCTCGTCGGCCGGGTCGCGACGCACGGAGGGTGCGCACCGGCGCTGGACGGCCAGCTCCGCCTGCCGGACGACCAGTCGCTGGGCCCGCAAAGGCCAAACCACCAAAATCGGGCAGAACGACGCGCTCGATCTTCTTGCCGATCAGCCGCTCGATGGCCATCAGCGACAACTCATCGACTGGTGAGACCAGTGTGATGGCCTGTCCGGTCTTCCCGGCCCGGCCGGTTCGACCGATCCGGTGGACATAATCCTCCGGAGCCTCGGGAACATCGTAATTGATTACGTGCGACACGGAATCGACATCGATCCCGCGTGATGCAATATCGGTCGCTACCAGAATCCGGTGCTGCCCTTCGCGAAACCCGAGCAATGCTCCCTGGCGCTGTGCCTGGGAACGATCGGCGTGAATACGATTCACCTTGTGACCACGTGCCGACAGGATATGGGACAACCTCTCTGCATTTCTGCGTGTACGGGTGAAGACCAGAACCCTTGACTGATCCTCCTCTTCGAGCAGATGGAGCAGCAGTGCCGTCTTCGATTCGCTGGCGACGGCGTAGGCCTTCTGATCGACCGTTGACGCAGCACGACCTCGCGGAGAGACCTCGATCAATCCCGGATTGCGCATCGTTGAACGCGCGACCTTCTCGATCGCCGGTGAAAACGTCGCCGAAAAGAGGAGCGTCTGCCTCTCGGCCGGTACCTTCTCGATCACCCGGCGCACATCGGGCCAGAAACCCATATCGAGCATCCGGTCGGCCTCATCGAGCACCAGTGTTTCGACTCGCGAAAGATTGATCGTTCCTCTCTCGAGGTGATCGATCAAACGACCCGGTGTCGCAATCACGACCGGCGGCGGCGTCCGCAATGCCTTCAACTGTCGGTCCATCGAAGTGCCACCCATCAGCGTTACTGAACGAATCGCCCGGCTTGGTGACAACTCAGCGAGACTCGCTTCAATCTGCAGTGCCAGTTCCCGGGTCGGCGCAATCACCAGCGCTCTCACCCCCGGCATCGACTTCTCAATGATCCGGTTCAGTATCGGCAGCAGAAATGCCGCCGTCTTTCCTGTTCCGGTGGCCGCACACCCAATCACGTCACGACCAGTCCCTATGACCGGTATTGCCTGCTTCTGGATTGGCGTCGGCTTGTCATATCCCAGTGACTCACATCGCGAGGCAAGCCTCTGATCAAGTCCTAATTCCAAAAAACTCATGTATATCCTTCAAAAATCTACAAATTTAAAAATCTACAAATTCAACGATCTACAAATTTTACGATCCACAAATTTAACGATCCACTGAATTAAAGATCGACTAAAGTAGATAACTCAAATATTGACAAAATTGGAGAACCACCGATCCCCGTTGAGGATCTGCTCAGCAGGGATCGGTGGTTCGTCACCAGAGTGGTCCTAGTAGCGTGAGGATCGGCCACCGCCAAAACCGCCACGCCCACCGCCCCCGCCGCCACCGCGACGGTTACCACCAACTCCGCCACCGCCGCCGCTCCGCTCCTCGCGGGGACGCGCTTCATTGACGGTCAGACTGCGCCCATTCACCTCTTTGCCGTTGAACTCGGTGATCGCGGCATTTCCTTCGGCAGCACTTGCCATCTCCACGAATCCGAAGCCACGCGAACGACCGGTGTCACGATCACTGACCACCGAAGCCGACTCAACCGTTCCAACACGACTGAAGAGTGATTCCAAATCCTCACTGGTCGTCTGGAATGAGAGATTTCCAACATAAAGTTTCATTGACATATAGATAGACCTTTCCTCAACTGAGGCTGAAGAAGCTTCGAAATAATGTGGCTTCAGTGAACGGTTACAGTGAAGGCATGTTTTCGATCGCCCACATAGAGCGGCTTCAGAGATTGTTTCCTACCTGCTCTCGAACGATCTGAAAAACGACCACGCTACCGTTTAAGTTGGCGAGGGCGCATCACCGTTGATGCGCGAGAGAAGATTTAACATTCTTATAGTCCACCATCAGCCACACTTTTGCAACCTGAAGTAAAATTATTATTTATTCCAAATGTTGATGTAAGCGACAGGATTGTAGCAGTTGGTAAAGGAGGAGAAGCAGACGGGAGGGGAGATGGGTGGAAGTGGTCGCCGCTCATCACTCGAACTGGCCTCCGGAGTTGAGCTTCTGCCTGACCAGGGTGAAGAGCCGATCGATATTGTACCGGCCTGGTTTCGATCGCTCGACCGCCATCTGCTCGACCAGATTGAGCAGCGTCGAATTGAACGGGGTCGGGACTCCGAATTTCTCTCCAAGCAG
>CAIOZW010000294.1 GCA_903862855.1 uncultured Acidobacteriota bacterium
GCGTTGTTACGATGCAGGTGCGGAGGACAATCTGACGGCAATAGTTGTCGATTTCGGGCGGCGGCAGTATGCCGAGAATCAGCCACGACCCGGATTGCCAGCCGCGGGAGCCGCCGGGATCGGAGTGACGGAAGGGTATTCATACCAGGAGGATGAGCCCGAGGATGATGATGGAGGTGGAGCGGATTGGAGACCGTCACATCCGGAGGAGGAGGTGACGATTCGACGATCGACACGGGGGATCGATCGGATCGAGGTAGAGGTCGGGTCGGTAGAAGAGGGGCCGCTGTCACCGTATGCGGGGTATGATCAGGGAGACGATCGGGCTGGGGAGCCGGTTGGGGAGATTGAAGCGGCAGAGTATCAGGAAGTTGAAGAGTGGGAAGATGATGAGCTTGCCAATGAGGCGAGGCGAGATTGGCGAAGTGGTCTGAGTGGCTGGTTGGCTGGCCTGCGCTGGAGTCTGCTGGTGACGGGGCTGGCGATCGGGACGGTCTTTGGATGGCTGGTTGGTCCGCCAGTCGCGGAGAAGTTCAACGAGCTCTTTGGTGCACAGACGATCTATGACGTGAAGGGGATCGATCATCCGCCGCGTGATCCGGAGGTCAATGCGGCATTTGAGCTGCATCTCAACGGCAAGTCAGATGAGGCCCGGCAGCGACTGGAGGTGTTGCTCCAGAAATCCCCATTACACGCCGAGGCGCTCCTGTTTCTGGGGATAGTCGAGTATGAGGAGTCGCTCTACGATGAGTCGCGGAAGCATCTCCAGGCGGCCTTGAAGGCCGATCCGACGCTGCCCAATGTCCGGATTCGGCTGGCGCTGACCTACAGCCGGATGGCACAGTTGCGTAATGCCGCCGACATATTGCAGGAGATGGTCGGCCCGCGACTGCCGCGGGGAGTACAGGTAACGCCATCACCGGCATTGACGCCATCACCGGATGGCTCGGGGAGCAACCAGGAGGGTGGCCCGGTTGGCTGATTGACAGAGGGTCCTTACAGGCAAGCGTATGATGCGTGAGTTGAAACTGGAACAGAGTCTGGTCGATAGCCGTTATGAGATCACGGAGCGCCTTAGCCATGGGAGCTTCGCGGAGATCTACGTGGCGAGGGATCGTCAGTCGGGGGGGATGCCGGTCGTCATCAAGGCGCTCAACCCGAGCCTGCGAGGGACGCTGGATGCCGATCTGGAACGGACGCTGATCGAGAACTTCCAGAACGAGGCGATAGCGCTCGATGCGGTGCGCCATCCGAATGTGATATTGCGACTTGGCCATGGGACGGCGGCCGATCTGCGCGGGACGCCATTCCACTATCTGGTACTTGAGTATATGCCGGGTGGGGATCTGCTGACGTTCTGTCGAAGGCGGCCGGGAGGGACGCTGAGGCTGGATGAGGCACTGTTCTTCTTCCGGCAGGTCTGTGAGGGACTGGCCTATGCCCACAGCCGCGGAATCATCCATCGAGATCTGAAGCCGAACAATTTTCTCTTGAGCGAGGATCAGCGGATAGTGAAGATTGCCGACTTTGGTGTGGCAAAGATCACTGCCGAGAGTGGTGAGGATGCCGAGGTGACGCGGGTTGGAGCGCAGGTCTATGCCCCGCCAGAGCACCACCCGGAGCGACAGACCCAGTCGGTACCGCTGACCGATTCGGCGGACATCTATTCGCTGGCGAAGAGTTTCTACACGGTTGTGGCGGGTGTCCCGCCGCGCCGGTTCTCCTGTGCGCCGATCGCGACGCTGCCGGATGAATTGATGGCCCAGCCCTGGGGAAGCGCGCTGGCGAGGGTACTGCGGCGGGCGACAGAGGAGAGGCCGGCTGACAGGTACGCAACCGTCGTCGAGTTCTGGAGTGATCTGGCAGGAGTTGCGACGGCGGAGGATGAGCGGACGATCGTCCGGCCGCGGCTGGTCGTCAATCCGGGAAGCCTTCCTGAGAGTCCTGCGCAGCCGGAGTTCGATTCGAAGATGGGTGGTGAGCAGGTGCTTCCTGAGCCGCTGCCGCAGGTGGAGAGTGAGCGGGTTGCCGACCAGTTCAAGACGGATGATTTGCCGGTGCGTCAGCGGCCACCGGTTCGGGTGGTGATCGACCTGCCAGGACCGGGAGTGGATGAGTCGAACGTAGGGGGACCGCGGCCGACCGGTGAGACGCCGGTTGAGACTCCGCGAAGACGGAGCGGTCGGCGGATCGAACGGCGACGCGGAGCGACGATGGATCTGCTTGCGGCGCGAGGAATCAGGACTCGCCTGCGCCAGGGGCGAAAACGGATCATTATGATGGCGATTCTGGTGATTGTCGCCCTGGCGACAGTCTACGTGGTCGTTGGACGCTATGCCAGCAGCAGGGGATATCCGATCGGTTTTGGTCCGCCGACGGAGGTCGAGGTGAAGACGCAGAAGTTGCGAGTCCGGAGCGGGCCGAGTATGAATGATCGAACGATCGGCCTGGTGCTGATGGGGACACGCCACAAGGTAGTGGCAGGTGAGGCGGCGGGATCGGCCCCGGCAAGTTCGGCCATCATGCCTGGGCCGGGTGTCTGGATACAGATCGAGGTCAGTGAATGGGATGAAACTTCACCGCATGATCAGCTGCCGAACGGGACGCGTGGCTGGGTCTACGCCGACCCTGGTTACATAAGAACAGTTTCACGCCGTTTTCTGAGGTGATATGAATTCATCTGGAATAATCAATACAATTCGCAAATGGCTCGATGGCGAGGATGGTGTCGAGTCAGGGCCCGAGACGGGCGGAGCAAAGACCGAGTGGGACGATTTCTTCGTGCTGATTGCCCGGGAGGTCGAGGCGGTCATGAAGCGCGAGATGTTCACTCCGCCTGGTGGAGCGACCTATCTGCCGGCGGAGTATATCGTCTATCTGAGTCGTGAGGATGATCTGCAGTGGCAGGGCCGGAAAAGGGAAGGGCTGGCGGAGGGGCTGCGGAACATACTTGAGAGACGGGCCCGTGATCTGGTCGGGGAGAAGCCGCTCAAGTCGCAGCGGATCGCCATTACGCTTGGTGCAGACGGGACGCTCGAGAAGGGGCAGGTGCGGGTTCAGGAGATATGGGATGACGAGTCGCCGCGGACGGAGGTTGGAACCAGACGCCGCGGAGGGGCTCAGGGGGCACTTGGTGGTGGAGCGGTCGAGGGAGCAGGTGAGGACGAGCGGACGATGATCCTGCCGCGTGTTGCGCGATTCAGTATCGAGTACCGGCTTGGCACAGATGAGCCGAAGGTCTTTACGGCACAGCGTCAGCGGATTGAGATCGGGCGAGGATCGAAGGACTTTGTAATCGATCTGAAGCTGGAGGGTGACCAGGAGATCAGTCGGAGGCAGGTCATACTGGAGAGGACTGGTGCAGGGGGGTACCGACTGGAGTGTGTCGGACGTAATCCCGTCGAGGTCGATGGCCGGGAGGTTCAACCCGGTGAGAGGGTGGAGGTTGAAGCCGGGAGTGCGATCCGGATCGGTCTCTATCAGTTGCAGATCAAAGACGGCCCGCTTGAGGCTGGCAAGGAGAGGGAATGAGGCGTTGGAGTGGAATGCTGTTGGCCCTGTTCTCGTGGGTCCTGATGAGCGGGGTGGGATTGGCGCAATCTGCGCCGGAGACCCAGGTTGAGCGGGCGGCGGAGTCGAAGGGGCGGCCACGGGGTGCAACGACCGAGTTTGCGCGTCTGGTGGAGCGGCTCTCGGAGCCGGCGGGTTACTTTGGGTCGGATAACCTGGTCTCGAACGAGCTCTCTTATCAGCATGTGCTTGACCGGATGGAGAAGCTGAAACTGGAGGGTGGAGTCTATCTTGGTGTCGGGCCTGATCAGAACTACACCTATATCGCCCAGATCAGACCGAAGCTGGCGATCATGGTCGATATTCGTCGCGATGCGATGCTGCAGCATCTGCTCTTCAAGGCACTGTTCATGATGTCGAAGAGCCGCGTCGAGTATCTCTCGAACCTCTTTGCGCGCCCCTTGCCAAAGGACCACCGGAAGTGGAACGACCGGCCGATCCGGGATCTGGTCGACTATTTCGACCGGACTCCGCTCGATCAGGCGCTGGCGGAGAAGACTCGACTCGAGGCCCGGCGGATGATCATGGAGCTCGGGCTGGGCCTTTCACCACGGGATATGGAGACGATCGATGAGATCTATGGCGCCTTCTCGACCGACTGTCTCGAGGTCCGTTACACGATCCGCGACCGTCCGAGCGGACGTTTCTTCCCGGCCTATCGGGATATTCTGCTCGAAAAGGATCTACACGGAGAGTATCGCAACTATCTGGCGCGCGAGGAGACCTTTGCCGTAATCAAGCAGTTGCATGACCAGCACCGGATCGTGCCGATTACGGGAGATCTGGCCGGTCAGCAGGCCGTTCAGTCGGTTGGACGTTATCTGCGCGAGATCGGCGAGACGGTGTCGGCGTTCTATGTCTCGAATGTCGAGTTCTATCTCTGGCGTCAGGATTCGATGACCCGCTGGGTTGCCAATCTGCGTGCTTTGCCGATCAATGAGCGGAGTGTGATCATCCGCAGTTACTTCAATTATGCCTACTATACGTCGGTCCATCCGCAGACGATCGACAATCACTTCAGCGTCCAGATTTTGCAGACGATCGATAGTCTGATCAAGGACTACGATCAGGGCGGTTACGGTTCATATTATGAGTTGTCGACCCGCCGCAGTCTCAGCCTGAGATAGGACGATCCTCGAAGAATAGCGAGTCTGATAATATGCAATTCCAGAAATACCGTCTTCAATTCCTGATAATCATGCTGGCCGCGACCGTTCTCGGTACGGTCATGGCGGAGGGGCAGACGAAGTTGCTCCGTTTTCCGGACATTCAAGGTGACCGGGTCGTCTTCACCTATGCTGGCGATCTATGGTTGGCACCGGCGACAGGAGGAACGGCGACGCGGTTGACGAGCCATCCGGGAGTGGAGTTCTTTGCGAAGTTCTCACCCGATGGGAAGTGGATCGCCTTCACCGGGCAGGTCGATGGTGATGAGCAGGTCTATGTGATTCCGACGACGGGTGGGGTTGCACGACAGTTGACCCACTATCCGGCAAGGGGGCCGCTGCCACCGCGCTGGGGATACGACAATCAGGTCTATGGATGGACGCCGGATGGAAAATCGATTCTCTTCCGGTCGCACCGTGATTCGTGGACGTTGCCGGTCTCGAGGCTCTACAAGGTCGCGATGACGGGTGGAGCGGCCGAGCCGCTGCCGATGCCCGAGTCGGGTGCAGGTGATTATGCGCCGGACGGAGCGCGGATAGTCTATTCACCGCGTTCGCGCGATTTTCGTTCGGAGAAGCGTTACGGTGGAGGGCAGGCGAACGATCTCTTTCTCTTCGATCTGGCGACGAGAGAGGCGAAGCGGGTGACCGATCATCCGCGTGCTGATCGGGATCCGATGTGGATTGGAAAGACGATCTATTTCAATTCTGATCGCGATGACCATTTCAATCTTTATGCACTCGATCCGCTGACCGGGAAGACCGTGGCTGTGACGAGTGAGAAGGTCTGGGATGTGCGCTGGCCATCGTCGGACAATGAGGGGCGGATCGTCTATGAGTTGAACGGGGAGCTACAGGTCTTTGATGTAAAGGCGAAGCGAGCGACGCCACTCTCGATCACCGTCCCGGATGAGGGGCTCAACCGGCGACCGAGCCGGATCAGCGCCGCCGGACTGGTCTTCAATTACGGGTTGAGCCCGAAGGGGGAGCGGGCGCTCTTTGCCGCGCGTGGCGACATCTTTACGGCGCCGATCGAGAAGGGGCCGACGCGGAACCTGACCAACTCCTCCGGGGCGCATGACAAGTGGCCGAGCTGGTCACCGGATGGATCGCGGATCGCCTTCATCTCCGACCGGTCGGGTGAGGAGGAGATCTGGGTTATCTCCCAGGATGGCCGGCAACCGGCCGAGCAGTTGACGAGTGGTGGGCGGGCGATGCGCTATTCGCCGGAGTGGTCACCGGACGGAAAGCATATTGCGTTCACGGACAAGGATGGACGGGTCTGGGTCCTGACGGTCGCGGACCGGAAGCTGATCGAGGTGGCCGATGCAAAATCGGGGCAGGTGACCGACCATACCTGGTCGCCGCGCGGGAATCATCTCGCCTTCTCGATGGATGATGAGAATCTGATGTCCTCGGTCTATGTCTGGTCGGCTGAGGATGGGCAGACGCGGCGCGTGACGACCGGGACCTTTGAAGAGTCGAGTCCGGCCTGGGATCCGGCGGGCAACTACCTCTATTTTCTGAGTACACGGGAGTTTGCGCCGCAGCTCTCGACGGCGGAGTTCAACTACGCGACCAACCGCAATGTCGGGATCTTCGCCCTGGCGTTGCGCAAGGATGTCGCGCATCCATTCCCGGCAGAGAGCGACGAGGTATCACTGCTGCGAACGACCGAGACCCCGAAGGCGGTGACGGAGCGGCTGATCGATTTTGACGGGATCCAGACGCGGGTGGCGCGGGTACCGGTCGAGCCGGGCAACTATGCCGGGCTGGCGGCGAAGCCGGGCCACCTGATCTTCATCTCTTCGCCGGCATCGTATTATGGTCGGGGAGGTGAAGGGGCGCCCGCGATCCGCATCTTTTCAATGAAGGATCGCAAGGAGAGCCTGCTCTTGGATGGATCAGGCGGCTATGCCTTGTCGGGAGATGGGGCACGGCTGCTGACCCGCCAGGGTGGTGGATTCGTGCTGGTCGACGCTGCGCCGGGAGCCGGTTCAAGGAAGCAGATTTCGACGGCAGGACTGATGGTCGATCGGGTGCCGGAGCAGGAGTGGGCGCAGATCTTCAATGAGGTCTGGCGAAGGTATCGCGACTTCTTCTATGTTCCGAACATGCACGGGTTCGACTGGGAGGCGATACGTCGTCAGTATGAGCCCCAGTTGAAGCATGTCGCGCATCGATCGGATCTCAACTATGTGATCGGCGAGATGATCGCCGAACTGACGGTACAGCACGCCTACATCGATGGCGGAGACATCAGTCTCCCGGCGCGGGCGCGGGTTGGGCTGCCGGGAGCGCGGTTCGAGCTCGACCGTGCGGCGGGTCGATACCGGATCTCGAAGATCCTGCGTGGGCAGAATGAAGAGGAGCTCTATCGCTCGCCACTCACCGAGATCGGGGTGGATATCAAGGTTGGCGACTATGTGCTGGCGATCAACGGCGACGAATTGAGGGCCGATGACGATCCGTGGCGGTTGCTGCGGAACAGGGCTGATGCGCCGGTCCAGTTGACGGTCAACAACCGGCCAAGTCTCGATGGAGCACGGGTCGTCTCTTATCGGCCGATCACTGATGAGCAGAACCTCCTCTATCTCGAGTGGGTGACTGGCAATATGGAATTGGTCGAGAAGCTCTCCGGTGGGCGATTGGGCTACATCCACATCCCCGATATGGGGGTAAATGGGATCCGCGAGTTTATCAAGTGGTACTACCCGCAGTTGCGGAAGCAGGGGCTGGTCGTCGATGTCCGTGCCAATGGTGGTGGAAATGTCTCGCGGATGCTGATCGAGCGGTTCCGCCGGAAGGTGCTTGCCGCCGGGTTCTCACGAACCAACGAGATTGGGACGACCTATCCCGATGGCGTCTTTCAGGGGCCCCTGGTCTGCCTGCTCAATGAGAATTCGGCTTCGGACGGGGATATCTTCCCGGCGATGTTCCGTGAGGCGGGGCTGGGGCCGCTGATCGGCAAGCGCTCCTGGGGAGGCGTGGTCGGGATTACCAATCGTGGCAATCTGATCGACGGCGGCGTCGTCAATGTTCCCGAGTTTGGATTTGCCAATACAAAGGGTGAGTGGATCATCGAGGGCTATGGGGTCGATCCGGACATACAGGTAGAGAATGATCCGAAGGCGATCCTCGAGGGGCATGACACCCAACTTGAACGCGGCGTCACGGAGCTGCTCAACAAACTCAAGGTGAAGCCGACCGAGTGGCCAAAGAGACCGGCCGACGCCGTGAGGAAGAAGTAGCGGCCGACTGGCAGGTGAAGGCCCGGGGCCCGGGAACGCCGGTGTGGAGATAAGCATGAAGTGGCTCAAGCA
>CAIOZW010000295.1 GCA_903862855.1 uncultured Acidobacteriota bacterium
CAGCCCAGAACCCGGCCAGTCCACCAGCCGTGGTCAAGGAGCCCCCCACGCGGAGCAGTGGAAAGGTGATGATCAGCGGCAGCCTCCGCCTGCGCTTTGAGGACTGGGATTGGTTCGAGTCGCGTCCATCTGAGAGCAACTATGCCTTTGGCGCCGCGACGCTACGAATTGGCCTCAGTCAGCAATCGGAACAATGGGAATGGCAGTTGGAGGCCGCGGCACCTTTGTTATTGGGGCTTCCGGCAAGGTCCATCGCCCCCGGTCCGGCTGGACAGCTTGGACTTGGCGGAACCTATTTTGCCGCCAATGGAGAGCGTGATGGCAGCATCTTTATCAAACAGGCCAGCATTCGCCTCAAGAATCCAGGTGGAATGATGGGAACCAGCCTGAAGATTGGTCGTTTCGAATTTAACGATGGTCTTGAGCTGCTCCCGGCCGATCCATCCCTGGCAACGATCAAACGTGACCATATCTCGCAGCGGTTGATCGGCGCCTTCGGGTTCACGCACATCGGCAGAAGCTTTGATGGTCTTCACTTGGTGCGGCAGACCAAGGGGGGAAATCTGACGATCGTCGGGGCACGCCCCACCGAGGGTGTCTTTCAGCTTCGCGGGTGGAATCAGCTCGACGTCGACTTCTACTATGGAGCATATACAAGGCCACAGCGTTACAAGTCTGGTGAGAGCGATCTGCGACTCTTCGTTCTGCACTATCACGATGGACGCCGGGTTCTGAAGACTGACAATCGGGCACTTGCACTGCGAGCCTCCGACAACGGGAAGATTCGCCTGACGACGATTGGTGGCCATTACATTGGGGTCAGAAAGGCCGGATCAGGAAAGGCTGATCTGCTTGTCTGGTGGGCTGGCCAGTATGGAAGCTGGGGAAGCCTCGATCATCGATCCGGAGCAATTGCTGTCGAAGGCGGCTACCAGTTTGGTGCGAGCCGGCTCAATCCCTGGCTGCGTGGAGGTCTTTTCAGAAGCACCGGTGATGATGACCCGGATGATGGTCGCCATGGTACATTCTTTCAGGCATTGCCGACGCCACGAATCTATGCGCGGTTCCCCTTCTTCGATTCGATGAACCTCGAGGATCTCTCACTTGAGTTTCGGATCAAACCGCATCGACGGCTTGCACTGCGGGCGGACTTGCACGAGCTGCGCCTGAGCAATCCACGCGATCTCTGGTATCTCGGCGGCGGAGCATTTCAACAGAAGACCTTTGGCTTTACCGGGCGACCGGCCAATGGTCGGCGCCGACTTGGAACGCTGGTCGATCTGAGTGCCGACCTGACGATCAATCCATCCACCAGTCTGACTTTCTACATCGGTCACGCTGACCGTGGAGCCGTCCCGACCACGATTTATCAGAACGGGCAGGCGCGTTTCTCATACCTCGAATTGACGAGGAGATTCTGAACAGCAGCCCTGAGAGAGAGATTCAGTGATGGGATGCTCACGTCCGGAAAATCATTCAACCGAGATAAATAGCCCGTGTGGAGTGGCGCTACGTGAAGCGCCACACTGGCCTTTGGATATTTTGGGGCGGGTCACGAACCGCCCCTACGCCCGCCACAAAAAACACGATCACGTTGGTACGATCACCGGCCCTGTCGAGACAACACGAATGTTGGGGCGGTTCGTGAACCGCCCCAGATCCTGACTACTGTTTGACCTTCTGAAAATCGTCCTGTTATGATCACAGTTTGTGCAAGGCGGTCATTCGTTATTCGAGAGCAGTAGATTCAAGTATTCAAGGAGAATTATGTCAACAGCAGGGAACAGGACTTTTGCGATCATCAAACCGGATGCGGTGCGTGCCGGAAACATTGGTAACATCATTCAGCGGATCAACGACCATGGTTTCAAAATTCGGGCGATGAAGCTCATGCATATGACAAGGGAGGTTGCCGGTGGATTCTACGCTGTGCACCGTGAGCGCCCCTTCTTCGGTGAGCTGGTCGATTTCATGACGAGTGGGCCCTGCGTAGTTCTTGCGCTCGAGAAAGATAATGCAGTCCAGGCCTGGCGTGATCTGATGGGCCCGACCGATTCGACCAAGGCACCAAAGGGCACCATTCGTGGCGACTTTGGCACCAGCGTTGGTGAGAATGCCAGCCATGGTTCCGACTCGGAAGAGAACGCAAAGATCGAGTTGAGCTACTTCTTCAACGCGACCGAGTTCTGCTAGCAAAAAGAGCGGACAGGCAGGACCAGCGAGGTCGAGCCTGTCCGCACCTTCTCCCCCAGTTTAGCCTGACGGACAGCCCCGCAGACATCCTTAAAGAGAGAATGATGGGCGAGCAGATTGGAAAAGGACTTATCATCAGCGGTCTCCTGCTGGTGGTGATCGGGATACTGCTCCTCGCGGGAGTGAAGTTGTCCTGGCTGCGGCCCGGGCGGTTGCCGGGTGACTTCGTCTGGACAAATGCCAGTGGATCGTTTCGGATCTATTTTCCGCTGGCCACTTCGCTTCTCCTGAGTCTTCTCTTAACCCTTCTCTTCAAGATTTTCCGAAATTGAGTCATATGTCGATTCTCGAAGCGGTCAATGTGACACGTGAGTACCGGATGAAGGCCGAGACGGTGCGTGCGCTCAATGGTGTGACCGTCCGGATCGCGCCGGGTGAGTTTGTGTCGATCATTGGCACGAGTGGTTCAGGCAAGTCGACCCTGCTCAACCTGTTTGGTGGCCTCGACCGACCGACAAGCGGGGAGATTCGCTTTGACGGCCGGAGCCTCTCGACAGCAAGCTCCCGCGAGATGTCCCGCTATCGGCTCGAATCGGTCGGGATGATCTTCCAGAGCTTCAATCTCATCCCGACCATGACCGCCCGCGAGAATGTCGCCCTCGCGCTCGCTTTTGCCGGTGCTGGGCGACAGGTTCGGCTGGAGCAGGCGGCTGAGCTGCTCACCCGGGTTGGATTACAGAACCGTCTCGATCACCTGCCGACTGAATTATCAGGAGGTGAGCAGCAGCGGGTCTCGATTGCCCGGGCGATTGCCAACCACCCGCGAGTCCTGCTGGCCGATGAACCGACGGGCAATCTCGACAGTCGGCGTGCGGCGGAGATACTGGAGATCCTCGCCGGGATGCGTGAGGCTGATGGCCGGACCATCATACTGGTGACCCATGACCAGCAGCTCGCCACGCGCCACGCCGACCGGATCGTCCGTCTCCGAGACGGCCTGGTAGAGGATTAGGCGATGAACCATATCGATATCATTGCACTCGCCCTGCGCAATCTCCGGCAGTCCAGATTGCGGACGATTCTGACCATGCTCGGAGTCGTCATCGGTGTCGGGGCCATTGTGACCATGGTCAGCTTTGGCCTCGGTCTTCAGCGTAATCTGCTGCGTGATGCCTTTGCGCGGATCGATCTCTTCACCTCGATCACCATCATCGGACCCGGAGCCGACGCTCTGCTTGCCCAGAGCGATGGTCGTGAGGAGGATGGAGGCACACCAGAGCAGCCCCCGGCCAGGGTTCTCGATGCGGCGGCCCTCGCCGAGTTGCGGGCTATTCCTGGAGTTCGATATGTCCAGCCGCAGATCACCTACCAGGGAATCGTCAGGTATGCCGGACGGACACGGCGGATCGCCGTCGGAGGAGCTCCGGACAATATCGATTTCAATCCACGCTTCAACGATCTGCTGGCCGGGAGGTATCTGCAGTCACCTTCGTCCGCGGAGATCCTCATCACCGAACGGTTCCTGGCCAACATGCAGCGGCGGCCTGGTAGTCCACGTTCTGGTGGCGGCCCTTTTCGTCCTGCCCCACTCAAATCCGATGAGGAGCGACGGCGTGAAGCAGAAACGGCGATCGGACAAACTTTGACGCTTCTCACTCTTTCAGGAGGGCCTGGAGGGCCGGCTGAGTCCACCGAGTCGGTCTTTGGTATTCCGCTTCCCGGCAACTCGAACACGATCAATACTGCTGGTTACGAGGAACGGGTCTTTCAGGTTGTCGGAGTCCTGCGCACCGGTGAGGGGATCGACTTCATGCCCGGTGGCAATGCCCTCGCCTGGCTGCCCTTTGCCGAGGTCGAGCGGCTTCGCCAGGTGCAGGGAGATCCACTCCGCCAGCTTGGTGAGATGATCGCCGGTGAGTCTGGTTACCAGAACCTCGAGTTGCGTGTCGCCGACCTCTCACAGGTCGAAGCCGTCAGGGAGGAGCTGCGCCGGCGTGGTTTCAACTTCTTCAGTATCAGCAACCAGCTCGAAGAGGTTCGGCGCGTCTTCCTGATCGTCAACGCCAGCCTGGCTCTCATTGGTGGACTTGCCCTGCTTGTCGCCTCGTTCGGTATCTCGAACACCATGATCATGTCGATCCGCGAGCGAACGCGGGAGATTGGCATCATGAAGGCGATTGGCGGGTCGGACGGCGAGATCATGCGTATCTTCTTTTTCGAGGCCGGGCTGATCGGTCTTGCGGGTGGAGTGCTTGGGCTGATTGCCGGCTGGGGAGTCGACCGCTTGGCCAATCTCCTTGCCAATCGATGGATTGCCCGCCAGGCCGGACAGGGGCTGCGCCAGATCGACTTCTTTTCGATCCCCTGGTACCTCGCCGCCGGGGCGATCCTCTTTGCTCTGCTCGTCAGCCTCATCGCGGCGATCTACCCGGCCCGCCACGCAGCAAAGGTCGATCCGGTCATTGCACTGCGTTAGCGCGCACTCGGTTCTCAGTGGACGCCAAAGCGCAGCGGGCGATATGGTGCGAGCAGGTCGACCGTCACACCATCGACGATCTCCATCGTTGCCAGACTGCCGATCAGTGGACCCAGCGTCACACCGCTATGCATGACGGCAAGATAGAGACGCCGCTGCCCATCCGCATATCCAACTACTGGAAATCCGTCCTTTGGCATCGGTCGCCAGCAGAGATTGACCTCTTCGATCCTCGCCCGACCAATTTCAGGCAGGGAGCGGGCCGCCTGCGCACGGATCCTCTCTCCGTGTATCCGCGCGAGCGCCCTTGATGGAAAGGTTCGTTGCTCGCCCTCCAGTAACCGATGCACGGCGGTGGCCGGAGGGCCAAAGTCGTCGCCGATCACCACCCGTCCGTCGAGTCCGCGCCGCAGGTGGGCCTCTTCGGTTACCAGCAGGTGGCTGAATGTGCGTGGCTGCGGAGCAGTCTTCACCACGATGCCCGGGGCTGGAATCAGGGGAATATCGATTCCAGCCATCTCGGCCATCCGCGATGTTTCAGTCCCACAAGCCAGAACCAGCTTCTCTGCCAACATCTCACCTCGACTGGTTCTCAGCAGATAGCCGGACCGATCGGCCTCGATCTTCCTGACATCACAAGGATAGACGATCTCGGCCCCGAACATCCGCGCCTTTTCCAGAAGAAGTCTCGTTGCCCCGGCCGCGTCGACATGTCCCTCGATTGTCGCGAGGCTTGCCGAGCACCCCGGTTGAAAGCGCACCCGTGGCTCCAGTCGCTCAAGTGCTCCTCTCTCGAGCAGCCGAATCGGATAGCCCCATTCCTGCTGTACCCCCACCATTCGTCGCAGCTCCGCAGCCCGATCGGAGGTCGAATACCACTCGACTGTGCCACTCCAGACCACCGGCAAGGCCCGCCCCAGTTCCTGATGCAGCGCCCGAAAGGCAAGTATCCCCTGCAGATTCAGGTTGAAATAGTGACGCGGCTGCTTGGTGAAGCTGGCATTGATCCAGGCAAACGATCCGCGAGTCGCTCCTGCGGCCGGCTCCTGCCGCTCGAGCAGCGTTACGGCGCCCCCGCGCTGGGCCAGCCGGTAACAGATCGACGCTCCGACAATTCCTCCTCCGATGATAATGATCCGTTCTCGACCTCCAGCCCTGATCATCTTCCCCAGCGACAAACCGGCGACCGAATTGAGGAATTGTCGTCTCTCCATCACTTTCCCTCTCCATAAAAGTCTGCTGATACTTTGATCGATCCTCACCACCGGACCGACCGCTGACTGCACCTTGCCTGCAGATCATACAACAGTTGTGCAGATGGCAGTGAGTGTTCCTCATTCATCCGACCCGGAAAAGAGTCGATCAGGGCTAATACTCCTCAGGCAGCAGCAGCGTCGTCACGGATCGATCACATTCGGTGATGATCCAGACAACCTCTCCCGACTCGGGCATCTCATAGACCGACATGATCCGCATTCCGTTCGCGACCGCCAGGTCGTTCTCCAGGCGATCCTCCTCATCGATCGTTCCCCAGTCTCCTGACAAGTGGCGAGAGAGCAACTCGGACGGACTGATGTGCGAAGCTTCGAGCAGGGCGATTGCACCTGGCGTACCGACAATGATACCGGCATGAAAGAGCTGTTGACTGGTATGGCGAATGGCAGGCATGGCGACTCCTCCGACAGATTGATGTCTTCTTCCATGGGAGCCTTCTTGCAGGATTGGCTGAGAATCGATCTCTCCCGCACTGAGGCTGAGTTCAGTGGAGGGTCGCCCTGATGCCGGAAGCGGGACCGCACGTGTCAACAGTATGACGCGACCCGGCTATCGAAGAGGACACCATCCCGAATGACCCGGAAGGTAGCGCAAAATGGGTCGCAATTCAATACTTTTGTCTCAGAAGAATCAAATAACCTGCCGAATAGCCAGGGCAATCGCATTATGAAGAGACTTGACAAAACAGGAGTTGCTGGAACCGCTATTCGCCAGTAATTCAAAAACCTGGCGGGATTCTCTGCTCTCCCAGCTCGATCGTGAAAATGTGAGTTGATTCGGATTATTCCGAGAATGGCCTCGATGATTCATGTGGGGAAGGGCAGATGGTTCTGGGGAAAAGAAGAAGGTTCCTGCGCCCCAATGGGGCGCGGCATACCGGCCCAAGGTGAAACCCTGGGTAGACTTGGGTCCCATTCAGGCGTTCTGAAGGAACGCCGCATAGG
>CAIOZW010000296.1 GCA_903862855.1 uncultured Acidobacteriota bacterium
GCCTGCAGTGCCCTCCGGCAATCCTTCTCGGTCAATCCGGTCGATTGTAGCTCTGTCGGTGATAGCGTTGATGAGAGGGCTTGAAATGGCGCAAGGATAAAGAGTCTCTGCCGATCGTATGCAGTGGCAAGACTGACGCAGGCATTACAGAATCCGCAATCTCCGTCGTAGATGAGGTAGCGCTGGTGCCTCAGGTTCATCTCATGCCTCTTCCTGCTTGAGCCCTGGAGCTTTCGCCTGAAAACTACCGGGGCGACCATTGACATTACGTCATACTCTCACCCATTTCGCAATGAGTACGATCGCGCTGCGCATTGATCAGGTTAACCGCTCCATTTATTGACAGCATAGCCATATTCTGTGACGATAGTGGCCTTCCTGGCAGCTACTGCCGCAAGGGAGGGACACGGAAAATTGTGAACTTTTTAATGGTGACGGAGATGAGTGCGACCAGGAAACCCTGTTCAGGATTTCTTGCTCAAAAAGCAGAAATCCGGGACTTTGTCGAGCGCTTCGTCCTCGAAGAACCGCTTTGATAAGTCCGACCGTCAAGCGAGCCTGATGGCTCTCAAGAGTAGTAGGAATCCAGACTCTGCAACAGCTACCATTGCCGTGCCGAAAGAGACGATCGAACCCCGGATTGAATAGATCAGTCGTGATTTGTAATTTACCCTGACATGCGGCCCGCTGGCCGGATCGAACCCTGATCTCTGTCCATCTCGAAGACATCATACTAAAGATATTGACCAATGAGACCATCAACTGAATCAAGACTACCCTTCGCGTCATTCCTGAATATTATTCTGGGCTCAATACTGACATTGATGCCGGTATCGATGACCGCACAGGATCAAAAACCCACCTCTGCCCGTCCCGCAAACAGTGGAGAGAAGACAAGCAGCGAGGAGACACGGCAGCAGGATTCGAGCCGGCGTGTCGAGTTGAACCTGCTGGGAAAGACGGATAGCGCCTCCGGAGAGAGTCGGCGTAATGAAAATGTCCAGTTCAATCTGGTCGACAACAATGCCCTCAAGGAGCTGAGTCTCCGGCTGGGGACAACAGCCACCCTGATCCGTGAGTTCTCACCGGCCAGCAACTATTTCTCTGCCGAGTTCGGAAATGCTCCGCGCAGTTCGATCACGGTGCCGGTTGCGTTGCGAAATGAATTTCACGGCCAGCTCTCTGAGGCGCACCAGAACAGCATCTTCAGTGCGCGATCGTTCTTCCAGGTTGGTGAGGTGCAGCCGGCGCGTGAGAACGACTACGGTCTGAATATGGGGATGCGGCTCCACAAAAGGACCAGTCTCTTCTTTGAGGGAAGTCAACAGAAGCTGCGTGGAGTGGTCAACGGCAACGTCCTTGTCCCACGCCCGGATGAACGAACCCCGTTAGCGACCGATCCGGCAATCCGCGCGGTAGTCGCCCGTTTTCTCGGAGCATATCCACTGCAGCTTCCCAATCGAACCGATATCAATCCACGGGCACTCAACACCAATGCGCCGCAGCGAATCGATAATAACCAGGGAGGAGCAAGGCTCGATCACCGGTTTCGCAAGGAGGATCGGCTGGCGCTTCAGTACCAGTTTACTTCACAGGCCGTTGATGCTTTCCAGCTCGTCGCCGGGCAGAATCCGGATACGAGCACAAAGTCACACCTTGCACGTATCGTCTGGACCCATCCGTGGAATGCCCGGATTCTCTCCAATTTCTCGGTCAACTTTGATCGGCTGACCTCGCTCCTGCGCCCCGAGGAGAATGCCGTCGGCCCGTTTGTGACCATTGCCGGCCTGACCGTACTCGGGCCTGATGGGGCCATCCCGATCGATCGTGCCCAGAATACCCTGCGCACAGCCGCCCAGTTCATTGGAACAACAGGACGCCACAACTGGACGAGTGGGGTGACCCTGGTCCGCCGTCAGATCAACGGTAGCGAAACAGATGTTCACCGTGGCTTCCTCTCCTTCTCGAACGACTTTGGAACCGATGCAATGACCAACCTGCGTCTGGGCAAGCCCTCGCAGGCGATTGTCTCGGTTGGCAATATTCATCGTGGGTTCCGGCTCTGGGAGCTCAACGTCTACGCCGGCGATCGCTTCCAGATCAGGCCTGACCTGACGCTCCAGTACGGGTTGCGCTGGCAACCGGCCACACGACCAACCGAGGTCAATGGGCTCAATACCTTCAACTATGACAGTGACTGGAACAACCTTGGGCCGACTTTTGGTTTTGCCTGGCGAATGCCTGGCAAGCGGGGTGTCTGGCGAGGGGCGTACGGCACCCATTTCGGAGAGATCTTCTATGTCAGCTTTCAGCAGATCCGGTTCAGCCCGCCGCTGAACAACAAGATCATCGTGCTGGCGCCAAATCTGCTGGATCCTCTCAACACGCCATTTCCGGATGGCTCAAAACAGAAACAGCTGCCAACGATCTATGCCCTCGACAAGGAGTTGGCAACCCCATATTCGCACCAGTACAACCTGAGCTGGGAACCTGAATGGAATATTCCAGTCCGCCTGCAGTTTGGATACACGGGCAGCCGTTCGCACAAACTGCTGACGATGTGGTATCTAAATCGTGCCGTGCCGGTTGCCGGTCTCCCGCAGATCACCGCGACAGTCAACCAGCGTCGTCCAGACAGCTCGATTGCCGACTACCGGCTCGTGCTCAACGGTTCGCGTGGCTACTACGACGCCGGTCGCATCTCGGTCATTCTGCCATCCTGGCACGGTCTGAACATCGATGCTTCATACTGGCTGAGCAAGGCGATCGACCTTGGCAGCGCCTATACCAATACGGCGAACGAACTCGACGCCCGGTTATCGCGCAGCCAGTCGGCATTCAATGTTCATAACGAACAGCGAGCACTCAGTTATTTTGACCAGAAGCACGCCTTCCTGCTCCGGACGAGCTACCGATTCAGCGCACCATCAATTCTTCGGAACCGGGTCAACTTTGCTGCCCGTGCTGTTGGAGCAGTCATCGAAGGATGGAACCTCTCAGGAATCATCCTTCTAAAGAGTGGAACGCCCTTCAATATTCAGTCAGGATCGGATGGGCCCGGTTACGGTAATGTCGATGGAAATGGTGGTGATCGTCCAAACATCCTCGATCCATCGATCCTCGGGCGAACCATCGGCAATCCGGACACCTCTCTGAAGCTGCTTCCCCGGTCAGCCTTCAGCTATATGAAACCGACCGACATTTCAGGCAATCTTGGCAGAAATGTATTTCGGAAGGGACCGATCCGGAATGTCAACGCAGCCCTCTCGCGAAACTGGACCATCTTCAACGAGATGCGGCTGACCTTTCGGGCCGAGTCGATCAACTTCTTCAACACGCCACAGTTCGCCGAACCGGGAGCCGAGCTGGCCAACCCCAATTTCGGTGCGATAACCAATACCCTTAACGATGGTCGTACTTTCAAGTTTACCCTGCAGATTGGCTGGTAGGATCGTCAGATTGGCCATGACTTGGCCCAATTGACCAATTCAATACCTATCTAAACAACCAGTGATGGCAATTCAACCGGGGATGGCGGGAATCGGCGTCCGCAGATCGCCATCCCCATTCTGAAAAGTAAGGTTGAAGAGAACCCGCAGCTCACCTTCACCAGTGTGGCGGTCAGGATCGCTGAGGATCTCGATACTTGCGTCACTGAGACGGATGTCGATCCTCTCGAACTGGTCGATGAGCGAGGTGAGTCGAGACCGCTCGAGTTCAAAGATAAGACTGATCGCAAGATTCGAGAAGAGTTGAAAGTCGACAATCCAGCCACCTGCATTTCCGATCACTTCACGAAGCTCATCGATGACCGAATGACGCACGCCACCAGTCACACCTTGAAGATATATTCGATCCGGCATCTCGATCTCCCTGCCACTCTGGTTGAGAACTTGGCTTAAGAATCGTTATTATCAGACACTGAATTGAGATGAAGCAAGTCGGAAAGAGTGTGACTGAAGGAGGAGTAGATCTTGAACTCAACATCAAGCGGAAGAATGATCGTCTCAGGCCTGACGGTTGTGGTTATGGCCCTCTCATTGGCCGGCTGCCGCCGCGAGGAACCACCCACCGCATCGGCGAATGCCGCCCGGTACGATCTTCGTGGAAAGGTCGTGGCGGTCGATAAGGCACGGCGTGAGGTGACAATTGCACACGAGGCCATCCCCGGATATATGGAAGCGATGACCATGCCGTTCACCCTCAATGAAGATTGGGTCTTCGATGTTCTGACGGTTGGCTCGATGATCCAGGCGACACTGATCGTTGATGGAGCCAGATCGTGGATCGAGTCTCCAACAGTGACACAGATGGCCGAGTCGACGGGAGGTGGGACGAGCGGCGCACCGGAGCCCGAACCGGGAGCAGAGCTGCCAGACTTCAGCCTCATCAACCAGGATGGCGAGAGGATCCGACTGAGCCAGTATCGCGGAGAGCAGATGGTACTGACCTTCATCTACACCAGATGCCCACTTCCCGACTACTGCCCTCTCATGACGAGAAACTTTGGTGAGATCGGACAGAGCCTGTTCAAGGAGAGCCTCGCCAAGGGGCGCAAAACGCGCTTGCTCAGCGTAACGATCGACCCTGCCTATGATACTCCGGCAATCCTCAAAGACTACGGAAAACGCTATCTCCCAGCCGGGATGACCTTCCGTCAGTGGAGCTATGCGACCGGCTCCGATGAAGAGATTCAGAAGATTGCCAGCTTTTTCGGACTCAGTTACTGGCAGGAGAATGGGCAGATCATTCATGGACTGCGGACAATCGTCATCTCTCCAGAGGGGAGGATCGTCCGGATCTTCCGTGGCAATGACTGGCAACCGGAAGAGGTGGTCGCACTGCTGGGTGGGTCGTAGGAAAAGGTGCGGGCCCTGATGATCGGGAGGGTCAGGGCCCACTTGAATTGAGCTATCTACGCCAAAGATTCTTCAGGACAAACCAGAGATTGGCCGGCCGTTCAGCCAATCGACGCATGAAGTAGGGATACCAGAATCGGCCATATGGTACGTAGACGCGGACACGGTACCCATCTCTCACCAGTCTCTGCTGCAGGTCACGACGAACTCCATAGAGCATCTGAAATTCGAAATTCTCCCGTGAGACCCCGGTCTTCTCCGCGTAGTCTTGAATGGCATCGATCATGCGCTCATCATGGGTGGCGAAAGCGTGATAGATTCCGCTGTGGAGCATCACTCTCATCAACACCAGGTAGCTCTGGTCAACCTCCTCTTTCTCCTGGAAGGCAACCTCCTCCGGCTCATGGTAGGCCCCCTTGCAGAGCCGAATTCGCGCCCCAAGCCTGATCACCTCTTCGACGTCCCGAGCGGTATGGTGAAGATAGGACTGGAGTACGATGCCAGTATTACGATGCCGGCCATAGACCCTTCGGAAGATGCGGAGTGTCGCAGCATTACGGGACGAGTCCTCCATATCGATCCGTACAAAATTACCGCGGCGCGCGGCGTCTTCAACGAGAAGGTTGACATTCTCGTAGCAGAACTCCTCATCGATATCGAGGCCGAGCTGGGTCAATTTGATGGAGATGTTCGATTCGATCCCTGAGTCCTCGATCATCTCGAGGACGCGGAGATACTCATTGACATCACTCGTCGCCTCTTCGCGAGAAGTTGTGCTCTCTCCGAGGTGATCAAAGGTCGCCATAAGACCAAGGCGGTTGAGCTTCCGAATCACCTCGATCGCCTCGTGGATATTCTCGCCAGCAATAAACCGTCGTGGAACGCGGTTGAATCCGGGTACGGCCGAGAGCAGGTCCTTGAGCCAGAACTGCCTGGAAAGGTAGAGAAGTATCGTCCTTGAGATCATCGTCAACGTCCCCTTTCAGCTAGAGCGGATCGACAGATCATCATACGAACAGACCGACAATAAAATAATACTACAATGAACTGATGGATCAATCACCCGGCGAAACATTACACGGGAAATGATCGTGAGCCGCAATTGACTTGGAATGAGAGCCAAAACTACAATCTCTTAGATCAAATCCAGCGTCGGATCAACCAAGGAGAAACCTGCATGTCGACATTTCCGTTCATTCGTCAGACCATTCTGAGCATCCTGGCATTAGGGGCCATTGTGTCAACCGGGTTGGGACAGCAAACGATGGATGAAGACTTTGCAAAGTCGGTGAAGTCGTGGACAACCCGACCGGAGTTTCTCAGTCCGCTTGTTGACCATCTTCCAATGGTCAAGGGCGTTCCAACACCGAAGGACTTTCTTGGTTACCACATCGGTGAGCCAAAGAGATTGACGGGCACGGAGAAGATCTATGGCTATTACCGGGCCCTGGCGGCTGCCTCTCCAAGATTGAAGGTGATCCAGATTGGGCGGACCGATGAGGGTCGCGAGTGTCTGGTCGTCTTCATCGGGAGTGAAGATTCGATTGCCAATCTTGAACAGCACCGTCTGGGGATTGCCCAGCTTGCCGACCCGCGCCGGATCGATGAGAAAAGGGCGCAGGAGATCATCGGGATGACCCGGCCGATCTATCACCTGATGGCCGGACTGCACAGCGGCGAGACCGGTCCGCCAGAGATGCTCATGGAACTTGCCTATCGACTGGTGACGGAGGAGTCCCCCCTGATCAGGGAGATTCGTGACCAGGTCATCGTCTCCCTGACTCCGGTTGCCGAACCGGATGGAAGAGACCGTTACGTCGAATGGTACTACCGTCACAAACTCGAGGAGAAGAGTGAACAGGACTCACTTGGCGGCCCGCCATTCTGGGGAAAGTATATATTTCACGACAACAACCGGGACACCAACTATTCGCAGGTAACGATGAGAAATCTTCTCGAATGGTATCTGCAGTGGCATCCACCGGTCATGCACGATCTCCACGAATCGGTGCCCTTTCTCTATACCTTCAGTGGGCAGGCGCCGCAGCAGTCGGGACTCGACCCGATCATCTACGGCGAGCTGCCGTGGTTTGCCAATTTCGAGATGGCCCAATTGATCAAGTATGGTATGCCCGGTATCTGGACGCATGCCTTTGTCGACATGTGGTCACCGGGCTACCTGGCCTTCATGTCATCGAATCACAATGGTCTGGTGCGGATGTACGAGACATTCGGCAATGGCGGAGCAAACACGATGAAACGGCAGGTCGCCCCACTGCAAGGTGGAGCGGGACAGACGAGTCGTGAATGGTACCGGCCACTGCCGCCCTATCGCGAGGTCGAATGGTCGATGCGCAACAACACGAACTATATGCAGACGGCCGTCCTGACCGCTCTCCAGCTGACCTCACAGTTTCCACGGGTCGTCCTTGAGAACTTCTACCGTAAATCACGCAACTCGATCGAAGCGGGGCGGAACGAGGCTCCCCACGGGTTCATCATCCCGCCCCAGGCGGATATGACGCGTGTGCAGACAGCTGTCAACCAGCTCCGGACGCAGGGGATCGAAGTTGGCCGCTCACTTGCAGAGATCAAGTTGACCGAGGGTACATTTCCAGCGGGGTCATATGTCATCAAGCGTGATCAGCCCTACGGAAGACTGGCGAAGATCCTCATCGAGAAGCAGAATTTCCCCGATCCAAACCTCCGAACCTATGACGACACTGGCTGGACACTGGGTCTGATGACCCGGACAAAAATCGTTGAGAGTGCAGACAAGGCGATATTGGAGGTGGCAACGGAACCGGTTGACCGGCTGGTGCTGACTGGTCGGCTGGGAGGAGCAGAGCGTCCCGCCGCCTGGATCATTCCAAACCTAGGATCGAACAACCAGATTACACTCCGCTATCGACTGAAGGGACTGCGGGTTCTGGCCACTGAGAAACAGTTCACTCTGGCCGGAAGGGAGTATCCGGCCGGATCGATGGTCATCCCGAACGGTGGGTCGAGTGATGCTCAAAGAGCCACTGGCGATCGACTGGCCGCGGCAATCGGCCCCCTTGGACTGGAGGCCGTCGGGCTTCCAACGCTGCCGGAGGTCCCTACCCACGAAGTCGACCTGCCTCGACTCGCCGTCTACAGTACCTGGGGAAATACTCAGGAGGTTGGATGGGTACGCCATGCCCTCGACAAGTATGAGGTCGCCTATGACCTTATCTACAAGGAGCGCATCCGCGACGGCAACCTCCGCACGGCCTATGATCTGATAATCGTGCCGAACCAGGGCCGAAGTGGAAAGGGTCTCGTCTTTGATCTCGAACCGCGGCAACGTCCTGTTGCTTATACCAGAACTGACCAGTACAAGACGCATGGTGAGTATGGATCATCGGCCGATATCACGGGCGGGATGGGGCTACCGGGAGTGATCGAACTGGAAAAATTTGTACGTGCCGGAGGAGTACTGGTCACACTCGGGCAGGCGAGTTTCTTTCCGGCCGAATTTGGCCTGACGCGGCGGGTTGAAGCGGGGCGTCCTTCGACCCAGTTCTACGCCCCCGGACCGATCGTCGAGGCTGAGGTGGTCGCGACCTCCCATCCGATCTTTTATGGCTATGGCGATAAGACAATCCCGGTTCGGTATGCCAATGGTCCGCTGCTCAATCTTCCCGAGCAGGACAAGGGTCAGGTGCTGATGCGGTTTCCGGGAACAGAGAAATCAGTACTGAGTGGACTGATGCGTGGTGTGGCTGAGACCCGCAACCGTCCGGCAATCGTCGAGGTCCCGGTAGAGAGCGGCCGGATCATCCTCTTTGCGACAAATCCCTGTTACCGCTGGCAGAACCACGGCGAGTTCCAGATGCTTTTCAACACGATTCTTCATCATAACGACCTCAAACAGCAGTAGGTATCGGAAGCAGTTTGACCATGTTTTATAAAAACAGAGACTCTCACTTCAGTATGTTTGGCGGACTGTTCTGGCTGGCCCTCCTCTCGGTTAACGCCTTCGCCGTGCAGAGCGAAGAGCGAATACGCGGCACTGTTGCAGATCGAACGGGCGGCATCATCAGCGGGGCTCGGGTCCAGATCATCGACGCGGCCGGCCGGACTTCCCTGGTGAGAACAGATGAGATGGGCATCTTCGAGGTGTCGATCGATTCGCCGCGAGATCAACAACTGCAGTTGAGGGTCGATGCGCCCGGCTTTGCAGTCCGCACGGTGGTCATCCTTCCAGAAGAGCGAACCTCATCCCTGCGAATCGAACTTGAAGCGGCCCTGCTCTCGGAGGCGATCACCGTCACTCCTGGAAGGACTGAATTACGACTGATCGATGCGCCGGCGAGTGTGACCGCTCTTTCGCGAGTCGAGGTGGCAGC
>CAIOZW010000297.1 GCA_903862855.1 uncultured Acidobacteriota bacterium
GGAGATGCGTGAGGTGATCGGCAACCGGACCGGTCGGCGTAGTCAGAAGAGAGAGAAGCCGGATAATCCGACGATTGCGACGGAGATTGGCCTCGATTCACCGCTCCGTGCAATGGCTCGACCTGCATCGGAGAGAGAGGCCACTCCACGGCGTGATGATCTGACGCCGCTGGGGCGGGCGCGGGCACGCTATGATCAGCCACGGGAGGCCCTGCAGCACTTTCTCTTCAAGCGTCTGCCAGAGGGTGAGCGTGATCTGGAAGTCTCCCGATATGCTGCAGCGCGGGAGCAGGCTGAGTCGATGCCCCATTACTCGACCGTTCTCCAGCGTGAGGTCGATCCTGCCGAACTGAAGAGTCTGGGGATCTACAACCAGAGGCAGGCTGGAGATCAGTCGGCCGCCCAGGGCGCCCTGGGTGTCTGGGCCCAGCTTGGTCCGGGAAACATTGGCGGGCGCACCCGTGCGCTGCTGATCAATCCGCAACGACCAGAGATAATGTATGCTGCAGGTGTTTCGGGCGGGGTCTGGAAGTCGATCAATGCCGGGGAGAGCTGGATACCGCTGACCGACCTGCTGCCGGGAATTACGGTCAGTTCCATGGCCTTCGATCCGACCAATCCCGAGACGATCTATGTTGGCACGGGTGAGGGGGTGGCTGCATTTGAACGTGACACCCAGGGTGATTTCCGGGGGGCCGGCATCTTCAAAACGACGGATGGAGGGGCGAACTGGTCACAGCTTACCGCAACTGCCAACCAGAACTTCTATTTCGTCAACGATCTTATCGTGAGTCGCGGTGATTCACGACGACTCTATGCTGCGACGCGAACCGGGGTCTGGCGGTCAGTCGATGGTGGGGCAAGCTGGGTGCAGTCACTCGAACCACTCAACTCTGCGGGGCGGACAGTTCAGGGAGGTTGTCTGGATCTGGTCGACCGGCCAGGCAGTACGCCAGGCAGTACTGTGGATGTAATCTTTGCGGCTTGTGGCACTTTCGAGCGATCGATCGTCTATCGAAACAGCAATGCCTCCGGAGGCGGGAATTGGACAGCAGTGCTAAGTGAAGTCGGGATGGGCCGAACCGCGCTGGCTTTCTCACCTTCCAGCCCCAACACGATCTATGCGGTCTCGACGAGCATCGAGAATGGGGAGTTTTCGATGGGGCTGCACGCCGTCTATCGATCAACCTCTGATGGAGATTTGGGGACCTGGGTCGCCCGGGTAAGAAACAGCAGCTCAAACCCGGTCAATCAATCACTCCTCTCATTTCCCCCACTCTCGCTGGCCTCTCAGTGCGGGTATGGTGATTACAATGACTTCTCCGGACAGGGTTGGTACGACCTGACCATTGCCGTCGATCCGCTCGATTCCAATCGCGTCTGGGTTGGTGGAATCGACATCTTTCGATCGGATGATGGTGGAGTCAACTGGGGGCTTGCTGGGCCATCCTATGTTGGTCCGACGTTCGAACCTGGAGCGATTCATCCGGACTTTCATGTCCTCGTCTTCCATCCACAATATAACGGGACGACCAACCAGCAGCTCTTTGTTGGCAACGATGGTGGTGTATACAGGACGCTCAACGCCGGAGCCTCCGTCGCCGTCCTTCCGGAATCGATCTGCCGGGCGGAGGGTATCGGAATCCGCTGGCAGTCACTCAATACAAATTATGGTGTGACCCAGTTCTATCACGGTTCAGTCTCCCCCGACGGTGAGACGTTTTTTGGTGGAACCCAGGACAATGGAACGGTTCTTGGAACAGTCCAGTCGGGAATCAACAAGTGGAGCGAGATACTCGGGGGCGATGGCGGATATACCGCGTTCGATCTCTTCGATCCGCGAACGCTCTTTGCGAGCTATACGGATATTTCAATCAAGAAGAGTACCGATGGTGGCCGGACTTTTGGAAATGCCACATATGGCATCGATGACAGTGGACTCTTCATCGCGCCCTATGTCATCGACCCCAGTGATCCGCAGCGACTCTGGGCGGGTGGGGACTTTATCTGGAAGACGAGCAGTGGAGGTTCGAAATGGGAGCGCGCCAGTACCTTCACGTCGGGTACTCAGCAGGTGAGTGCTCTGGCTGTCTCTCCGGTCGATTCTAATCGGGTGCTGGCGGGAATGGCCGACGGTTACATTCATTGGCAGAACGGTGCATTGAGTGCCGGTAAAGATAGCATCTGGCCAAGCAATCGTCCCCGGACAGGCTATGTCTCATCACTTACTTTCGATCCGGTTGCACCGGAGATCGCCTACGCCACTTACTCGACCTTCACTGGCAATCATGTCTGGCGCACCATTGATGGCGGGATCACCTGGAGCTCGATCGACGGCACCGGGGCCGGAGCGCTGCCGGATATCCCTGTCCATGCACTGGTCGTCGATCCTGCAAATACAGCTCGCCTCTATGTTGGAACCGATCTGGGAGTCTTTGTGACCAGCAATGGTGGTACGAGCTGGGCGGTTGAGTACAGTGGCTTCGCCAATGTGATCACTGAGACACTGCAGCTCAATATTGCCGGTGGCACGACCAGTCTCTATGCCTTCACTCACGGGCGGGGAGTCTGGCGCGTCAGGGTTAGTGATACAGGGTGCCGTTACCAGATCAGTCCGGCAACGCTGAGGGTAGAGAAAGGAACCGGCACCGTCGACGTGATCGCCGCCCCCGGCACACCTCCGGGTTGCACGTGGGAGGCGGCGGTTCGTCCCGGGGGGCCAGGCTGGCTGACCGTGAGCGGGCGAGGTTCCACGAGCGGAAAGGTGAACTGGTCGGTTGGTGAGAACCCGGAATTTGATGAGAGGATCGGGACGGTGACCATTGCCGGTCGTGCACTGACCGTTATTCAGCCGGCGCGGACCGATCTGATCTCTCCATTGATCACGGTGACCGATTCCTCCACCCCGGTCGGGCAGGTCAATGATCAGGGAGTGATCAATCTGAGTGGGTCGATTACCGAGAATGACCGGGTCCAGACCCTCAAGTGGAGTAGCAACCGAGGGGCGACCGGAGATGGCGAACTGCTCGGCAATGGTGCAACCTGGAGAGCCCTCTCTATTCCACTCGGTCCTGGAGTCAATGTGATAACGGTGACGGCGACCGATCGGGCGGGGAACATTGGACTGACAACCTGGAGTGTCAACTCACGTCCACCATCGGTACTTATCACGGTTGCTGGCACCGGGGAGAATGGATACTCGGGAGATGGGGGGCCGGCAGGTGCGGCGAAGATCAGCCGTCCGATGCGCATGACCTTTGATCAATCAGGCACTCTCTATTTCGCCGATGCCGACAACAACCTGGTGCGAAAAGTCACCCCGGATGGAACGATCGAGACGATTGCCGGGACTGGAGAGCCGGGTTTCAAGGGTGATGGTGGTCCGGCTCGCCAGGCGGCACTCTCTTTTCCACTCAGTGTGGCCGTCGACAAGAACGGTAATCTCTATATTTGCGACAATGTCAATGCCCGCATTCGCAAGATCAACAAGGCGACCGGGATAATCACGACCATTGCCGGGACCGGAGTGAACAGATCCTCTGGTGATGGCGGGCTGGCTCTCGATGCCAGTCTGAGCAATCCACAAGCGATCGATCTCGATGCGGACGGAAATGTCTACGTTGTCGAGTCGAGCGCGCACCGGATCCGCAAGATCACAATTGCTGATGGAAAGATCCAGACTGTTGTCGGCACCGGGACCGCCGGGTTCAGTGGAGATGGAGGGCCGGCGGTGCAGGCTCAATTGACCAGCCCCAACAACGTCTCGGTTGCCCCAAATGGGAATCTCCTCATCAGTGATGGTGCCAACAACCGCATTCGTCTGGTCACCGCTGGTGACGGCAGGATTCAGACGGTTGCCGGGACCGGGCAGTCAGCCTTCTCCGGCGATGGAGGACCGTCGATCAATGCCGCACTCAACTGGCCATCATCGGCGGTCTTTGATACGCAGGGCAACATCTACATCGCCGATCGTGGCAATCAGCGCATCCGTCGGGTCGATGCTGTCTCGAAGATCATCACGACCATCGCCGGGAGGAGCCAGTCTGGATATGGAGGGGATGGCGTTTCGGCGCTCTTCTCGCTACTCAATGGGCCAACCGGCCTCGCCATCGATCCCGCCGGATCGATCCATCTGAGCGATCGTGACAATCGCCGCATCAGAAAGATTGTTGTCTCAACCAGCGATACAACACCACCGGTAGTTGGCATCACCTCGCCAACGGTGCTGCAGAACTGGAGCGTCAATACCGGAACCCTCGATCTGGCCGGTGTCGCGACCGATAACAACCAGCTGGTGGCCATTCGTTGGGCTAACGACCGCGGAGGATCCGGTTCGGTCTCCGGCACGACCAACTGGAGCGTTAGCGCCATCCCTCTTCAGAATGGCCTGAATCGCATCACGGTCGTCGCCTGGGACAATAGCGGTAACAGCACGACGGCACGGATCAATGTGCAGTTGGAGGTGCCGACGATCATCAGAACCGTTGCTGGAACTGGCCGTCAGGGTCGACTTGGTGATGGAGGACTGGCGGTCTCCGCCGATCTCTTCTCTCCCTCGGCGGTGACCATCGACAAGGCTGGTAATATCTATGTCTCCGATTCTGGAAACCATCGCATCCGTCGTATCTCACCCAATGGTCTGATCACCCCATATGCCGGAACCGGCAGCCTCGGCTCAAGTGGCGATGGCGGGCCGGCAATCAGTGCCACGCTCAATTCACCCGGCGCAATCGCTTTCGATTCGAAGGGCAACCTCTTTGTCGCCGACACTGGAAACAATCGAGTTCGTCGGATCTCCACGGATGGAGTCATCACAACCGTGGCCGGAAACGGTAATGACGTCATGGCCGGAGATGGTGGACCGGCAACCTCGGCTTCACTCCTCCTCCCCTACGGTCTGGCAATTGATGGCTCAGACAATCTGCTTATTGCCGATACCGGCAATCTTCGCATCAGAAAGGTCGATCTGCGGACCGGCATTATCACGACCATCGCCGGAAACGGACGCTATGGATCAGATGGAGATGGCCAGCCGGCCATCCAGGCCAGCCTCAAGGCTCCTTATGGGGTGACGGTCGACCCACTCGGTACGATCTATATCGTTGATGGTGACGATAACCGGATTCGACGTCTCGACCAGAATGGGAACATTTCGGCATTTGCCGGAACCGGAGTCGCCGGAGGCGGGGGAGATGGCGGACTGGCTACGGAAGCCCAGCTCAGGTACCCGTCATATATCACCACTGATCGCGATGGGAACCTCTACATTGCCGATTATGGTAATCATCGTATTCGTCGGGTCTCAGTCGCCGATGGCCTTATCAACACGATCGTCGGCAATGGTACAGCCGGCCTCGGACTTGACGATGTCGCCCCGCTGACCACGACGCTGCTCAACCCCAATGATATTGCAATCGATCTGACCGGCCGCATCGTGATCGCCGATACCGGAAATAACAAGATTCGCCAGACCACCCTCACCTCGGTCTTGACACCTCTGGTGACGACATCCTCGGCCAGCTATAGCGATCAGTTAATGGCCCGTGAATCGATGGTCTCCATCTTTGGTCAGTCCCTTTCATCAGAGACCCTTGTCGCCAGCAGCCTTCCTCTGCCGACCGAGCTTGGTGGCACGACGGTCAGGGTGCGTGACGCTGCTGGAATCGACAGAACGGCGCAGCTCTTCTTTGTCTCTCCGGGCCAGATCAACTTTCTGGTCCCGGCAAGCACCTCGCCTGGAACGGCGAGCGTGACGGTCATCAATCGGCAGGGAAGGATCTCCACCGGGCTCATGCCCATCGCCAATACTGCGCCGGCAGTCTTTACCGCCGCGTCTGATGGTCGTGGTCTCGCCGCCTCCTACGCCCTCCGGATCAGGGCGAATGGCCAGCAGACGGTCGAGCAGGTTGTGCGCTATGATGCCCCCTCGGCGACCTGGATTCCCATTCCGATTGATCTCGGACCCGATGGTGACCAGGTCTATCTGGTTCTCTTTGGCACCGGGTGGCGGTTCACCCCCACGGCCGGCAGCCTCAAGATTCGCATCAATGGCTCTCCGGCGGCACCAGTCTATGCCGGACCTCAGGGGGACTTTGTCGGACTCGACCAGATCAATCTGCGGCTAGACCGCAGCCTGTCGGGGCGTGGGCTGGTCGATCTCCAGGTAGATGTTGACGGCGTCACCTCCAACGTGGTCAAGATTCATATTCGTTGACCACCCCACCCTGGCAAGGCAATTCATTAAAGACCACCATCCGGGGGCAGAGACGTGATCCTCTCTGCCCCACGGTGCTTTCATCTTTGAAGTGCTTCGCGGAATCGATCAATATTTGCCTCTCCCTCAACTATTTAGTATGATCCTCGTTTTGAAGTCATAGAATTTTATCCACCGGGGTACAGTCCGTTGAAGACGGTACCAATCTGGCTGTTGTGAATGGAGAGAGACGTGATCAAATCAACACAGACTGACAAAGCTCCTGCTGCCATCGGTCCCTACTCGCAGGCCATCGTGGTCGAGTCGGTCGCACCGCTGGGGATGGTCTTCACCTCTGGCCAGATCCCTCTCGATCCACAGACCATGGCCCTGGTCGGGGATGACATTCGCACCCAGACCACCCAGGTTCTCAATAATCTTCGCGTGGTTCTCGAATCCGCCGGATCTTCACTTCAGAGCGTTGTCCGAACCACAGTCTACCTTGCCGATATGGCCGATTTCGCCGCCATGAACGAGGTCTATGCCGAGGCTTTCCATCCGGCCAGACCGGCTCGCTCGACCATTCAGGCCGCCAGACTTCCCCGTGATGTGCGGGTCGAGATAGATGCGGTTGCGATCGTCGAGCGGATCGATTGACATATCTGCTTGTTCTCACGTCGCTCTCAAGAGCGATCAACATGATTAAGGAGCTCTCTCGTGCGTAATTTCCTCTTCTCTTTGCTCGTAATTCTGGCCAGTGGCCTCACCCTCGCCTGCGGCGGCAAACAGACTGCCGGAACGGCGGCCGACGATGACGTCGCAGCCGTCGTCAATGGCACCAACATTCTCGTCAAGGATGTCGACCGGGTCGTCTCACAACAGTTTCGCGGGCAGGAGAATCAGCTCTCTCCACTCGCACTTGCCGGTTATCGGATTCAGTCCCTCGACAATCTGATCTCTCAGGAACTCCTCTTTCAACGGGCGCAGAAGGAGAATATTGCCCCGAGCGAAGATGAGATCAAGCAGTACATCCAGCGCTACAAGCAGGAGAATGGCTACACTGAAGAGGCCTTTGCCAACGAGCTGAAGCAGACCAACCAGACCGAGGATCAGTTCCGTGATTCTGTTCGCAAAGAGATCGCCATCCAGAAGCTGACCGAGAAGACGGAATCACAACTCAAGGTTCAGGATCGTGAAGTGGCCGACTTTTTCAATGCCAATCCAAAGCAGTTCTCCATCCAGCCCGGCGTCGCCATCTCCGACATCATCATCGACCCGGCCGACAATGGCATGAAGTTCGATGTCAAGGGTGAAGCTGCTGCCGAACAGCGGGTGCGGGAGATCCAGACCAGACTTCGTACCGGATCCGACTTTGCCACCATCGCCCGTCAGCTCTCCGAACATCAGAGCGCTCTCCAGAGCGGAGATCTCGGTTTTCTAGCTCAATCCCAATTTACTGAACTGCCGCAGATGATGGGACTCCCGGCTGCTGTCGGCCAACAGCTCATGACCATGAAGGAAGGCGATGTTCTCGACCCGCGCAAGGACTCGGCCGGTCGCTGGCATATCTTCAAACTGACCGGCAAACAGACCGAGACCCGTGACCGCGCTCTCGATGACCCGTCTGTTCGCAAGGAGATCTCGGAGGCAATCCTCTCCCAGCGCCGCCAGATCGTCGCGGCGGCTCTCCAGGCGGTTGCCCGTGATGATGCCCGTATCGAGAACCGGCTTGCGAAACGCATGCTCGAGAATCCCAACAGCTTTGGTGTTCTGCGCCCTGTCCCGGCTACCTCACCGGCTCCGACTGCCAAACCCTGACCTTTGCCCCAAACTGACCGCGGTGCCACTTACCGACACCGCGGTCTTCGGGCTCTCCCATTAGATCTCCATGCTTTTTCGTCTCGCTGATGTCCATAAATCCTACGGCGCGCAGGATGTCCTTCGCGCCGTCAACTTTCAGATCAATCCCGGTGAACACGTCGGTCTTGTTGGTCGTAATGGCGCCGGTAAAACGACGATCCTGCGTCTGATAACGGACGTGGAGACTCCTGACAAGGGAGAGATCGAGCGGCTGCGAGGGTTGCGAGCCGGGGTATTGGCGCAGCACGTCGATTTTCGTGGTGCGACAACCGTCCTTGATGCAGCGCTGGGAGTCTTTGACCGGCTGCGGGGGCTGGAGTCACGGATGCGTGAGTTGGAGCATCAGATGACGGAGGCGGAGGGTGAGCAGCTTGAAAGGGTGATGGAAGAGTACAGTGAGGCGCAGCAGTCCTTTGAGCATGAGGGGGGATTTACCTATCAGGCGCGTGCAGAGGCGGTGCTGCTCGGGCTTGGCTTTGAGCGGGAAGAGTTTGGAAAGATCGCAGAGAACCTCTCTGGAGGTGAGAAGAATCGACTTGGTTTGGCGAGGCTGCTCTTGCAGGAGCCGGACATCCTTTTGCTGGATGAGCCGACCAACCACCTCGATGTGGAAGCGGTCGAGTGGCTGGAAGAGTTTCTCGCCGCCTATCGATCGGCCTACATTATCATCTCGCACGATCGATTCTTTCTCGACCACACGGTAGAGAGGATTCTCGACCTGGAATTTGGCCGGGTCGACAGCTACCGGGGTAATTACAGTGCCTATCAGGTTGAGAAGGCCGAGCGGATCGAGCAGCAGCAGCGGGCCTACGAGCAGCAGCAGGAGATGATTGCGAAGACAGAGGATTTCATCCGTCGCAACCTTGCCGGTCAGAAGACGAAGCAGGCGAAGTCGCGGCGGATCATGCTCCAGAAACTGGACCGCCTTGAGAGTACGAGCAATCTCGAGACGGCCAGTTTCAAGCTGAAACCGACGACACGGACGGGGGATCAGGTGCTGATCCTTGAGGATCTGGCGATCGGCTTTCCGACCCGGACATTGGCGAGCCATCTCAATCTGACATTGCGGCGCGGCGAGCGGCTAGGGGTGATTGGCGGAAATGGTACTGGAAAGACGACCCTGCTGCGGACGATACTGGGAGAGCAGATGCCACTGGCAGGAGAGATGCGGTGGGGAACAGGGGTCAGTCCGGGCTATTACGACCAGCGGTTGACGCTGGTCGATGATCGGCACAGTGTGCTCGATGAGCTGCGGACCGTGGCGGCCTCGACGACCACTGATGGTGAGTTGCGCGGCTTTCTGGGTCGTTTCCTCTTTACGGGCGACGACGTCTTCAAATCGGTTGCGACACTCTCGGGTGGTGAGAAGGGGCGACTGGCCCTCGCCAAACTGATCTACTCGCAGGTCAATGTCCTGATTCTGGATGAGCCGACCAACCACCTCGATATTGCATCGTGTGAGGCGCTGGAGGATGCTCTCAACGAGTATGGCGGGACGATCATCACCGTTTCACACGATCGCTATTTTCTTGACCGGATCGCATCGCAGATACTCTACTTTGGTGATGATGGGGCAGAGTATTTTGATGGTGGCTACACGGAGTTCTACGATGCCCACCACCGGGCCCGGGCGGAGAGAGCCGCGGCAGCGGCCGAGATGGAGCGTCAGGAGAGAGCGGCAAAAGCCGCACCCAGGCCAGAGCCACCGCGGTCGGGCGGTTCCCGTCGTCAGGTAAAAGGGCCACGCCCCGAAGAGATCGAGAGTGAGATTCACGCGGCGGAGAGCGAGCTGCAGGAACTGGCCACGGCACTTGCCAGCGATGAGGTCTCGCGTGACCGCGAGCGTCTGATCTCGGTCAGTCAGCAATATCAGGAGACGGAGGAGCGAATCCGCGACCTCTATGCGAGGTGGGAAGCGGCGCTCGAGCTGGCCGCCAACTGATGGGATGGGAGACCTGACTTGAAGACCATTGCCGCCCGAATGCTCGACCAGTTGAAGATCGTTTATGAGCTCCGCGCCTACGAGGTCGATGAGAGCGAGCTCGATGCAATCACCGTCGCTCGAAAGGTCAATATGCCGCCCGAGGCGACATTCAAGACCCTGGTCGCCCGCGGCGACCGGAGCGGTGTCGTGATGGCCTGCATACCTGGTGATGCTGAACTGGATCTGAAGAAGATGGCCGCCGTGACCGGCTCCAAAAGACTTGAACTGGTGGCGGTCAAGGAAATACAATCCCTGACTGGATATATTCGTGGTGGCGTATCGCCGCTTGGATCGAAGAAGAGGTATCCACTCTTCCTCGACCAGTCGGCTCTCAAGCACGAAAAGATCAGCGTCAGCGCTGGTCAGCGGGGATTACAGATGATCCTCGCCCCGGAAGACTTGCGACGGGCGACCGAGGCGACACTGGTCTCCATCACAAAGTCCAATGAATGAACCCCGAAATGGCACAAGAGAGTGCCTTTGTCTTACAGGTCACAATACACAACACACCGCTCTTCATTCAAGAAATGGAGAGAGGGCGATCGACTCTTGATCAGTCGCCCAGGAGAAAAAAATGCCTCAGCACTGGCTCTTTAAGACAGAACCGGCAGACTATTCCTATGACGATCTCGAGAGAGATGGGAAGACGGTCTGGTCCGGAGTCCATAGTTCGCTGGCCCTGAAATATATGCGTGAGATGCGGATGGGGGATCATATCCTCATCTATCACACCGGGGCGGAGAAGGCGATCATCGGTCTCGCCGAAGCGGTCAGTGATCCGTTTCCAGATCCGGATAGTCCAGGCGGAATCGACGAGAAGTCACTCGTCATCACAATCAAACCAAAGCGACGATTCAACAGTCGCATCACCCTTGCACAGATAAAACATCGTGAGGAGTTGCAGGATTTTGACCTGGTTCGTCTTCCCAGGCTTTCGGTCGTCCCGGTCAGTAACAGCCACTGGGATCTTATTCTCGATATGCTGAGGTGAGACGCATCAGTCACGTCTCACCCCAGTCAGGGTGTCACCTCAGTCGGGAAATCTCATCGAAGTAGCGGACAAACATCCTGATGCCACCGGCAGTCTGGCCCCAGTCATAGTTCTCATTCTTGGCGTGGTAACCGTGCTCAGGCAGGCTCAGGCCAAGGAAGGTGATGGGAGCCTTGAGCAGTTTCTGCATGGTGACGACCGCACCGATCGAACCACCCTCACGTGTAAAGGCCGGATCGGCACCAAACCCGAATTTCATCGCGGCCCGTGCGGCATCGGCGTATGCCCCCTTGAAGTCGCCCAGGAATGGTTCAAGTGACTGTATCGCCTCGACCTTCACATCAGGATTGATCTTCTTGACGTGCTCCTTGATCAACCGGGCGATCTTTGCCGGACGCTGGTTGTTGACAAGCCGTGTGCTGACCTTGACCTCGGCGTGGTAGGGGACAACCGTCTTGACTCCCGGTCCGGAATAGCCCCCCGTGATGCCGTGGACTTCGAAGGTCGGCATGGCCATGAAGCCCTTCAGGACATCGGCCTCTGTCTTCATGTTGGGGCGGATCGTCTTCAGTTCGTGGGCTTTCTTGAAGCCCTTGACCGTAAAGCCGGAATTGACAAAGCTGGCCAGTTCGGCCTTTGTCGGGGGGATGACGTCGTCATAGAAGCCCGGTATCTTGACCTTGCCGGTCCTGGCATCGTAGCACTGACTGATGACCTGGGCCAGTTCACCGATCGGGTTTCGCGCGACTCCCCCAACCAGACCGGAGTGTACATCCTTGGCGTGAGTCTCGAGCTTGAAGAGAAATGCCTGGAGCCCGCGCAGGCCGTATGGGATTGCCGGCTGCTTGCGTGAGATCCAGATGGTGTCACTGACCAGAACCGAGTCGGTCTGCAGCCGAGAGATATTCTGTCGGACGAAGCTTTCGAAGTTTGGACTGCCAATCTCTTCCTCGAGCTCCCAGATGAACTTATAGTTGAGGGGAATGCCATTATCGACGGCGTAACGGACCGCCATCAGTGCGGTGAGGGCCGGACCTTTGTCATCGGTCGTCCCACGCCCCTCGTAACGGTCACCAACCTTGTTGAAGACAAAGGGTGCCTTGTTCCATTCGGATGGGTCGGCCGGCTGGACGTCGATATGGTTGTAGATGGTGACGGTTGGATTCCCAGGATCGGTAACCAATGATCCGAAGACGACCGGATTGCCGGATGTCGGAACTGCCTCGGCCTCGGCACCGGCTTCGCGAAGATACTGCGTGGCCAGCTCGCCGCATTTGATGATGTCGGGCAGATGCTCCGGGTCACTGCTGACACTCGGAGTCTCGACCATCGCCGCCAGTCTCTCCTCGAACTCATTGCGGACCCCGCTGACGTAGCTGTCGATCCGCTCGTAGATATCCTTCGCCATGATATTGCTCCTTGCTCATCAATTGATTCAATAGAATCGAATGTTATCGAGCTCGATCCATCGCAGCTCGCCTGATCGCCCTGCCATCTCAAAGCCGATCATCAGAAGATCCTTCGACGACCAGTCGACTCCCTGCGGTCGACCAGCGTCGTTGCGGCGCAGCGTCGAAAAGGGAATCCTGACACTGGTCCAGTCAGGTGAGGCCTTGAATGGCGCTGCGAAGTGGTCGAGATCCCTGACCGCATATCGCGGAATCACCAGACGATAGTCTCCCGAACCACGCACCTCAAACTGTACCCCCGTGAATTTGGTTGCGTCAACCGGTTCGACACCACCGCGTCGCAAAGGGAGTAGCATCCGGATGTAAGGCCGTTCCTTGATCGAGAGTCTGGCGGTTGCCAGAAGACTTGATGACCCGGAGCTGCGGGCGACTCTGCCGAAGATGACCTTTGATGGATCGACTCCTGCATCTGAACCGTAGATCCACCGGGTGTCGATTGTGCTGCGGTTGTCAGATCTCTCAAAATCGTCGAGCTCCTGCGGCGCGGAAGCGGCTGGAAGAGGAGACAACTCAGGTGCGGCAATCTGGCGGGCCAGCTCATCTCGATCGATCTCACGCCCGCCAAGAAAGAGGTGGCGGATGTTGGTAATATCCC
>CAIOZW010000298.1 GCA_903862855.1 uncultured Acidobacteriota bacterium
TCATCGTCTCCATACTCAAACTCTCCCCCTTCGATATCGACCCAGTCTATATCGGGCAGAACGACTCCGGACTTATTCGTGACCCCCACGCCAGGACGGTTATCGAGGCCGGTCATTCCCAGCGCGCGTCCGACTGCAGCACGGGCCCGCGGATCAGGGTCACGCTGCAGATCGGTCAGTCTGGGCAGCCAGCGGCGTCTCAAATCCTCGAGAGTCGCAGGTGGACACGCCGCTCCGCTCTTCCTGATGCACATCGCCGCCACTTCCGGGTTGGCATCGGCGACCCAGTTGATGACCTCTGTGCAGTCATCACTATGAAGTCCAGCCAGCAGAACCGTTGCCTCCTCCCAGTTGTTTCTTTCCCACCAGTTGGCGGCAGGCCATCTTTCGGATGCGACAAGCCTTTCAGCCTCGATCTCCAAGTCCATATGGCGTGCGGCAAAGTACTCCTGCAATAACTGATGAGTGAAACGGATCTCATCACCCGGGGTAAGGATACTCGCTCTGGTGCCGATTCCAATCATCTCATCAGAGATGAGGTTAGCAACTTCGCTCCGTGGGAGAACGGTCAGGGCGTTGCTGTCTTTCTGGCCTGTCCGACGGGTCTGCATCTCAAATGCGACCTTTGACAGTCCGCTTGTAATTCTCTCGTAATCCTCAACTGCTATCTTTTCTCGCTCAAACAACGTTCTCACGAAACGCCTGAAAAGTTTTCCACGATTCTCAGGAAGTTTGTCAGACGTTTCATCATAAACGCTGTAGAGCATCCACAGCATAAATGGATTCCTTGCCAATACCATCAGACTGGAAGGATTCTCACGGTATCTTAGCCATTCGTTCCATCTCCACCAGCTGATACCTGACGGCAAAACAGTTTCATTCCAGAATATCCTCTCAAGGTCAGGCAGTTCCCCTTCAAAATTGTTCTCCAAGTTACTATGAAAAGATCGGTAATACTGGTTTGCCTCCTTCCCTGCCAGTTGCCAGAAAAGGGTATCTCCCTTTTCCGGGCCCAGGTAACCGGTGACAAAAGTCCTAATCCGTAGCGAATCGAGTGGCACGATTTCGACTCGATCAAGCTTGAGTTCGTTCTCATCGTAATCGAGTAGTCGGCAAGAGATGATCACCGTCAGGTCTGAATATTTTTTATCAGTGATCAGTTTCCGGATCTGGGCTGTTTTCTCTTTCCGTTGACCAACTGGCAGTTCATTGAGTCCGTCAAGAAGCAAGACTATACGTTTACTATGCAAAAGTTGCTCGAGGTATGTTCCAAGTCCGCCAACCGTGTCCTTAAGAAAATCCAATATAGTCTGATTCTCGGTAGTCCACAGTCCAAGCTTGATCAGCAGCGGTATGGGTGCACTCTCAGAACTACAAGCATTGTCCAAAAGGTCACCGGCAAGCTTCCAGAGAGTAGTTGTCTTTCCGGCACCTGGCTCACCAAGAACCACCGCTCGCTTAAGTCTCAGAATCTCACCTACTGCATCATCAAATCGGCGCGGCGTGAGAGCCTTATCATCATCATCATCACGGATATCCCCCTTTTCGCAAGGCTTGTAATCTAGGAGTTGCTTGATGACCTGACGCTCCACTGAGCGGCCACCGAGAGGAGTATATTTTTTCAGATGGAGAATCTCCTCTTCCTGCAACTTCTGAAGGTAGTTGAGTTCCATTTTGCGCTGAGCTGTTGGAGGGCCAAATCCATCTTTGATCTTTTTGACGATACGTTCAATGCCTGATTGAAATTCCGGGTCTCTGATATCAACAGTGACAGACTGTTTCAGTCGACTGAGTATTTTGGGGAGGTTATGCCGTAAGTCCTGATACCTTTGTAGCTCGTCACTCTGCTCGCTCGAGACGCCAATTCCTTTTTCTTTGCACTTAGTAATTACTCTTTCGATGTCTTCAATCTCTTTATCTATTCTATCGACAGCCTTAAGAACAAAATCCCGTTTAAGAAATGAGTCATCAACATAGCAGGCAAAATATTGTTTATCGTCATCAAATTTTTTAATGTAAATTGCGGTAATACATTCCATTCCAACCCAGGAAGAGACGAGGCTGTCGGGCGAGATTATTGTTAAGGTGAACCTGCAATCACGTATGGCAGTGTCGATCTGTTTTGTTAATTCGTCACCCGCCAAAAAATCGTGAACATCGATCGTCACGGAGATACCATGGCTCTCAAGGGCGGCCTTGACCTTGAGTGCCGTCTCGCGATCCTTACTGCTGTAGGAGATGAATACGCTGCTCATAAGATCCAGTTGAGACGCCA
>CAIOZW010000299.1 GCA_903862855.1 uncultured Acidobacteriota bacterium
CCATCGATCCTCACTCCAAACGAATCAAGAGACAGCGTAAGCAACAGTGCTGATTGTAAAGCACGACGGGTTGATTGAAAACGATAACGGTCGATCCAGGCCAGGGGCTGAGGCTATGGGCCATTCAGTCATCTGCTTGTCGCTCAGGGCCTACAGACTCATTTTCTACCATTCGTGCCGCGAGGCTGCTCGAATTGATCCAAAGTATCCAGACCCGGGTCCTGATCCGCATCGACAAATCTTATTATCGAGATCAAAAGGATGACCCTCTTGACGAAGGTGAGAGGCTGGAGTATCAAATATTCTGTTGCCATTCGCAGGAAAATAACCTTTACCTGCCGTTTGAATGGGTTCTCACTATCAAATTTTGCAATTATATTCATCAGGATTCATGACAAAATGAGAATGGCGAGAGTGGCGGGGCAACCCAGCCCGGCGAAGAGATACACTCTGAAAGTCATGACCCTGATATGCACTGAGAATGCGACTATGAAATATCCATTGGTACTCTGCCTTCTTACGGCTCTTCTCTTCCAGTTCAATGTGCCGGCCCGGGCCCAGACACTTCCAACGCGTCTGCCGGATCATCCCTTGACTCTGGCCGAGCTGAACCTGCTGCTGCGGCGATCGGTCGGCCGTGATCTGACCGAAGCAGTTCTCGCTGTTCACATCGAGAAGACCGGCATCGACTTCGACCCGACACCGGATGTCATGAAGAGACTCCGAGCTAACGGGGCCCACCAGCATCTCATCAACACCATCAGGCGTCAGGCCGACAAGCTGCTCGATGCCGGCGGCAAGGTAGTCCGCACCGGGCCTGCTCCAGTCGATCCCTTTATCGAGGAGACTCGCCGCGCAGTTCGCGACTACCTCGAGGAGCTTCCAGATTTCATCTGTAACCAGGTGGTCGAACGATACTATGATTATGAAGCCCGGGGAGCGTGGGATAAGGCCGATACACTGACCTATGAACTGACCTACAATCGTCGGCGGGAATCCTACAAGCCGATCAACGCCGTCGGACGTCCGGTCACCAGGCCGATCGATCAGTCTGGCGGAGCCTTCTCTACCGGGGACTTTGCCTCGGGTCTGGCATCACTCTTTGATGTCGAGACCAAAACCATCTTCAAGCCGGCCGGGAAGGATCGGCTTGGCAACCACGTCACACTGCTCTACGACTTTACCGTAGAGCAGCCCAATTCCAAGCTGAGTGTCACGGCGGATGGAGCGCCGACACTGATTGTCGGGTACAGCGGGACGATCTGGATCGATGAGGAGACAAAGAGGGTGTTGCGGATCGATCAGGCGGTCAATGATCTGCCGCTCAGCTATCCGGTTACCCACTCGGAGAGTTCAGTCGATTATGATCTGGTTCGACTCCGTGGCATCGAAGTCGATTTTCTCTTACCCATCCGTGCCGAGTTTATCATTGCCGACCGGAGGCTGCGCCGATACTACCGCAACCTTCTCTCGTTCAAGTTTTATCGGAAGTTTGAGACCGATATCAAGATCATCGAGGAGACCCCACCCGAGAAGCCGAACGGGCGTTAATTCTTTCGGAAGAAGATCACATATTCGTGCTTGAAGATGTAGAACCCGCCAGCGAGAGCACGATAACGCCAGATCTGTCCGAGATTGCGCTTGGCGCGATTACCCTGCATATCTTTGACGACGATGCTCTTCAGTTGGTACCCGCGTTTCATCACCTCCTGGGTGCACTGGAAGGCGAGAGGGATCCAGTTGCCGTTCTCATAGATGTCACCAATCACCAGGACGAGATATCTTTTATCTTCGAGGAAGCGGGTCGTAAGGTCGACCACCTGACCGAACCGTTCCAGAAATTGGGTCGTCGACTCACAGTTCGACAGATCCATTGGTGAATCGGAGAAGCGGATGATCGAATGATAAGGTGGATGGAGGATGGCCAATTGCACCTCATCGCGGTCGAGTGTGCGAAGGGAACGTCTGATCTTGCGGCTCGACCCTTCGATGTCGCCGCTGTCGGTGTGCAGAATCGAAGTCCTGACCTGGAACGGGTTATCCTCTGCGCCAACCCTTTTCCGGACCGCTCTGGTGAGAGGCTCTTTCAGATCGAGTCCGATGCCGTGGCGTCCCAGCCTCCGGCACTCGATGAGTGTTGTGCCGGAACCGAGGAATGGGTCGAGCACGATGTCTCCCGCCCGGGTGTAGCGACGCATGGCTTGATAGGGGATCTGGGGAATGAAGTTGCCATGATAGTCGCCCAGATGAGCTCCTGAACGGTCACGTTCCGGAAAGAACCAGAGTGAATCGGTCAGAATATCGTCGTACTCTTTCCACCGTTCCAGGTCGAGATCATTGATCGGATTTGATTTACGGGTCGCTTTTCGCGGCATTATTCTTTATCAGAGGCCATCCAGCG
>CAIOZW010000300.1 GCA_903862855.1 uncultured Acidobacteriota bacterium
GATTGGCGGCCATCAATGGCCAGAGCGTCTCGTGGTCGAGGTGATCGGTGTGGTTATGGCTCGAGGTGACGATATCGACGAAATCGAGCCGGGCCGGATCGATCGGAATCGCGGTCATCCGGATGTGCGGCTTGTCGGTCGTCGCATACTTCTTCGTCAGCGAATTTGAGAGATAGGGATCGATCAGCAGATGCCGGCCCTGCCATTTGACGAGAAAACCCGACTGCCCGAGCCACCAGAGATGGAAGCTCTCCGGCCCGGCATCGGCACGCTGAATGTCATCCAGCAGACGATCACCTGTCAGAAGCGGCTCGATCAGCTCATCCACGGCTCAGACCCATCCTCTCGCGAACGATCCGCACCCCCTCGACCAGGTTCTGCAGCTTCTGCCGGGCCGCCCAGCGGGCGGTCTGGCTCAGCCCGCAGTCGGGAGCAAAGGAGAGCCGCTCGGGTGGCGCATGGCGCAGACACCTCTCAACCCGCGCGACAATATCCTGGGGCGTCTCGATGTAGTAGCTCTTCACATCGACGATGCCGACCGCCACGTCGTAGTAGTTGATGAGCTGCTCGAGCAGCTCCAGCTCGGCGAACTCGCGGCTCGCCATCTCGAGATGAATCTCATCGACCTTGAGCCGGGCAAAGGCCGGGAACATCGGCGCATAGTGTCGCGGACCGATCGCCCGCGCCTTGTAGTTGCCAAAACAGAGATGGGTCGAGAGTCGGGCCCGTCCCCCGACAACCTCGACCGTCCGGTTGAAGATCTCCACAAAACGCTCCGGATCCTCCCGGTAAGCGTAGCAGCTCATCGATGGCTCATCGATCGTGATCTCGCGACAGCCAACCTCGACGAGTGCCTTCAGTTCAGCCGCAACGAGCGGGATCAGCGCCTCGGTGATCGCATAGCGATCACGGTAGTAGGTGTTCGGCAGCAGGCGTCCACTCAGCGTATAAGGCCCGGGAACGCTCGCCTTGAGAACCGGTCCGGCCGGCGCCAGTCGTTTCAGCCGCGTCCACTCCTCGACCACGCCCAACCCGCGCGGGGCCCGCAGCTCACCAATGATCTCATGCTTGCCCCGCTGGTCGTGGGCCGGCGGGCCGAACCGGCGCGTCGGAAGCGGCTCGAGATCGAGCCCATTGATGAATCCGTAGAATGACAGATTGAAGTCGAGCCGCGTCTGCTCACCGTCGGTGATCACGTCCAGCCCCGCATTCACCTGGTCGTGAATCGCCGCAATCACCGCATCCTCCTGCAATTCGACCCGATCGGCCGAGCCGAACGAGTCGAGGTGCTGGCACGCAAACTCGAGCCATCCCGGAAACGGATAACTGCCAATGACCGTCGTCCGCAACGGCATCTCTTTCATGAAACCCTCCAACCGGCATCGATATTGAGAATCTCACCGGTAATCGATCTTGATTCGTCGCTGAGCAGGAAGAGGGCGGTGCGGGCAACATCCACAGCCTCGATCAGATCCTCGTGCAGCGGCTGCTTCTTCTTCATCAGTTCGATGATCTCCGGATTGGTCTGGGCCCGCGCGCTCATCGGCGTGCGGACCAGCCCCGGGGCGATCGCGTTGACCCTGACCCGGTGCGCAGCATAGTAGGAGGCCATGGCGATCGTCAGACTGCTGATCGCTCCCTTGGCCGCCGCGTAGGCATGGGTCGCAAAATGTGAGGCCTCCGGCGCGGCCGCAAGAACACTGGTCATGTTGAGAATCGCTCCACGCCCTCCGGCAGCATTGGGCGACTGCCCAAGCATGACTCCGGCCACCTCGCGGCACATCAGCCAGGTCGGATCGAGGTTGTGGCGCAGCGTCATCCGCCAGCCCTCGACCGTCGATTCATGCACCGGACCATCACCGTACCGGCGCCCGCTCATCCCAACAACATTGAAGAGCCCGTCGATCCGTCCGTAGAGTTCCCGGCAGCGAGAGACCGCCTCGCGCACTACCGCCTCTTCACTCAGATCCCCGACGTGTCCATCGACGGTGACTCCCTGCTCACGCAGCTCGGCAATCAACCGCTCGACCTGCCCACGCTCGATTCCGGCAATGAAGAGACGCGCTCCACCCTCCCCAGCCAGGCGCGCCGTCGCCTCCGCGATTCCCGAGGAGCCGGTGATGAGTATCGTCAGCGACGATCGGTTATTGGTCATGATCTCTGGTGGCGGCGCCTAGCGATAGAGATGGGCCAGGCTGCGCCGATATGCATCGTAGAAACGTTCGAGCTGCTCCTGCGCCGAGGTGTTGCCGACAAACTGGTGGCTTGGCAGCAGCACCGGGCGATGTCCGCTCTCGAGCAGCAGTTCGGCCACCCGTGAGCGCAGCATGTTGATGAGCATCCCACCCGTGACCGTCGAGGTCGGCCCGGTCCGCCATTCGAGCCCTTCCAGCTCGACGACGCAGTCTCCCGGCGGGCATCGATTGTCGATCACGACATCGGCGACATCGATCAGCTTCTTTCCCGAGGAGTGGGCCGGAACCGACTGCTCACAGTGCTGGCGCGAGCAGATGCCGATTACCGGCAGACCACGCCCCTTTGCACCCTCGGCCATCTCGACGATCACCGGCCGGATGCCGCTCGTCGAGATGACGATCATCGCGTCATGCGGACCAAAATTGAACCCCTTCAGAATCTCCTCGGCATAGCCCTCATACTTCTCGAGATGGAGCGGCGCCCGCAGGCCATTCGTGCCGATGATACTGGCGTGATTCGAGAGCGCCAGCTCGACCAGCGCCACCCAGCCGACATAGCAGCCCTGGCGCGGGGTCATCTCTTCACACATCATCCGCGAATGGCCATTCCCGAAGAGGAAGACCAGTCCGCCATTGGCAATGCTCCGGGCACAGATATCTGCAGCCCGCTCGATATTCTCAAGCTGAGTCTCGCGAATCTGCCGGAGCAGCTCGATTGTCCGGTCGAAATAGTCGGTTGCCGCATTCTTCATTCTCTTCTCAACATCCTCAACACCACCAGCCAGCCCAAATTGACCCGGCCCCAAAGCGCGGCGCGGGGACTCTTACCGCCCCCAACCTGCCGACGCCACTGCCGGCCACCTGCCGGCCACCTGCCTGATTACAACGGGCCATATTCTATCCGAACTTATCCGAAATAATAAATCTATGAGAAACTTTCGGCGAGGTGCCTGAGGAGAATGCTCTTACTCGTGACAAGGCGGGATGATGGTCGAAGGTTGCCCTGCCCTTTCTTCACCCTGGGTACCACACTCCAGATTGCGCGGCGGGGAAGCCCTTTGGTGTGTGACCAGTCAACGACACGTGCATGGAGAAAGGGGCTGACCAGGTGGGCAAACCTCCCCCAACTCGCTCAGCTCGATTCTCCAGCATGTCACCACTTGACCAGGTTGCCGCGCGCAGAGGGGCTGGTCGGCCTGCTTACCCCGACTGGAGAGGGGATTGGGTGAGGTCTCCTCCTCGCCTTGGCTCGTCTTTTTGGCCGGTAATTGCGTGGCTCCCGGGCGCGGTCACCGGCCGTTCCGGAAGCAGGCATATCTCTCCGCTGCTGTGATTGAGCCATCGGTCGGCGGCCATCTCGAGTCATCTCCGCCAGTCCGGTCAACTGTCGCGGCCGATCGAGGATGATCCGCCGCTCCCCATCGCGCAGATCGATCGCGAGTGGACTGCCCGACGAGCGAAGTCCCGGCAGGTCGGATGGCGCAGATCCTCCTCGTTCTGCAGGTGGACCATCAGGCAATCCGGTCAGCCTCGATGAGATGGCACTCCCCATGCCTGACGGCGGAGTCCCCCGCGGCGCCGGTTCCGGGGTGAACTCCGTGAGCTGCGCCGCATCCGGATAGACGTAACACGTCAGACAGGCGAGATAGGAGAGGACTGGAAGCAGCAGGACGATGATCAGAACCAGCGCGATACGCCGCGACCGTCTCCCCCATTCTTCCCGCTCCTCGTGTCGAGGTCGA
>CAIOZW010000301.1 GCA_903862855.1 uncultured Acidobacteriota bacterium
CCGGAGACTTCAGCTGGAGTGACGCCCCGACGACGCCAGCCGTTCCGGCGGGTAATCCAGATAATCGTAACCTGCGTGACCGGGAGAACCGGGTCAGGAGCACTGCCGGACCGGCTGGCGCGTGGCTCTTGCCGACGAATGGAGCCCTCTCGACCGTCTCGGCCGCAAACTACCAGACAGCCGTCGCGCCGGAATCGATCGTCTCCGGCTTTGGAAGTGAGCTGGCGACCGGAATCATGGTGGCAACAGAGATCCCGCTGCCGACAGTAATGAAGGGAGCTTCGATCACGGTAACCGACAGTCTGGGAGTGAGTCGGGCCGCGCCGCTCTTCTACGTTTCGCCGGGACAGATCAACTTTCTGATCCCATCAGGAACAGCCGCCGGGAGAGCAACTCTGATACTGGTCAATGGCAGTGTCCGGGCGACAGGTGAAGTGACGGTGGCGTCGATTGCACCGGGTGTCTTCTCGGCCGATTCGAGCGGGAGTGGAACAGCAGCGGCCCTCACACTGCGGGTGCGCGGAAACCAGCCCCTGGTATATGAGCCGGTAGTCCGAGTCTCACCAACAACTGGTCAGCTCGAAGCCATTCCGATCGACCTTGGGCCGCAGGGGGATGAGGTCTATCTGATCCTCTTCGGGACGGGGTGGCGTAACCGGAGCAGCACAACTTTGACCCTTGGTGGGGTGACGGTTCCAGTTCAGTTCAGTGGTGCCCATTCCACCCTGATTGGACTGGATCAACTCAATGCACTCATACCGCGCAGCCTGATCGGGCGAGGGGCGATCGATGCAGCACTGACCTTCAATGGGCAGGCAGCGAATACAGTGAGAGTAACGATCAAATAGTCGGCTCGGCTTCGCGGTACTTTAACTCGCGCCGGGAGATATCAGGCGCTCTTCGCGCGCAGCAGCATAGATGGCCTCGACCAGTTGGAGTGATTTACGCCCTTCGCGCCCGTCGAGGAGCGGGAGGCGATCGGCCGCAATGGCTTCGACCATCTCGGCAATCTGGCGCCGATGGCCTTCGCAGGAGATTGCCGCCGGATTTGCCGAACCATCGGTCAACTGCTCACTGACCAGCGGCGGAGGTTCTTCTCCATCGACGGCCCAGGTGGCAATCGAATCCCCCTCGAGAATGATCGTTCCGCGCTCACCACTCAGTTCGAGGCGACGCTTGAAGCCCGGCTTGGCCGATGTCGCCGCCTCGATCATCCCCAGCGCCCCGTTGGCAAAGCGGAGCGAAGCGACCAGCGTATCCTCTCCTTCGAGATGCGGGTATCGAAGTGCTCCCTTGAAGGCGGCGACCCGCTCGACCGGTCCGACGATCCAGCGCAGCAGATCGACGGTGTGAATCGCCTGATTGATGAGCGCACCACCGCCATCGAGGGCGAGCGTGCCGTGCCAGGATCCGGGAGCGTAGTATTGTGGCTCGCGAAACCATTTGACAAAGGCGTCAGCAAGCATGAGGCGCCCTAACCTGCCCCCCTCGACCGCCTCACGAATCGCCTGAACCGATGGCAGAAAGCGGCTCTGAAAGATGACACCCAACTTGACGCCATGCTTGTCACAGGCCTCGATCAGGGCGTCGGCTCGAGCCAGATTGACTTCGATCGGTTTCTCGACCAGAACGTGACGCCCTGCGGCAGCGGCTTCGATTCCAAGGTCAGCGTGAGTGCCGCTTGGAGTGCAGACGCTTACCAGATCGAGTTCCGGATGGGCGAGAAACTTCTGGTAGTCGGTGTAAGGCGTTACGCCATACTGCGCGGCAAACTCCTTCGCCCGCCCGGCATCGCGCGTACAGACGGCAACCAGTCTGGTGGTCGAGAGACGCTTTATCGCTTCAGCCTGTACCCCGGCAATCATGCCGATGCCAACCAGTCCAATACCTCGCACTCTACCCTTGCTCATTCTGCAACTCTCCTGTTTTTAAGAACGTCTGCCGGTTCTGGCCGCAACATACTTCCATCTCGCGCTCTCTCACCATTCCTGGCTGCCCCGCCGGATCATTCAACGACGGGAGGCCGGGCAATCGGACCATGCCTTTGGATCTGCTCTTGCACTTTTTGAAGTCAGGATCTGGGGCGGTTCGTAAACCGCCCCTACATTCGTGTTATCTCGACAGGGCCAGTGACCGTACCAACGTGATCGTGTTATTTGTTGCGGGTGTAGGGGCGGTTCGTGAACCGCCCCAAAATGTCCAAAGTCCAGGGCGGCGCCCCGTTGGGGCGCCGCAACCATCTGCCTTTCCCCAATGAAGCATAGATGCCATTCTCGGAATAATTCCAATCAACTCACATTTTAAGGATCGAGCTGAGAGACCAGAGACTCCACCCCAAAGTGTTTGAATTACTGGCGAATAGCGGTTCCAGCATCTCCTATCTTGTCAAGTCTCTTCATAATGCGATCGCCCTGGAGTGGGGGTAAGGGTTGACCACCAAAATGGCCAAATTGACTTGCCGGAAATTGGCCATCGGGCTACCCTGAAGTACTTTATGCATTGAGACCTGATGTGAAAACCTGATGACACAATATTTTACCTGAAGAAGACTGAACCATGCCAATATCGATCAAGGGATTTCATCACGCCGGGGTACTGGTGACCGACCTCACCCGGGCCTGCCGCTTCTACGAGGAGGTGATGGGTTTGACTCAGCTTCCCCGCCCCAATTTCGACTTCAACGGTGGCTGGTTTGACCTTGGCAACGGGCACCAGCTTCACCTGCTCTGCGTCGACCAGATGCCCGGTCACCATGAGCCGGCGCGGAATGACCGTCACCTCGCCCTCGATGTCGCCGACATCGAGGAGACGGAACAGCGGCTGCGTGAAATGGGCATCGAGATCGGGTACGGCAGTGGACGGGCCGGAAGACCGCAGCTTTTCATTCGCGACCCTGACGGTAATGCCATTGAATTGCGTCCGGCCTGACGAACCGGGCGGGCATATCCTTTACCATTACCATATTTGACTGGCACCATTAAGACTGGAGAGTAGAGAGCAAGAGATGAGTGAACACAACTATCGCCGGGTCGCCTCGCTCAAATCGGCGGCAGAGTTTGACGCATATCTGAAAGAGATCGGAGCGCCCCTGCAATTCGACCCCGAGGTCG
>CAIOZW010000302.1 GCA_903862855.1 uncultured Acidobacteriota bacterium
GCGCCGATGCGCCCCGCGCGATCGATGATCACCACCCAGGCATAGGCCCACATTCCCTCACTGCTGTCGAGAACGCCACCCTCGATCCCCACTCCATAATCGGCTGTCTGATCGATCGCGAGCGCCCTCTGCGCACGATTGAGAGCACCGGTCTGCATCTCCGCATCGGTGATCGGCTGGTGGCCGACCCCGGAATCGGTCTCTACTCCGCCAGTTTCACAATCCGGCCAGTAATGGCTGGCCGCTGCAGCGACGCAACCAACCTTGACCGGATTGGCCGATCCGACGACAAATTTCAGTTTTTCTCTCATAGGCTTCAATAATTATCCAATTTCGCGTAAAAAAGAAACGCAATTTCCAAATCACTCTATCCGAGGTTCGAGATGAACAATGCTGATGACCGCCAAGTCGGGGAGGCTTCCGTGTCTTTACCGGAACTGAAGGATCCATATGAGTTGACACCCGAGGATATCGCTGAACCGCCGGCGACCTGGTGGTCGGCCCTCAGACGTATCGGGCCGGGAATGATCCTTGCCGCCTCGATCGTCGGTTCGGGCGAGCTGGTTGCGACGACGACGCTGGGAGCGCAGGTTGGATATACGGCGCTCTGGGTAATCCTGCTCAGTTGTCTCATCAAACCGGTGCTGCAGGCGGAGATGGGGCGGTACATCATCGCCAGTGGTGAGACGGGGCTGGCCGGATTCGATCGTGTCCCGGGCCCACGTTTCAGGGTCAACTGGATCGTCTGGGCCTGGGCGATCATGACGCTGCTTACTCTTCTCCAGATTGGTGCGATGTTTGGAGGTGTGGCGCAGGTGATGAACCTGCTTCTGCCCTCGATCCCGGTGACAGTCTGGGTCGTCGTCTTCTGGCTTATCACGCTTGCGATACTGCTTGGCGGGGGCTATGAACGGATCGAACGGCTGGCGATGCTCAAGGTGGGTCTATTCACGATGCTCACCTTTCTCGCTGCGCTGCTCCTGATCAGAATGCCGCAGTATTTCTCATGGGATGCAATCTGGGAGGGATTCAAGTTCAAAATGCCCGGCGAGGGATTCTCGACTGCGGTGGCCGTCTTTGGTATTACCGGGGTTGGGGCGAGCGAGCTCTTCATGTATCCATACTGGTGTGTCGAGAAGGGCTATGCCCGCTTTGCCGGCAAGAGGAATGACTCCCCGGAATGGGATCGGCGCGCCCGTGGCTGGATCAGGGTCATGCACCTCGACATCATCGCCTCGATGATCATCTATACGATTGCGACCATCGCCTTCTACCTGCTGGGAGCCGGAATCCTGCACGGAATGGGCAAGGTTCCGGCGGCGGGTGACATGATCCCGGTTCTCTCGAACATCTATACCCAGACGCTGGGCGAGTGGTCGCTCTGGATCTTCTATGTCGGGGCAATCTTCACCCTCTACGGGACGATCTTTGCGGCGACCGCCTCCAATTCACGGGTCTTTGCAGATATGGCCTGCCTGATGGGCTTCTTCGAGGCCGGTGATTATCGCCAGCGTGTCCGCTACCGGAACGGATTCATCATTGCCATTACCGCAATACCGGTTGTCTTCTTTTTTCTCTTCAAGTCACCGGTAAAGATGATCGTCGCCGGTGGTGTCGCGCAGGCGCTGATGCTGCCGGTGATCGGAATTGGAACCCTCTACCTGCACCACCGCCATCTGCCGGCGTCGATTGCTCCGCCTCGGCGGGTGACGGCGGCGATGTGGATCGCCACGGCGATCATTGTGCTGCTCATGGGCTACTATGTCCTCGAACAGTTGCGCAAATTTTGAATCGTGAAAAGGAGATTTCAATGAGCTCTGAGGAGACGGCCGGGGGGGAGTCACCGCGGCGCATGGTGCTTGACAGCGAGTTCACAATGCCCTCGTTCAGTCTGACTGGCCGGGTGGCCCTCGTGACGGGTGGAGGTCGTGGTCTGGGACTGGGGATGGCGCTGGCACTGGCCCATGCCGGTGCCGACATCGCCCTCGCCTCACGTTCAGCCGATGAGCTGGAGAGAGCCGCCGGGATGATCCGGGCCATTGGCCGGGAGGTTCTGATTGTGCCAACCGATGTCGGTGATGTGGCGGCCGTCCAGAAAATGGTCAATCAGGCGGCTGGCCACTATGGCGGACTCGATATTCTGGTCAATGCGGCAGGGATCAATTTCCGGCGCCCGATCGACACCTTCACCGAAGAGGATTGGGATCGGATCATGGCCGTCAATCTGAAGGGCGCGTTCTTCGCTGCCCAGGCTGCCCGCCCCCACATGCAGCAACGTGGAGGCGGCAAGATCATCAATGTCGGCTCGATCATCTTTGAGCTGGTTGTCCCAAATATCGCCCTCTACGCAATCAGCAAAGGGGGGATGCGGCAGATGACCCGTGCCCTCTCACTCGAGTATGCCGGAGACGGGATCTGCGTCAACGCCATCGCTCCGGGCAGATTCTGGACAAAGATGACCGATGCCTTCTTCTCCGTGCCGGAGCTCTATGACAGCGCGGTGAGCGTCATTCCAATGGGCAGACCCGGAACGCCATCCGATCTTGCCGGAGCGACGGTTCTGCTGGCGTCTGCGGCTTCCGATTATATTACCGGCCAGACCATCTTTGTCGATGGCGGCTGGCTCTACAATGGCGGTGTCAAGGCTTGAGAACGCGACGGAAATGGTCTCCGCCACCTGTATCGGCACCAGGGGATCGCGATGACAGAGCTAAACGATGGTGCGACCTCGGTAAACTCCCTCTCCGTCGATCGGGCTGATGTCACGGAGCAGTGGTTGCGGCGGATCAAGGAGCTGCTGATCAGCGGCGAACTGGCGGCCAGCAGTCGATTCTCCTCTGAGCCGGTACTGGCCGAATGGCTTGAGGTAAGCCGGCCTTTGCTGCGGTCCGCTCTGAAGCCTCTCTCGGTGATGGGGTTATCCGGGCCCGGCCCGGATCGGGACTTTGGACAAATGTTTAAATTGTTGCGGTCGCAAGCATCAATTTTTCAGTAATTTTTGCCTGACTCGGGAGTAATTCAGGTAAAACGACC
>CAIOZW010000303.1 GCA_903862855.1 uncultured Acidobacteriota bacterium
CTCCAGCATCAGCTCCGGGATTTAAAAAGAGTCCTTGAACGGCTGCCTGAATCGGCCTGGACAACCCAGATCCGGAAACTGTTCCGTGAAGCCATTCACTTGAATAATCGGATGATCGGTCCATCTGCAGATCTGATGCTGAATGGTTTTCACCGTCGTGTCTCGGAGATTGGAAACCGTCTCGACCGGCTGCTGGGAGATCAACTGACCGATTCCGACGAGATACGATTGCAGAATCGATTCCGGCTCCATCGGGAGAAGTTGCTGACGTCCCTGGATATCCGGGTGTTCTGCCGACGAATAATGCCAGTGAACAGGCCATTCGGACTTCCGTCATTCACCGAAAGGTAACCAACGGATTTTGATCCGAGTGGGGGGCGAAGGCCTATTTGGACCTGCTCTCTGTGATTTCGACTTCAAAGATCAAGGGTAAGAGTGTCTTTGAAACCCTGACCAATTTGATGGGGTCAGGTCAGAAGTTCTTCCATTCCTGCACGCCTAACCCCGTGAGTAATTACGGCAAAAGAACGCCGTGCCGCCCTTATCACTGTAGTAATGACCGGTCAGATCCCAGTAGAGGAGATGGGCATATGAAACTCACTCATGTCACTATTCACAATTTTCGCGGCATCCTTGATGCGTCGATGAATTTTTATTCTTATGGTCTTTTGGTTGGCGCCAATAATGCCGGAAAGAGTACCATCATTGATTGTATTAGGGCTTTTTATGAGAAAGACGGGTTCAAATTCAAAAAAGACTGTGACTTTCCTCTTAAAGGTGCTGCTGATCAGGAATCATGGGTTGAGTTGACCTTCACACTGAGCGATCAGGAGCATGATACCCTAAAAGATGAATACAAAGCAGCTAGTAAGGATTTGAAAGTTAGAAAATACTTCCAAACATTTGAAAAGTTACAAGATGGAAAGAATGCTGCTGGGTCAATCGTTGGATACAAGTCCGATGGAACCTTCTCGAACGAACCGTTCTACGGAGCAAAGAATGTTCAGAGCGGCAAGTTTGGCAATCTGATTTATATCCCGGCTATCAGCAAGATCGATGAACACACCAAGCTTAGCGGGCCGTCGGCCCTGCGGGACCTCATCACCAATATCATGTCAGATGTCGTGGAAGGAAGCGACGCTTACAAGACCTTGACGGAGAGTGTCTCTAACTTTGCGGGTAGTGTTCGATTCATAGAAACAGAAGACAATCGCTCCCTTTCAAATTTCGAGAATGACTTGAATGAGCTTCTTGCACCGTGGCAGACCAACTTCAGCCTGAAGTTCACGACCCCATCTACGCCGGAAATCATCAAATCCATGCTCAGATGGGACATCCGGGACAATAACCATGATAAATCACAAGGCGTTGAATATTTCGGCTCTGGTTTCCAGAGACATTTCATCTATTCTCTTATTCAGCTTGGCGCAAAGTATGTGCCTCAAAAAGCTGCAAATAAGGCGAAAGATTTTACCCCCTCACTCAACCTTGTTTTATTTGAAGAGCCAGAAGCGTTTTTGCATCCGCCGCAACAGGACCATCTTGCAAGAGGCTTAATTAAGGTGAGTGAAGCAGAGGATTGGCAGATTGTCTGTTCTACCCACTCCGCACATTTTGTAAGCCGAAACGCGATCCGAATCCCAGCTATTATTAGAGCCCAGCGGTCTGATGGCATTGTGTCGATATTTCAAGTAAGTCAAAGTCAATGGAATGACATTGTTGATGCGAATCAGGCAATTGGGAAAGTCGCCGACAAATATATCAAAGTCAAAAAATCAATTCAGGCTGATGATCTTAAGCCCGAGATGGAGGCAGTCAAATATTTTCTTTGGTTGAACCCTGATCGTGCTGGTGTGTTCTTTGCCCAAAATGTCTTGTTAGTGGAAGGCCCAAGCGAGACAGCACTCATAAACCGACTGTTGGATGATGCAAAATTAGCGATTCCGCAAGGTACTTATGTCCTCGACTGCTTGGGAAAATACAATATCCATCGTTTCATGAGTTTGCTAAGTGCACTTGGTGTCTCTCACGCCGTTCTCCATGACGGAGATGAGAATAAGGCTGAACATCAGGAATTGCAACAGCTTATATCCGATACGAAGCACAATGTTTTCACCAAATCAATCGTAACGCTACAGAAGGATCTTGAATCATTCCTGAATGTCACGTCACTGGGCCCACCACACAGGAAACCCCAACACCTGCTTTACTGTTACGCCACCAATCAAATTGCGGATGACAAGTTGAAAATGTTCTGTGATCTAGTGCAGTCTTGTTTTGTTGTGCAAGTAGGTAAGGCGTGAAAACAACCTCTGTAGCTACATTTGAAGCCGCCATTGAGACAACCTTACTGAATGATGGATATCGGAAACTGGAATCTAGCGCATTCGATACCGAGCGAGCGATCTGAGCAAATGTGGACACTGCCGGATACAGCCAATCTACTTTGAAAAGCTTATTATGCCAAGCAGGGATGGGGACCTCGCTAATGACCACGGCCCTGTCTCCAAGGCAGGACCAGTCTTGGTGGCAGGTATTTGATCTCTGGCCCCGTTGCACGCCACATAGAGCAGGCGAGCCAGTGATCCTCAGGATAGTCGAGAGTAAGCCTTCGCTAATCATACTGATCACCTGAGTCGGCGGTGTCCAAATTTACCCATTTTAATTTGATCACTGACGCCTAAAATCAATGGCAGTGCCGCTAACCACGCAAAATGATGCCCCTGGCCTCACTTTATGATGCTCAACTGTAGAAAGTGAAAAATCAGTTCTCCGCTGAACAAATCAGTTGAAATCGCTGCCAGCCTGACATAATATCCACTCAACTTAATTAAGAAAGCGCCTACGAGCCCGATCCGCCGTAGGCGCTTTTTTCATTTTCCCGTGGTTACGCCACGGCTCAGTAACCTCCCGGAGCCACGCCGAGGGAGGCCTACTCCCAGAGCCACGCCGAGGGGGGAAGAGGACAATCAATGAAAATCATCCTTGAGTCACTCGATAACGTCGAGGAACAGGATCATCAATTCTTTGATGAGACCGAAGACGGAAAATACGCCTTCAATCGCGGACGATTCGAGGAGATGGCCAAAGCCGGCCTTCTCAGGAAGAACAAGGAACTGGTGACGAAGTTGAAGGCTGCCGAGCCACTGGAGAAGTACAGGGATGTTGACGAACAGACCTGGCAGGCATTCCAGCAGTGGCGAGATGACCGTGGCGATGAACCGGAGGATAAGCTCGACGAGCCTCAACCGGTCCAGAGTCAGCAACCGGAGAGACAGTTCGATTACAAGAAGCTGCTCAAACAGGAGATCGGCAAGGTCCAGGAGAGCTACGAGGCCCGGCTTCGCGAGAAGGCCGAGGAGCTCGGACTGTTGCAGGAGAAGTTTGATCGGTATGTCCTGGATCAGCAGTTGATGGCGCTGGCGCTGGAGGCCGGAGTCATCCCGGAGAGGCTCGATTCCTTCAAGCGGACGATCGGTGACCGTTTTGCGCTCCGGAACGGGAAGTTGATCTATCTCGAGGATGGAGATGAGTCGGAGACACCAGCCGACAAAGCCATTGGCGAGATCTTCCGCAAGGATCTGGACTGGTTCTTTGCCGCGCGAGAAGCGGGTGGAGGGAGCGGCCAGCAGAAGGTGTCACGAGCGATCGGCTCAAAGGAGCTGAACCGATCAAAGATGACGCCAAAGGAGAAGAGCGACTACATCCGGGAGTATGGAAATGACAAGTATCTGAAGCTTCCGATATGAAACAGATTGACCTGACGGTCCGGTCATAAATAGAAAGAGGAGAGAAGCAGATGGCGACTTCCGTGGCAAGTGATTTCAAAGTCTACCAGCAGCAGTTCTTTGGAGGAATGACGGAGACGCTGCAGCAGGCGGTGGACGTTATGAATGCCTCGAGTAACGGGGCAATCGCAATGACGACGGAGCGGATGAGGGGGGATTTCGAGTATGAATCCTTCTTTGAGAGCCTGGCGACGCTGGTGAGTCGACAGGACACGTCATCGACGAGCCCGGCAACGGCGGTGAAGCTGACGCAGGACGAGATAGTGCGCGTCAAGCTGCACCGGAAGATCGGTCCGGTTGAGGTAACGCGGAAGGCGTTTCTGCAGATCGGGCAGGATCCGGAGCTGGCCTCGTTTATTCTCGGTCAGCAGACGGCGCAGGCCGTTGCCGAGAATATGCTGAACAGTGCACTGCTTGCGGCTCGTGTTTCGTTGGCCAACACCGCGGCAGTGATGAATGACGTGACCGGAAGCTCAGTCAAGCACACTACACACAAGAATCTGATCAACACATTACGGAAGTTCGGTGATAAACAGGGGAGGATCGTCGCCTGGGTCCTCCATTCTTCCAACTGGTTTGATCTGAGCGTGGACGGGGTGGAGAACCAGATCGACTCGATTGCCTCCGACATCATCCGCGTGCTGGAGGTGCCGGGAATGGGACGGCCATTCATCGTCACCGATTCGCCAAGTCTGATCACGGCCGGATCGCCGGACTCCTACTACGTTCTTGGACTGACCTCGATGGGGATTCAGGCCGTTCTGACCGAGGATCAGTACATTACGACCGAGGAGGTGACGGGAGGCGAGCAGATCGTCAACCGCATCCAGGGTGAGTATGCCTTCAATCTTGGCGTGAAGGGCTACCGCTGGGATGTGACCAATGGGGGAGCCAATCCGGACGACTCCTCGCTTGGAACCGGTTCCAACTGGGATCGCGCTGCCACCTCGGACAAGGATCTCGCCGGTGTGGTCCTGAAGTGTCACATTGCGTGAGGACGGTGGCTGTCATTCGACCGGGAAGTGGTGAGATCGGATCTCGGTCCGACTCCTGAACCGACCAGAGGGGAGCCAGAGGAGAATAAGCAATGGCAACAAGAGATCGACGTCGTTATGCGGCGGCCGGTGGCAGCACGACTGTCGCGGCGACCGGCAATACGGACGAGTATGTGATATCGCCAGTCAGCGGAATCCTCACCGAGGCGCTCTTTTCCGGCACGGACGCTTTGGCAACGAGCAACACGAACTACGTTACCTTTACGATCACCAATCTCGGTCCATTGGGTACAGGGACGAGGTCAATGCTTGCGGCCGTTGACGGGAATACTACCAGGGCGACGGGAGGTGCGGCGCTCGTGGCCGATACGCGGCGTGCTTTGACGATCAACAGCACGGCGGCCAATCTGCGAGTCTCGGTCGGTGACCGGATTCGTATTCGTGCGGCTGTCACCGGAACGCTTGCCAACACAGTGACCGGAGCGGCGTGGCTGCTTGTCTTTAACAGGGAGCTCTAATGCGAGTACTGATCTATGGCGAGGGCGAGGCGGCAATTGAGCGGCGCGATCAGTTGCGCCGTGAAAAGCATCACGCTTCGCTGCGCAATCCGGAGTTCTTCAATCCGGAGCAGTTTGAACGAGCGGCCGATCTGGTGATCTCAGATGATGAAACGGTTCTGGAGGCCTACCAGAACCTTGGAATCAACACGCAGATCCTGACCATCCAGACCGAGATTCAGCTACCAGATGAAGACTGGGCCGATGAGGAGCCGGGCAGTGATGAAGATCACGAGCAGACTGGTTCAGCCAGGGACAGCCTCAGCAATCGGCGTGAGCCGTCAAGGGCTCTCGGTGTGACGGCCGTTGAGACTGGAGTAGCTGCAAGCCAAAGGCTTACCGATGACGATCCTGAGGGTGGGATTCGTCCCAGAAGGCGTCTCCGGTAGTGGCCATCACACTGATTCCGGCACTGGACACGAACGCTGTCCTCGATCCGGCAGGCAACACCTATGTCACGCTCCTCGACGCACACGACTATTTTGAGAGCCGGTTGAATGCCGATGACTGGGAGCGCGCACCACAGCCGCGACAGCAGCAGGCATTGCTGACCGCGATGCGGATCCTTGAGACGTTGCCGTGGATCGGGGCACCGCTGCTCGTCACACAGCCACTGGCCTGGCCACGCGTCGCGACGTGTCCGGCCGAACGAGAGAACCGGAAGCGGATCCAGACCGGGTACGAGACACTGACCGGGGCCACAAGAGGAATCTATGATCGCCGCGGCCGAGCCTGGACAGTCGCGGCCATTCCACCACCGATCTGCTACGCGCAGTGCGAGATTGCACTCGCCATGCTCCAGGATCAGTCACTTAACGAGGGGCAGATGCGAAACATGCTCATTCGCACCTCAAATACCGAGATCGACTACCGGCTCAAGGCTGGCAGTGCACCCGTGATGGCGATGGAATACCTGAACGGGTTTCTGCTGAACGGTACGGCAATTCTCCGAGCCTGAGACTGATGGATCTGACACGCGCCATGGAGGGAGCCTACAACCAGCTGCGTCGCGTCACGATGGGGCAGGAGACCACGCTCGCGCTCTTTGATGACAACGGGCAGCTCGTGATCGAGATCCGGTCCGGCTGGTATCCGGAGACGATCGAGGGGAACGAGACCGGACGCCAGGTCTCACAGGTCCGCGTGCTCCAGCCTGATCCACCGATCGATCTTGAGCGCGTCACATTTCTGGAATTTGGTGGTGGACGGTACGAGCAGGAGGGCTTTCCCGATCCACCAACCGGTAATCCACGTGAGTACATCTGGCGGCTGCGGCCGGTTGGCGAAGTTGAGGAGAGATTATGGTTGAGCTGACCATTGAGGGGATTGACGACGTGGTGACCTCACTGCAGGGAAAGGTGAAACGGCTGCGGAACCTGCGACCGGTCTGGAGATCGCTCCTGGCCTGGCTCCGTCAGGTGACGATCGATCAATTCGCGACGGCCGGTGGCCGATCACGTGACAGGTGGCAGCCGCTCTCGCCGATCTATGGCGCACGGAAGTCACGAGTCTGGCCTGGCAAGCCGATCCTTCGGGCGAGTGATCGGCTCTTTCAATCTCTGACCGGCAGCAATCAGGACTCGATCGTCGAGA
>CAIOZW010000304.1 GCA_903862855.1 uncultured Acidobacteriota bacterium
CAGCCCCGCCGGCTCGTCGACCATCGTCATGACCTCGATCGGCGCCCTTCCTCCGTGAAACCACGTTCCAAGCGTCGTCCCATAGCCAAGGTAGTCGAGCAACGAACCGCCACCGAGTGATCGCTTGTAGAACCAGCTCTCCGGCTTGCGCCGGGCTACCTCCTCCTCCGTCACCTCGACCTTGTCGGCACCGTGGTAGAGCGGACCGCGATTTCCACCATAGTAATGGACCTCGATCACCTCGCCAATCAACCCCTCATCGCAGAGCCGCTTCGCCGTCCGGTGCGGTCGTGACCAGACGAGCGGCCAGTTGATCGCCAGCTTCCGCCCCGTCTCTGCCATCGCCCCGATCATCGCATCGGCATCGGCCAGCGTTGCCGCCATCGGCTTCTCCATCAGGATGTCCACTCCAAATGGCGCCACCCTCCTCACCCAATCCGCATGCCCTCCCGTCGCCGGACAGAGGATCACCAGCTCTGGCCGCGTCTGCTCCAGACACGCCCGATAGTCCGTGAAGACCTGGTCATCCGCCAGACCGAACTTGGCCACCGCCTCCGCCATTCGCGCCGGTGTCTCATCGCAGATCCCCACGATCTCTGCCCCGGGATGGTTCGCGACCATCCGCAGCAGATCACCCATATGAAAATGATCGAAATTTATACCTGCCACTCGCATTCGCTTCTTCTCCTCATTGACCGCTGATTCAGAGAGCCCGCTGCCCCAGCGCGATCGCGCCGCAGACTCCCGCATCATCTCCCAGCAGCGGTGGAACGATGTACCCGTCAATCCCCTCATCCAGCACCGGTGAACCAAGATACCCGTTGAGCACCTCGCGCACCTTCGTCCGCACCATCCGGAAGAATCGCTCCTCCCCCAGATGGCCGGCCTTCCGCACACTTCCACCGATGATGATCCGTCGTGGCGAGACATTGTAGATGATATTCGCCAGTGCCAGCGCAATATACTGTGTCTCCAGCTCCCAGACCGGATGGTCGGCACCAAGCGTCTCCGCTGGTGCGCCAGCCCGCGCATTCATCGCCGGCCCGGTACAGAGCCCCTCCCAGCAGGCCCCGTGAAAGGGACAGACTCCTGGAAAGTCGTCCCCCTTGACCCGTGGCAGAACCATATGCCCCATCTCCGGATGGAGCAGCCCATGCATCATCCGCCCTCCCACCATTCCTCCACCTCCAATGCCAGTCCCGATCGTCAGGTAGATGAAGTCATCCAGTCCCTGTGCCGCACCCCACGCATACTCACCCAGCGCCGCACCATTGACATCCGTGTCGAAACCGACCGGCAGATCACGCAGCCTCCCCCGCAACCCTCCCACCAGGTCGGTATACTGCCAGGCAATCTTCGGCGTCGAGGTGATGTGCCCCCACGTCGGCGATCCCGGATCGAGATCGACCGGCCCGAACGAGGCGATCCCCAGTGCGGTCAGTCGACCATGTCGCGACTCCTGCTCGGCCAGCCACGCCGCCACCCGGTCGAGCAGCGACGCTGAATCATCTCCCGTCGGAAATGAGACACGCGCGAGCAGCTTCTCCCCCGGCCCTCTCCCGACCGCACAGACAAACTTTGTCCCTCCGGCCTCGATCGCTCCAATCAGACCATCTCTACTGCTTTCGGACACAACAACCCTCCACCACTTATGTGATTAGTATGAAGGTGCAAGTTTCCATTTTTATTGCTCTGGATGCAACTATCACCAGCCAGCCACCGACTGAAATGTCCACCAGAATATCTGGGTGACCATAGCCATTATGCTCTGTTGATTAGCAGTATCTTCCGACCTTTCTAGAGCTTTCTCCGAATGATCATTGCTCACCCACATCTATTATTGCAGGTGACATCTTAGGCTCGTGTTGAGGCTCGATTGTTTGCTGATTAGAATTGGAAGGTCCGGCTGGCCAGAGGGACTTAATCGATGCTATTAGACCATTTTGATAATGATCACGGACCTGGAGACTGAACCACTACCAAACATTATCCTGCTGAAAACCTGGCAATAATATGTCTGATTAAACCAGACGTGTTATTGCCAGGGAATGTGATGGAATCATTCAGGTCTCACCTGGTCCTGAATCGGTATTCTTGATAACTAAACGTCCAGTTATCGAAAATCTAACGAATCCTCATCACGATTCGCAATACGTACCAGAAAAGCAGCGCCACTGATGCAAAGAGTGACAATGAAGCAGCCACGTGCTGATTCGTATGGTAGTGGTGCATTATCCGTGATGTATCATACAGAATTGCCCCAGCCGCAAAGAGAACCATGACTGCCGAGAAGAAGACTCCCAGACTGAAGCCAAAAATGATGCTCGCCACAATTACACCTAAAGCGATAAAACCTCCAACGGCGAGGATGCTCCCTAACCACGAGAAGTCCTTGCGTGTGATGAGGACGGTCATGGTCAACCCCGCAAATAGAAAGAACGTGATAAAACCAGCCATTGGAATCACATCGGGCGAAGCATAGTAGGCGGCAATATATAGCATCGGCAGAAAAATAATCGCTTCCGCCACCACATAAATGCCCAACCCAAGGTACTGCATTCCTACCGATGTGTTTGACTGCGCCCACCTGTCGGCGAGCCAGGAAATACCCATAAAGGCACCCAGGACAACCAGCCACGAATAGCCTGACGTCATCAACCCGAGCATCATTGTGGCAATCGGTGAATCAATCAGAACTGCTTCAATCGCAATGAAAGCAATGACAGCCATCGCTACATGAGCATAAGTGCGCCTGATAAACCCTGCACGTTCAGATGCCTCAGCATTGAATACGATATCTGCACTGATAATATTGTCCATGTTTAGTTTCCCTCCATGTTAGGTTGATCCAAAATATACTTTTCCGTAAGGCTCTCCACTTTAAGTCGACCAATTGATTTATGCTACACCCAATCCATCAAAATGATCGAATCGTTTATTAGATAGAATTGGCTTCAGTTATGCACGCTATCATACTCTCAGAAGCACAAGGCTCACCATGCCATGAACTTGACTTATTTATACTTTATTATTCATCAGTCACAGATTGTTGTTAATAAGTGACACGATGAGATCTCTCAGATTATTCATACTTCTATATGCCTGAAAATTATAGGTTAATGAACTATTTGAAGCCATCCTCTTCGTAACTATAATAAATCCACCTCTATCCTTCGGATATCTATTTCCACCGGGCTTGACCTCTTTGATTGCAGATGCCGCCAGTTCCCAGTCACTGCTGCTATCAGGTTGAAATCTTACCCGCCCTTTGGAAATAAACAGCCTTCCCGGGCAAATTGTTTTTCCCCCGCAATCATAGATAACATTTATCGATGCTTCACCACCAAGTCGTAATGCCTGACTCATGTCACTACTGACAACTTCGATCGACATGTTCTGATACACGCCCAATTCAGCTCTCAGGCGATATGCACTAGAATTATTGGAATCGTAATCAATCGCCTTTTCAAGCAAAGGACCAGCTTCGCTATACTGCGCTTGATTAATAAGATCCTTCGCCCGGTCACTCAATTCGACCGACATCTTTGACTTTAGTGAGTTACTCGGAGACCTTTCAATTGCTTCAAAGAGATACTTCGTACCTCCTTCGTCAGCGAGTATTCGCTGTAAATTACTGTCAAGATTAAAGTCTACCTTTCGCTGATAAACTGCACCGATAATACTCGCCTCGGTAGCTTTTAATTTCAACCATTCAACTATCTCTTGAAAGGTTATTGGTTGCCCTTCCAATGAGGGTGAAAATATAAGTTGAGCTGGTCGTCGGGGCTCTTCAAGTGGTACACTTTCTACCCCTCGATAATTTGAACGTATGGCAGCCAAAAGCTTAGGTGTCGCCCCGGCATTGCGCAACTGTGTCTCATCTTGGGGTGTTATCTTAAAGTCAACCCCGATTTTATTGATGTTCTCGATGAGGATAACAATGTATTTCTTATCCTCACTCTTGCTCAGTTTCTTCCTCTTTTCGCTTGTAAGGTTTTTTAACAGTCTCTCCTTGGAGAGAGGTTGTTCGTCCTTCTGTACTCCACCTTTAACTACACTCACAAGAATCATTATCATTACAAAATATATAACTACTCTCTTTATCACTATTAACATCTCCTGTCTGAAGTGTAAAATTAGGATTCAACGTTAGGTGAGAACACAGTCCTATATAATCAAACCTATCGTGTTATTAATCATAGATTGAGGCGTTCTTGGTGAATTCTGCATTGGATCATAAAATGGTCTACCCTGATAATAACTGTTATAACATGCACCTTGTAATCTGCTTTTATTGACCATTCACTGAACGAAGATCATCATAGATCCTCAATTAGATCGATGACCTTATCTCGTTTTTTTGGGCATTTTTTTGCATTTTTACAGAAGAACTGACGTGCCTCTTCAGGTTTAAGACCCTCTGGAGCCTGAGGTTGCTGTTGCCGATCGTCACATGAATTGCAGTATCGTTTCCAGGATTCTATCAGTTCACTTTCAATTGCAGCCGGAGTTGGAGTCACATCAGTAACGGGTGACACAGTGGGCAAAGGCAGAGTCGGAATAGTCTCTTTAGTCGTTGTATGCGTTACTGGCTCTGCAGGTCGGTTATAGTAAATCCGAGTTCCAATTGCAGTTAAGAAGAGCACTATTGCAATAACTGACAATGAAGCAATAACCAGACGTGGATAGTTGATCCTCACTTTGGTATTAATGATTTGTTGATCAACAAACGCATGACTCTTCTCTTCCAGCAGATCGTTAATATTCGTGCTCAGATACCTTACCAGATCCTCCTGTGAAGACTGTAGAGGCAGGAGTGCTGCCCGAAATTCAGCCGGAGAGGCATATCTATCCTCCGGAGATTTTGACAAGACCTTCAGGACAATCTCTTCAATATCTAAAGGGATCTCGCTGCACAACTCACGGGGGGTAGCAGGGGCCATATCAACGTGAAGACGCATTAGTTCGTATTCACTACTGGACTGAAACGGCACCTTGCCGGTCAAGAGTTCATAAAGGACAATACCTAATGAATAGAGATCTGAGCGTGCATCCGCTTCCAGCCCACGGATCTGCTCTGGAGACATATACTCAAATGTCCCGATAATGGTTCCCTGCTGGGTAAGCTTTGATGTCCATAATGCTCTGGCTAGCCCAAAATCCATAATTTTGAGTCGACATTCTGGGGTAACCATCAGGTTTGAAGGTTTGATGTCACGATGGACGACACTGTATCCGTGAGCATGCTCAAGTCCATCCAACGCCTGAACAATAAGCCGGGCGGCGTATTGATAGGGCAATGAACCACATCGGGCGATGATCTGATCAAGTCCCAGCCCCTTGACATACTCCATTATCATGCAATTGTCGTCATGGTGGCGAACGAAATAGTGTAACGTTGCGATATTCTGGTGATTCAGCCTGGCGAGCGTCACAGCTTCCTGACGGAATCTCTCGACAACTTGCGATTGCCTCCCAAGTGTCGGAAGTAGTATCTTGATCGCAACTTCTCTCTCAAGCATCTGATCGATACCTTTGTAGACCTCTCCCATCCCACCGGCACCGAGCTTTTCCGTTACTTTAATATTTCCAATTGTCTGCCCTATCATAAGACCACCTTATGTTCACGGGTACTTTGTTCCATCGAATCAATCTCTATGTTTTTTCCAGAGATCCTAAATACGCCAACTGTGACATTGTCCGCACCGCCACGTGATAATGCCAGATCGATCAATCTTTGACAGGCCAAATCCGGACGATGGTCGTTGATTATCAGGCAGATTTCATTGTCATCAACCAGATCAGTCAATCCATCGGTACAAAGTACAAAAGTGTCGTCAATTTTGACAGGAAAAAGAGCAGGCCAGATCGCAATATTTACGACAGGTTGTGTTCCAAGTGCACGAAGAATCACATTGCGCTGGTCGTGTCGGCGGGCTTCCTGCAGTGATAAAGCCCCTCTCCGGACCATTTCGGCAACGAGCGAATCGTCTTCAGATAACTGAAATATGCGCTGATCTCTGACCAGATAGAGACGGCTGTCACCGACGTGGGCGCACAATGCTCCACCTGGCAATATAAGCAGTGCCGTACAGGTCGTGCCCATTCCCTGATAATCCGGCTGTTGAGCTAACTCAAATATAGCTTTATTGGCCTGATAAAATGCTCGCTTGAGCATCTCATGCGGGTCGGAATTATAAGTATCATAACTGTCACGAATAATGTTAACGGCCATGCTGCTGGCAATCTCACCCGCAGCATGTCCACCCATACCATCAGCAACCACGACCAGCGTCCCTTGTGACTGCCTGCTATATGGATCCTGAATTGAAGTCCACTCGATCGAATCTTCATTTGATGTTCTTACACAGCCCTGATCTGACTTCACTGATCCATCTATTTCAAAATTGAGTTCGACATTATCTGACAAATCAAGGCTCTCTGTTTCGTCGAGATCAGCATCTTCTGTTTTGAATAGATTTAGCATTCTTTGAAGCATGTCCCTTTATCTTATCTTTTTCATCCACAGAGATGTACAGGCGCGCTCAGTCTGTTCAGTAACCATTCCGCTGAAAAGATAGTCCTCGAATCCATCCTGTTTCAAAACAAGTGTAAAGTCTTCACCATCATTGGCTGCTATCACAAGGGGAGTCTTTCCTTTATAGTTATCA
>CAIOZW010000305.1 GCA_903862855.1 uncultured Acidobacteriota bacterium
CTCCATGAAACTGAGCGTTCTCGCTGGAGAGGGGGGCTGGTACTGACGGCCGCGCTGCTTGTTGTCGCCTGGATCTCGCTCGATCACTGGGACTTCTATCGTCTGCTGATCGAACCATTGCGTGATCGTGGAGATTCGTTCCCGGCCATCTCACGGCTTCAGAACTGGAGCAATCTCTTTCTCGGAAGCTGGTGGGCCTTCTCCGGGCTCTCAATTCTGGCCGCAGGAATCCGTCGTCAGAGTCTCGCCGCCCGCCTGCCCGGTCTGATCATTCTCATGCTCGCCTGCCTCGTGGCACTCGTCTCCGCAATTCGCTTCAGCGGTGAGGAGTGGCATCGCCTCCTCTTCAATCCAAACTTTGGACTCTCCCTCTTTCTGGCGATCATGCTGGGAATCGGCTACCGCGAATACCGACGATGCGAGCCGCCCGCCATCCCATTCGAGGCTCCGGTGCTCTCACGTCTGCTGATCTCGATGGCCAACCTGACTCTCCTGACCGGTCTCAGTCTGGAGTTGGATGGATATTTTGGTCGTCGGGATGATTCTGGCTCGGGAAGTCTGATTGAACAGTTGGGGCAGTCGATGCTCTATGCGGTCTACGGAGCATTGATGATCGCCGCAGGCGCCTGGCGGGTCAATCGACAGCTGCGTTTGCTGGGCCTCTTTGTTCTGGCAATGACGACGATCAAGGTCTTCCTCTTCGATCTGTCATCTCTCGAGCAGATCTACCGGGTGATCTCCTTTGTCGTCCTCGGGCTGATTCTGCTCCTCGTCTCCTGGCACTATCAGAGACGGAGTGGGCCAGAGGGCAGAGGTCCCGGGAATGCGGAGTGATGGCGCGACCACTCAGCGGGGCTGTCGTGTCTCATTGGCCATCCGCATGGCCTGGGGGATCTCGGCGATTGCCCGCTGGATCTGTTTGTCGGTCTCGACCGTAATCCGCCGCTGCATGTCGACACCATAGGCCGCAATCAGCACCTCTTCACGGATCTTCTGTCTAGCCCAGGCCAGGTTCTCTTCGACCATCTGAACGGTCAGCCCTGTCTGTCCATTCTGGCGGATGAAGCCGGCCATGAACTCCCGGTAGGCATCCATGATCTGGTCAGTGACCAGGAACTCATCAGCACGTGGTTCGTGATTGACCTCAAGCAGGCCAAGCTTGAACCCAGGGGCTGCCGCCACCTTTCCGCCGGTCAGCTCACGGACGAAATAGAAGATTCCCGTTGTCCAGAGCAGCCCCTGGGCATTGGATATCTCCTCCCTTTTGACCTTGATATCCGGATCGATCCCGCCACCGCCGTAGACGGTTCGCCCGCGACCGGTCTTGTAGGCCTGAGGCGCAGTCTGCTCTGTCCCGGTGGCTCCACCCTTCTCCTGGCGGCGGGTGAGATATTCATAGATCGAGCCATTGGAGTAGTCGCGCTGGATAAGCCTCCCACTTGGGGTATAGTAGCGGGCGGTCGTCAGGGTCAGCCCGGCTCCACCCTTCAACTGGAAGATGGTCTGGACGAGCCCCTTGCCAAAGCTCTGTTCGCCGATGATCAGTCCCCGGTCGTGGTCCTGAATGGCACCGGCAACGATCTCTGAGGCCGAGGCAGAGCCATCATCGATCAGCACGATCAGCGGGAAACTCTCCGGCGCACCAGACTCGGCAATCCAGTCCTTCGTGGCGGCCCGCTCACTCCGCCCACGCACTGCGACGACCGTCTGTCCCCGTTGGAGAAACTTGTCGGCGACACTGATTGCCTGATCGAGAAAACCACCCGGATTCCCACGCAGGTCGAGAATCATCGAACTCATTCCCGCCGACTTCAGCACCAGCATGGACCGGTTCAGCTCATCACTGGTGGTCGAATGGAAGCCGCGCGAGAGTGCAATGTACCCAATCCCCGGCTGCAGCATGTAGGAGGATGAGATCGACGGCAGGTCGACCGCGCCGCGTTCGATCCTAAACAAGACCGGTCCACTTTCACCGGCCCGGTCAACTACCACCTCAACCTGCGTTCCTCGCTCTCCCCGCAGCCTGGTCCGAACTTCGTCCGTACTCAGATTGATCGTATTAACTCCATCGATTCTCAGGATACGGTCGCCATAACGGAGTCCTGCCCGCAGTGCCGGGGTGTTGCGAAATGGCTCGATAATGTAGACTCCCCCAAATCGCTGCTGGATCGTCGCACCAATACCGTAGTACTGGCTGCGCTGTTCCAGGCGCATCTCTTCAAAGGATTTCGGGTCATAGTAGTTGGAGTGAGGATCGAGAGAGTTGAGCATTCCTGTCACGGCCGCCGTGTTGAGATACTCATAGTTGTTGGTAATGACGTGGTTCTCTTTGACCAGTTCGAGGGCCATCACATAGCTGCGGTAGATCGCATCGGTCGAGGTGGTTGATTCGCTTCGCACCCGGTCGAGGATCAATCCCAGACTGCCGGACCCGACTACCATTCCGACCAGTAACCATCTCATTACCGCTCTCTCTTTGGGATTCACTTCTCCACTCCTTGCTCGCGCCAGCAACATTGCATGTGTTCAGGACGGGTGCTCGACAGGCGGCCTGGAAGGGCTATGGTTGCCTCAGGATGGCCGCAACACGATCTATACTCGTCTTCAATTCAGGGTCACTCCTGCCGCCACTCTCCCAGGCTCTCGTATAGGCTTCGAACGCTGGCTGGTAACGCCGCAGGTTTTCATTGACATAGCCAAGATAGTAGAGCGTATTCAGGTTGTCCGGCGCAAGTCGATCTGCCTGCTCGAGCTTTTCGATTGCCCGATTCCACGATCTGGCTCGAGCCAGCGCAAAGCCAAGATTGAAGCAGAGCGCTGCCGTCGGATTGGTGCTCATCTCGAAAGCCCGTGTCAGTGCCCTTTCGGCGGGCTGGTACCTGCGTGCGGCAAGCAGGGCCCGACCCAGCAGTTCAGTCGATGTCACATCTTCGCGTATCCCCGCCAGCCTCTGCGCAGCGCTTATTGCATCGTTGAGACTGCTCGCGGCCATTCGCTCATCTCGTTCAGCAATCCCGATTCCCAGATTGGCTTCGGCAAAAAGCCGCAGCAGGTCGGGGCTCTGGGGAGCTGTCGCCAACCCCCTCCGGACGAGAAGCAGTGCCTCTCGATACCCGCCGGACTGGATCTGACGTGTGGCAATGTAGATGATCGCGTCCAGGTTGCGGGGGTTGAGCTGCAGCGTGCGGCGCATCGCTCCCTCGGAGTCCTCAGGACGATTGAGGTTGGCGTAAGCTACTCCGAGCAGGTAGTGGGTCGCGGAGACTCCCGGTTGCAGGCGAACCAGCGTCTCGAGATGGGGCAATGCCTCATCGTAGCGGTTCAGGCTGAGCAGCGACTGCCC
>CAIOZW010000306.1 GCA_903862855.1 uncultured Acidobacteriota bacterium
CATTTTGCCAACAAACATATTGAGTAGGAATTGATCTGATCGGCAGGAAGCCCCTCTACAGCTCAAAGTCCGGATCGAGGACGCGGTACTCGTCCAGCTTGCGGTGGAGCGTCCGCCGGTCGACCCCGAGTATCTCCGCTGCGCGAGACTTGTTCTTGCCGGTCATCCGCAGCGTCTCGACGATATACTCCCGTTCGAGCTGGTAGAGGGTGAGCCGGCTCTCCTTTCCGCGCGCGATAAGAGTCGTCGTGCCAGCCTGGTTGCGGACCCGTTCGGGCAGATCATCCGGGACAAGATTACCACCCTCGGCAAGCGCCACCGCCCGCTCGATTGCGTTCTCGAGCTCACGGGCGTTCCCCGGCCATTGATACGCGGTCAGGATCGCCAGCGTCTCCGGAGTCACATTCAATGGCGACTGCCCTGACTTGTCGCCGATCTTGTTGAGAAAGTGTTCGACGAGGAGAGGAATATCGAACGGGCGTTCCCGCAGCGGCGTAATGTGGAGGTGGATGACATTGAGTCGCCAGTAGAGGTCCTCGCGAAAGCGCCCCTCCTGAACCTCCTTCTCGAGATCGCGGTTGGTGGCGGCAATGACCCGCAGGTTGATCTCGCGTTCGCGGTCATGGCCGACGCGGCGGATCGTCCCCTCCTGCAGCACCCGTAACAGCTTTGGTTGAAGAGCGAGCGGCATCTCGCCAATCTCATCGAGGAAGATCGTTCCGCCATCGGCCGATTCAAAGAGGCCGGCGCGGGCCTGGCGGGCGCCGGTGAAGGCCTGGCCGGTGTGGCCGAAGAGCTCCGACTCCATCAGTTCGGCCGGAATGGCGGCGCAATTGACGGCCACGAACGAGCCTTCACGGTGCGACATCTGGTGGACGGAGCGGGCGACCAGCTCCTTGCCGGTTCCCGACTCGCCGGTGATGAGGACAGTGCTCGTACTGCGGGCGGCCCGGTGGATCAGTTTGAAGAGCTCCTGCATCTGGCGGGAAGCGCCAATGATCAGTTCCGGTTTGACGGGAATCTGGCGGCGAAGCCGGGCCTGCTCACGCTGGGTAACGGTCTTTTCGAGTGCATTGTTGACCGTCTGCAGCAGATCATCGGTGTCGAATGGTTTGGTCAGGTACTGGAAGGCTCCTGCCTTGACCAGCTCGACGGCCTGTTCGACCGAGCCAAAGGCGGTGATGATGATGACCGGGACTTCCGGCCGGATCTCGCGAATCCGCGCAAGAAGCTCATCTCCTCCCAAGCCAGGCATGCGAATGTCGGTCAGCAGCAGATCGATCTGCTCGCTGGTCTTCTCGATCTGTTCGAGGGCCTTCTGCCCATTGATGCAGATCGTCGTGTCATACCCGGCATCCTCGAGCTCGTCCTGAAGCAGATCCCGCAGATCCGGATCGTCCTCGGCAATCAGTATCCGTTCAGTCATCTTGACTCTCCCGGGGCGACCAGCTCGTCCTCTTCAATCTCACCAGTGGCGTGAAATGGGTTATGGGGTTCGACAGGCAGGTAGACAGTGAAGACTGCTCCACTGCCCTGCATATTTTCGGCGACCATCCAGCCGAGATGCTCTTCGACGATACGGCGCGAGACGGCGAGCCCCAGTCCAGTGCCGCTGCCAACCTCCTTGGTGGTGAAGAACGGGTCAAAGATGCGCGGCATTGTCTCGGGGGCAATGCCAGTCCCGGTATCGGTGATGCGGATGGCCACGTATTGACGGCCATCGGTGGAGTAGTGGTTGTGGCAATCAAGTGTCAGCTCGCCACCATTGGGCATGGCCTGGATCCCGTTCTGGCAGATATTGAGAATCACCTGATGGATCAGCTCCGGATCACCGGTGATCTGGTGAAGGGGAGAATCTTTCGAGGGGAGAATGACCCTCACCAGTGCCTTCTCTGCCTGTGACTCGAGCAGCTCGACGGTATCGCGAAGCAGATCCTCGACGTAAATTGGCTGCGAGTTGAGGGAGAAGGGGCGTGAGAGATTGAGAAGCTGCCGGACGATCCGGGTGATGCGAGCCGCCTGGTTGCGGATGATCGTCAGGTTACGCTGCCGGGTCTCGAGCAGGGCATCGGGCTGCTGCTGAAGCTGCTTGGCGCGTCCATCGATCACCTGGAGTGGGGCACCCATCTCGTGGGCGACTCCGGCGGCAAGATGGCCGATTGCGGCGAGACGCTCGGTGTGGCGAAGCTGGCGTTCAAGCGAGATACGATCTTCGGCCTCTCGCTTCAGCTTGCCCCGCTGCTCGGCAAGTCGATCGGCCATGCGGTTGAACTCGCGGGCGAGCGTCGTCAGCTCGGTTCCCTGCTGTGAGACCTTGACCCGATAGTCGAGATTGCCCCGCCCGACGGCCAGCGCTCCTTCGAGCAGCTCACGGATCGGCTCGCTGAGACTGAGCCGGGTAACGACGGCGACGACGATCAGAATGGTCAAACCCAGCAGCAAAGCCGTGATCGCCAGATGCATCCGGGCGCGGCCAATATGGACGTGGACGAAGGAGATTGGCTGGATGATCTCGATTGCTCCAAGTCGGTGTGGACTCTTCTCGGCACTTGTCGGAGGTGTCGTCTCCAGTGGGAGGATGATCGAAAAGTAGTTCTCACCACCCAGTTGCCGCTCGATCTCGACTGGTGTGCCAGTCTCGATGACCTGGCGCGCCTCTTTCAGATAGCGAACATCATCAGGAACCAGATCGTTGGAGATGGCCGACAGCTCCCCCCGGGCATCGAAGAGCATGACGCTGAAGACGCCGGTATTCTCGCGAAGTCGTGAGATCAATCGCCGTGCGTCGAGAGTCCGCCCGGTCACATAGTCCTCCTCGAGGGCGATCTTCAGCGTCAATGCATGGGCGCGTGAGACATCACGCGCAGCGTCGAGCAGCCGCTGCTCTTTCTGCTGCAGGCTGATCAGGCTGGCGACCAGCATCACTGCGCTGCCGGAGAGAGTCAGCATTAATGTTAATCGAGTACTAATCTTCATACTTACCCGTTCGATTGCCCGTTTCATTCATACCTGGTCAGTTGCTCCGCAAATCGAGGGCGGTCAGTTCCTCGCGCGGTGCAACCGACACAATACGACAGTCTCAATCGCACTGTATAGCAAATTCCTTGCCGCAACATTTTGCCCCATTTCAGCCTATTTTTGAGACCAATCGCCCATTCCTTGTCGCAAAATGTCTCACATGGGTATCCCCTCTCCGCTGGATTGGCGGTAGAGTGTGCAAAGTGTCACAATACCAGACTGACCGAATGTCTGCCGAATATCCGGAGGTAAAGATGCGTGGAGATGAGAGAAGTGAGTTTGAGGAGGCGTTGCGCGGGGCCGAGCGGAGCCTGGCGAGGCGAGACGAGGTTATGCGGCGGCTGGTGAGACATTATGGTCCCTGCACCATTCGTCCGCACCAGCGATATTTTGAGACCATGGTCAACGCGATCGTCTCTCAACAGCTCTCGACAAAGGCGGCCGAGACCATCTTTGCCCGCTTTCGTGCCCTCTACCGGGAGACAGCCCGAGGTCGATTCCCGACCGCGGCGGCCATTCTCCAGACCTCCGATCTGGAACTGCGTGGAGTCGGACTATCATTCCAGAAGATAGGGTATATCCGGGATCTCGCCGGTCAGGTCGATGAGGGGCGGCTCAAGCTGAATCGACTCGTCCGGATGACCGATGATGAGGTGGTTGCAACCCTGACCGCCGTGAAGGGGATCGGTGTCTGGACAGCCCAGATGTTTCTCATCTTCTCGCTCGCGAGACTCGATGTCTTCCCGGTCGGGGATCTCGGAGTCCGCAAGGCCATCCAGCAGCAGTTTGGATTTGAAAAGCTCCCGGAGCCGGCCGAGATGGAGGCACTCGCCGCTGCCCGCCGCTGGTCACCGTGGCGCTCCGTCGCCTCGTGGTATCTCTGGCGGAGCCTCGAGAATAAACCTTGATCATCAACGACCTGACCGATCAAGATTCGTCCCCGGTTCTGGGGCGCCACCTACCTTTGCGCAAGGCTGCGACTTACTTGTCCTGACCAGACCTACGTGTCGCGATAAGTCGATCACCCCTCTCCCGATCGAGAATGGGCAGAGCGTACTTTGCCGGGCCGGTTTGCCTTTTGAGCGGCGTTTTTCTATTCTACAAGTTGTTTCATCACCGGCCTCACAATGGCAGATGACACCAGACAGCATATATTTATGGCATCAAACATACGCAATTTTTCGATCATCGCGCACATCGATCACGGTAAGACGACGTTATCGGATCGTCTCCTCGAAGCGACCGGGGCGCTCGAGCAGCGCGAGATGTCTGACCAGGTACTCGACGCCATGGATCTCGAGCGTGAGCGAGGGATCACGATCAAGGCCCACGCTGTGCGGCTCAACTACAAGGCGCAAGATGGTCAGCCATACATCCTCAATCTCATCGATACCCCGGGACACGTCGATTTCTCATATGAGGTCTCGCGCAGTCTCTCCGCCTGCGAAGGTGCACTTCTCGTCGTCGATGCCAGCCAGGGAGTCGAGGCCCAGACGCTTGCCAACGCATATCTGGCCGTCGACAACCGGCTCGAGCTGATTCCGGTCATCAACAAGATCGATCTCCCCGGTGCTGATCCAGAGCGGGTCATGGAGCAGATTGAGACGGTGGTCGGCCTCGATACCGGCAATGCCGTCCTCGCCTCGGCCAAGGCAGGTATTGGCATTACCGATATTCTGGAAGCGATTGTCCGCGATATTCCTCCGCCGGCCGGCAGCGTCGATGCGCCGCTCAAGGCCCTCATCTTCGATTCATGGTTCGATCCTTACCGTGGTGTGATCGTCATGGTGAGGGTGATCGATGGACATCTGCGGAAGGGAATGAAGATCAGACTCATGGCCCGTGGTCGCGATTATGAGGTCGAGGATCTCGGTGTCCTGACCCCGAAGCCACGCCAGATTGATCGTCTTGGGGTTGGGGAGGTCGGCTTTATTGTCGCGAACATCAAGACCGTCGCCGATGTTAGCATTGGTGATACGGTCACCGAAGCGGCCCGGCTGACGCCGGAGCCATTTCCTGGTTTCCAGGAGATCAAGCCGATGGTCTTCGCCGGAGTCTATCCGATCGAGACCAACCAGTATGAAGAGCTCCGAGATGCGCTCGAGAAGCTGCGGCTGAACGATTCTTCGTTCTTCTTTGAGCCGGAAGTCTCGGCGGCGCTCGGGTTCGGCTTTCGCTGCGGCTTTCTCGGCCTCCTCCACATGGAGATCGTCCAGGAGCGGCTCGAGCGCGAGTTCAATGTCGAGCTGATCACCACGGCTCCCGGGGTGCGTTACCGGATCACGACGGTTCGTGACGAGGTGCTCGAGATCGACAACCCCTCGAAGATGCCGGCGCCCGGCGACATCTCCATGATCGAGGAGCCCATCATCCAGGCCATGATCATGACGAACGAAGAGTTTCTGGGCAATATTCTCGCGCTCCTCGACGAGAAGCGTGGCGTCCAGAAGGGATTCGATTACATCACCCCGACCAGGGTCATGCTGACCTACGAACTGCCCCTCAACGAGATCGTGCTCGACTTCTTCGATCGGCTGAAATCGATCTCCCGCGGCTATGCTTCACTCGACTATCACCTGGCCGGTTATCGAGATTCCGAACTGGTCAAGCTCGATATTCTGGTGGCTGGTGAGAATGTCGATGCACTCTCGCTGATTGTTCACAAGGATACGGCATACAGTCGTGGGCGATCGCTGGTCGACAAGATGCGGAAGCTCATTCCCCGCCAGCTCTTTGAGGTCCCGATTCAGGCGGCGATCGGCTCACGCGTCATTGCCCGTGAGACGGTCAAGGCGATGGGAAAGAATGTTCTTGCCAAGTGTTATGGTGGCGACATCTCGCGCAAGCGCAAACTTCTCGAGAAGCAGAAGGAAGGGAAGCGGCGGATGAAGCGAGTCGGCAAGGTCGAGATTCCGCAGGAGGCCTTCCTCGCCGTACTCAAAGTCAACGAATAGTCTGATTACCTGGTGACATAATGAATGATCGGAAGATCGTCCCGCTCTTTCCCCTCGACATGGTTCAGTTCCCGGTGGCGCTGACACCTCTCCACATCTTCGAGCCACGGTATCGACAGATGCTTGAAGATGTCCAGGTTGGCGACGGGATCTTTGGCATCATCTATCGTCAGTACGATGATCTGGCCGAAGTCGGGACCCTGGTCAAAGTTGCGCTGAACCGTCCGCTTGCGGATGGTCGATCGAATATTCTCTGTATCGGAGTCACTCGCTTCAGGGTGATGAGGCTTATCCTCGATGACGAGTCACCTTATCTGCGAGCCGAGATTGAGACCTTCGAGGATGAGCCGGATTTTGAGCATCCGGAACGGCTTGAAGACCTGGCCACCACACTGCGCGATCTCTTGAAGCGATTGATTGCTGCCCGTCGGCTGGTCGATGGAAAGGATCAGGATGATCCTGAGGATACATCTGACGAGGCCGATGATCCGCAGCTCCTCTCCTTCTTCATTGCGGCCTACCTCGATTTCGAGCTATCTGTCAAGCAGCGCTGGCTTGAGATGACCAGTACCGCTCTGCGCCTGAAGACTCTCGAGTCTTATCTCTCCCCCCTGGTCGAGGAGTACGAGTGGAGGGTCGAGGTGTTGCAGTTGTCGAAGACCAATGGTCACGGCGGAAACCCCACCATTCACTAGCTGTTCTTGACCACCTCATCAGCCCGATCGTCCGGAGCCAGTCTGGCGAGGGCGCCATCTCTGGTCATCCCCTCCAGCACAACAACCTTCTGGCGTGAAGTCTGCCCGGAGATGATCGTTACCGACTGTCTTGGAATGGCGCAGAGTCTGGCAAGGAATCTGACCAGCTCTTCGTTCGCTTCCCCATCGACCGGGGGGGCGGCAAGGGCAATCTTCAGTGCGCCATCGATCTCGCCACGAATCATGGTTCGCGAGGCGCGTGGCTGAACCCGCACGGCCAGGCTGACGCCAGCTGTAGTTTCATTGAGACGGATCATTGGCGGCAAGATCTCAGAAGAAGATGGACTGGACGGCCATGGCCGCAAATGAGACGGCAATCCAGAGAATCATGAACGACCAGCCGGTAAAGGCGCCGCCAAACTCGAAGATGCGCAGCAGTGGGTTGAGGCGATCCATCGCCCACCAGGCCTGACGACGCAACAGCCCAAAGATCCAGTTGACGAAGACCGTTGTCATGAGGGCCATGATAAAGAAGAGCGCCCCGAGGAGGGCCGTGCCGATCAGGTAACGCGCTCCGGTAAAGACGCTTCCCTGGCCGAACTGCAGAAGGCTCGACGCGAGGCCCCGCAGGATGAAGAAGAGGTTGCTCAACACGCCGCTCACCACATACCAGAGGATGGCCAGCGCGATCAGCACCATGAGCAGCGAGGGATCGAAGCCAAACGATCTCCGCAATGGAACATAGAATTGCGAATTGCGCATATGACCGATCAGATCGTTGGTTGGCCGACGCAGCGCGTGATAGGTTGACCCGAAGGGGTTGAGTTTGAGCAGCTCCGGCAGAAAGCGCAGGAAAAGCAGGCTGACGATTACGGCGATCGTCACCCCGATCGCCAGCTCAAGCAGCCGCTGCAGTTGGCTGATACTCTCCAGCAGTAGCTCTCCTGTTTCGAAGATCGACATTTCCAAAACTCTCTCCTTACTCAGTGGGCAGTCTTATTCGCGCGAGCCAAAGATGGCCGTGCCGACACGAATCAGGGTCGCGCCCTCCTCAATTGCAACTTCAAAATCATGGCTCATCCCCATCGAGAGTTGGGTGAAGCCTGCACTCACAATGCCGAGATCGATCGCCTCATCACGAAGTGAACGCAACTTTCTGAAATGGATACGCGTCTCTTCCGGAGCGGCAGAGTAAGGGGGAATGGTCATGAAACCTTCGAGGCTCAGATTTGGCAGTTGGCCGATCTTCTCGCAGAGTTCGAGCGCGGCAGACGGCTCGATACCTGCTTTTGTCTCTTCACCACCCAGATTGACCTCGAGCAGAATTGGCATTCGCTCTCCCGTCTCGCCGCAGATAGAGTCGATTCGCTCGGCCAGCTTGAGGCTGTCGACCGAGTGGATCATGCTGAAGAGCTCGATCGCCCGCCGGACCTTGTTCGATTGCAGGTGGCCGATCAGGTGCCAGCGCACACCGTGACTTGCGCAGAGCTGGCTCAGCTCCGGGATCTTCGATGCTGCCTCCTGGACCTTGTTCTCACCCAGTACCCGCAGACCGGCCTCGATCCCTTCGCGAATTGCCGTCACCGGAAAGGTCTTGCTGACACCGATCAGGGTGACCTCCTGACGATCACGGCCGGCACGCTGACAGGCACGGGCTATTCGTTCCTCAATCCCTGCCAACCTCTCCCTGAGCCCGGTCAACTCTTGCATCTCTCTGATGGCTCTCCCGGCCACGTGACTCTTCAGTCAAAGGGCCTGTCTTATCCGCCTTCCCGGCAGATTCACCAATCACGATCCTCCGGATAGGCTACTTACGATCCTTCGGCTCGACATAGGTCTGGCGGTGCTGAACGACGAGCAGTTTCGGGTCGATCTTGTCACCAAGATTTACCTTGACGGTAATCTTGCGCCGCTTGCCTTCGCGGCGGGAGTTGGTTGGCGTATAGCCAAGGCTATACATATTTCTGACCAGGGCCGAGATCGACTGGAGAACCGAGGGGATCTCACCCGGGAAGGTGATCGGGAAGTACTTGCCACCCGTCGAGTCGGCAAAGGTCTTCAAGGTATTCTGCGCCTGCAGTAGCGTCATCCGGTCGGGTATTCCGTACATCTCCAGACCGCGCCCCGGGTCGAGCTGCTGGTCATAACGCTTCAGGAACATATTTCCGGTACCGATGGCATAGATTGGCACGCCGGAGTTTTCGACCGTCTTGCGAGCCTCGTCAAAATTGATCTTGCTGAAGGTGTCGATTCCTGAACCGACGAGGAGGATTGCCGTGCGTGCATTTATCTCGTAGAGTCCGGCATACTCGGACTTCTCCTGCCGGTTGTTCTCGAGCACGACACTGTCACCCACTCCACCGCGCAATACAAACTTGAGCGCATCAAAAAAGTTGCTTTCACTGAAGGCCGGATTGTTACGGATAAGCAGGTTGACGGCACCCATGAGCCGGTTCCGGTCATCGGTGAAGTCGATTATTGGCGTGGGACGAATATCGAAGGCGACAATCGAGATGAAGTCTTTCGGCTGAACGAAGGTGCGCACAAACTCGTAGGCAGGACGGAGAATCTCGATTCGCCCCGGTTCAAAGTACCCACCCGTGGGCATTCCGAGCAGGTCGACCAGCTTGCTGTATTCGAGCAGCAGCACCATGGTCACCGGTGCGTCTGGACTGGCAAAGTTGTCGATCTCCTGCCGAATGCCATCCTCGTATATCTCGAAATGCTCTTTCTTCAATCCCTGCAGGATCCCCCCGGTCTTCTTGTTGTAGACGACCGCCTCGACGTTGACGATGTTCGTGTCGATATTGATCGAGACCGGAGACTGCGACTTGTCGACCTTCTTCTCCTCCTGCCGCTCCTGCTCCTGGCGATCCTCTTCCGGATCACCGGTCGCGCCAGGATTCTTCTTCTTCTTGTCCGCCGATTTGCGCCCCGCCTGGGCCTGGACCTGCTGATCGAGGGGAAGCCGCACGGCCATTCCGATCATCCCTGCGACGACGACCATCGCTGCCAATACTCTTATCACTCGCGCTCTATCGATCATTGTTCAGTCCCCCTCGCGTTAGCCTGATAACCAGGCGGTCAATCAAGTCGCCACTTGAAACCCTCTCCAAGCTGCAATCCATTCTACTGCCTGTCTACTGCCTGATCTTGATGCCTATTGAATTTGAGTCTAACAAATGAAGATCACTATTGAAAGAGAGAGGATGGCGCAAGGCCCACCGGTCCTGGCATGGTTCCGGTGGGCCCGAAAAGCCCCCTAGCAGGATAAACTCTCGACTGGTAAGTGAACTGGTGACTATCAGATGTCTCGTTCGCGGATTGTTTTGGACGGCATCTTCTATTGCAGCGTCTGGCCTGCTCACCTTTCCCTCGTAAAGTCAGAAGCAGCGCAAAGGTGTGTCGAACTTTTTGTTCAGTGATGTCGAAGATCTGCGATGAGTCATGGCAATGCCAGCGTCAAACCCACGATCGCCACCAGCCTGCACTTCAACCAATGCCTCGCGAATGATTCGCAGTGGCAACTCCTTGTGGTTGCCCAATCCGTCAAAGGCGCTCTCAAAGGCGATCGATGTGTGGATCCATTTTTCCGAAAAATTGAATTGAAGATCCAAAAAAATGAATATCATGATGGGAAAAGTTACAGAAAGTGGCGCTTGTAAAAGATTGCACCCCATAGGTTTACAACTGTGTATCGCTGAAAGTCCAATAATTCGTTGAAAGTAGGCCTTGGAGTATGCTAGCTTTCCACTCGGTTTTTCTGATTGTGGTTCAATTTGTGTGTAATCGCTTTAGTTAATCCGTGCTGAGACTATTCGGCAGATATTGAAACGGCGGCAATCCTTCGGTCGACGTTGGACTCGCTCCTGGTGGTTGTGAACTGTTTCAATATTATCTATTGGCCGAGAAGGTCTTATGGCAGAAGTTGACGCTGTCCGACGAATCGGGCTACTGGGGGCTCTGTTGGTCAGCGGTATGTAAAGCATTGTCAGCACACAAGCCATTGTAACCGCAGTCGTACCCTCTCTTAATCAGGCAGGGTACCAGAGATTCCGGCTCTGCAGGGATAACTGCCGGTTTGCGCCCCCGCCCCATACTCGGCGTCTTCCGCGCAACGGAGGGCGACTGAGTCAAGGAGAAGATTATAATGAACGAAGATAAGCGGTTTTACACCTTTGTATTTGCCCCGACAGCGAAGTCCCCACTGAGGAAGTTCAATGTTCACCACCGGGTCATATATATGATCCTTGGGTTCGCCGGAGTTGGTCTGCTGACGGTTGGTTACGGAATGTACGTAATTGCCCAGCACGCAGTAGTCGTCGCAAAACTTAACCTGACCCAGCTTGAGAACCGGCGTTTACGGGAGCAGAATCGGGAGGCAACGAGCAAGTTCGATCTTCTACAGACGCGCCTGGCGGCGCTCGACACGACACAGCGCAAGCTGGCCGAGACAAGTGGGGTTGGTCGTTCAGCCGATCTGAACCGCGTCGTTGGACAGGGAGGTCCAGGGTCGATCGAAGGTGGAGATCTGAGCAGCATCGAGGAGGTGACCGATGCGCTCGAGAGCGAGCTGCGTCAGATCCGTGTCGTGTATGACAAGAACCAGATGAAGCTCGCCTCGACGCCGACGGGATGGCCAGTGCGTGGTTATATCTCGGATGGATATGGTTCGCGTCGCAACCCCTTTGGCGGGGGTGGGTATGAGATGCACTCCGGTCTGGATATTGCAACCAACCACGGGTCATCGATCAATGCAACGGCGGATGGGATGGTCATCTTCGCTGGCTCGCACTCAGGTTATGGTAACATCGTAGTTATCGATCACGGTTATGGTCTGACGACCCGCTATGCCCATATGTCGAGCATCGAAGTGACGGTCGGTCAGCACGTGGCGAGGGGAAAGAAGATCGGCGCGGTTGGCAGCACTGGTCGTTCGACAGCGCCTCACTGCCATTATGAGGTGCGTCTCCACGATCGTCCGGTCGATCCATTCAACTATCTCTCAATCGGCAGATCCTGATCGCCGCAGAGAGGTCACAGCAAAAAATAGAGGGTTCGGGATAGTCTCCCGAACCCTCTATTTTTTTGCTGTGACCTCAGCCTCAAGAAGTCCGGGCGTGGTGTTCCTGGAGGCTGATGACACTGAGCCGGTTCTCGGCGCGCATGGCGACGATGGCACTGGCCGCAGCATTGGCACCGGTGAGGGTGGTGAATGTGACGACATTGTACTGCATCGCCGCGCGGCGAATGGCACGCTCATCATAGTATGAAGACCGGCCAAGTGGCGTATTGACGATCAGGTCGATCTCATCGCTCTTGATCAGGTCGACGACATTTGGGCGTCCCTCATTGACCTTGTAGACACGGTCACAGGGAACCCCGGCATCATTGAGAACCGCCGCTGTCCCACGAGTAGCGATGATGCGGAACCCGACTTCCTGGAGCCGTCTGGCAATCCTGATGGCATTCTTCTTGTCGTTGTCATTGACGCTGATGAAGGCCGTACCGTCAATGGGCAGGCTGGCATTGCTGCTCATCTGAGCCTTGGCAAAGGCGAGGCCGAAGTTGTCGGCCATCCCCATTACTTCACCCGTCGAGCGCATCTCCGGGCCAAGCACGGGGTCGACACCCGGGAATTTGACGAAGGGGAAGACCGGTTCCTTGATAAAGAAGTTCCGGACCGAGAGCTCTTCCGGCAGACCGAACTCCCGCAATGTGCGACCGGTCATGACCAGAGAAGCAATCTTGGCGAGCGGTACACCCGTCGCCTTGGAGACAAAGGGGACCGTCCGTGAAGCACGGGGATTGACTTCGAGGACGTAGACAATGTCATCCTTGATCGCAAACTGGATATTCATCAGACCGCGGACACTGAGGGCCCTCGCAAGGATCCGCGTATATTTGCGCATCGTGTCGAGGTGCTCGGTCTTTACCATATAGGGTGGGAGGACGCACGAAGAATCTCCAGAGTGGATCCCGGCCTCCTCGATATGCTCCTGAATGCCGGCAATGACGCAGTCTTCGCCATCGGCAAGAGCATCGACGTCGACCTCAAAGGCGTCCTCGAGGAACCGATCGATGAGAACCGGCTTCTCCGGAGAGGCCTCGACGGCGTTCTTCATGTAGTTGTCGAGGCTCGACTCGTCATAAACGATCATCATCGCTCGGCCGCCAAGCACATAACTCGGGCGGACGAGGACCGGATACCCAATCGAGGCGGCAACCCGCTTGGCCTCATCGACGGTCACTGCCGTCCCGTTGACAGGCTGGGGTATGTTGAGGTCGGCGAGCAGTGCTCCAAAACGCTTCCTGTCCTCGGCAAGGTCGATCGATTCCGGGCTGGTGCCGATAATCGGTACTCCTGCCTGGTGGAGCCGCATCGCCAGGTTGAGCGGAGTCTGTCCGCCAAACTGGACGATCACTCCTTTCGGCCTCTCCAGTTCGACGATGTGCATGACATCCTCAAAGGTCAGTGGTTCGAAGTAGAGTCGATCGGATGTATCGTAATCGGTCGAGACGGTCTCCGGGTTGCAGTTGACCATGATCGTCTCGAAACCGGCGTCTTTGAGTGCGAAGGAGGCGTGGCAGCAGCAGTAGTCAAACTCGATGCCCTGACCGATCCGGTTGGGCCCCGAACCAAGAATCATGATCTTTTGCCGGTCGGTCGGAGCCGCTTCACATTCACTCTCATATGTCGAGTAGAGATAGGGTGTATCGGACTCGAACTCGGCGCCGCAGGTATCGACCCGCTTGTAGACGGGCAGTATTCCCTGTTCGCGCCGTATCTGGCGGATCTCGTCCTCGGTTGATCGCAGCAGATCGGCAATCCGAGCATCCGAGAATCCGTATCTCTTCACCCGGCGGAGGATGTCGCGGGGCAGACTGGCAGGGGTGAACTGCTGCAACTCGTTCTGCAGATCGACGATCTGGCGCAGCTGCGTCAGGAACCACGGATCGATGCCCGTCAGCTCCTGAATCTCGTCGAGGGACCAGTCGCGCTCGAGGGCGGCATGAATGTAATGGATACGCTCCGAGTTTGGAATGATCAGCTTCCGGCGCAGTGTCTCGTCATTCACATTGCCGACGTAAGGCGAACCGCGCCGTTCGAGGGACCGGACACCCTTCAGGAAGGCCTCCTTGAAGGTCCGTCCGATGGCCATCACCTCACCGACCGACTTCATCTGCGTTCCGAGCACATCTTCCGAACCAGGGAACTTCTCGAAGGCCCATTTGGGGATCTTGACGACGACATAATCGATTGTCGGTTCAAACGAGGCCGGGGTCTTTTGCGTAATATCGTTGGGAATCTCGTCGAGAGTATAGCCGACCGCCAGCTTGGCGGCGATCTTCGCAATCGGGAAACCAGTCGCCTTCGACGCCAGGGCCGATGAACGGGAGACGCGCGGGTTCATCTCGATTACCCGCAGCTCACCATTCTCCGGATTGACCGCAAACTGGATATTGGAACCGCCGGTCTCTACCCCAACCTTGCGGATGATCCGGATTGCCGCGTCTCGCATCATCTGGTACTCACGATCGGTGAGGGTCTGTGCCGGGGCGACGGTGATCGAGTCACCAGTGTGGACACCCATCGCATCGAAGTTCTCGATCGAACAGATGATGACCACGTTGTCGGCGAGGTCACGCATGACCTCGAGCTCGAACTCCTTCCAGCCGATAATCGACTCTTCAACCAGGATCTCGCTGGTCGGGCTGGCGGTCAGACCGCGTTCGGCAATCTCGGCAAACTCCTCCCCATTGTAGGCGATACCGCCACCCGTTCCGCCAAGCGTGAAGCTGGGGCGGATGATGATCGGAAAATCGATCTCTTCTGCTGCGGCCATCGCCTCATCCATATTGTGGCAGAATCGCGCCTTGGGCATGAAGAGCCCGATCTCATCCATGGCATTCTTGAAGAGCAGTCGATCCTCGGCCACCTTGATTGCCTTCAGTTTGGCGCCAATCAACTCGACTCCATACTTCTCCAGGACGCCGGATTCAGCCAGTTTGACCGTCAGGTTGAGGGCCGTCTGGCCACCAACCGTCGGGAGGAGGGCATCGGGGCGCTCACGCTCGATGATGGCGGTGACCGACTCGACGGTCAGCGGCTCGACGTAGGTCCGGTCGGCCAGTTCAGGGTCGGTCATGATCGTTGCCGGATTGGAGTTGACGAGCACGACCTCATAGCCTTCCTGCTTGAGAGCCTTGCAGGCCTGAGTGCCGGAATAGTCGAATTCACAGGCCTGTCCGATGACGATCGGACCTGAACCAATGATCAGAATCTTGTGCAAATCAGTTCGTTTGGGCATAGTGGCTCTATATTATTGAAGGCAGCCGGATCATGTCCAGTGATAAGCATTGTCACAGGAAAAGAATGGTCTCTTCTCGCAGTCGATCTTGATGCTTTTCAACCCACAAATGAGAATATGTTGCTTTGAGAGCTCCATTACAGCGTGGGCTTATCACGAAGATCCCGCTTGATCCGGAACCCGGACGGAAGATTGATCTGATCACTGGTGAGGCTAATACCCTGGCTATCCCCCTGGAGAGGCTATCCTATGGTCCAATCCACGATCCAAACTGGCCTCGGAGCGGGTGATCAGACTCCGCTCAGTTGGAGCCTGGAGTGCCGGGAGGCGTCGGAAAGTGGTTGAGGGGGCCCGCACCTTGCCCCAGCCCCGGGGCCTCGCGGATGGCCCTCTCGACATAATTCTTCGCTTTGCGGACCGCCTCAGGCAATTCATCACCCAGCGCGAGCCGCGCCGCAATCGCCGCCGAGAGGGTGCATCCAGTCCCGTGAGTGTTTCGCGTCTCGATCCGCTCGCCCTCCAGGTAATAGAAATCCCTGCCATCATAGAGCAGATCGGTTGCCGTATCGGTCAGATGCCCCCCCTTGACCAGCACTGCCGGCGAAGCGGTCTCGCAGAGTGCGACGATCCTTCGCGCGGCCTCCTCCATTCCGGCGATATCCCTCACCACCAGACCGGTCAGCCGCTCCGCCTCAGCCAGATTTGGTGTTACCACCTCTGCCAGTGGCAGAAGATGGCGCACCAGCTCTCGTACTGCGACGTCGTCGATCAGATCGTAGCCACTCGTCGAACGAATGACCGGATCGACTACCAGATGCGGGAGGCGATGGGTCGAAACGAACTCTGCTGCCGTCTCGATCGTTTCACGCGTCGGGAGCATGCCTGTCTTCACTCCGGCAATTGTGAAATCCTCGCTGAGTGGCTGCAACTGCGAACGAAGCGTCTCCGGTGTCTGGTGCGCGGCGCCATAGACTGCGACGGTATTCTGCGAAGTCAGGGAACTGATCGCGCCCACTCCGTAGCAGCCGAAGGCGGCAAATGTCTTTATATCGGCGAGGATACCGGCCCCGCCGGAGGGATCATAACCGGCAATTGAGAGGACTGTAATCATAGGTAAATACCTGCAAGCAAGATGATGGATAAATTGGGCAACGACCTGACCGTTGGCCCATCGGTCACGAGACTGATGATGAGTGATTGGAGGGCCGCTAAGTGTTGCTGAGAGCCCTGCAAGGTTCTGCATAAAATGGAATATAACACTCGATATGGCCATTCACTAACTTTTTGGCGTACATTTTCCACGCAATAATGGC
>CAIOZW010000307.1 GCA_903862855.1 uncultured Acidobacteriota bacterium
ACTGGCCGACTCCATTCCCAATACCATCTTTCTGGACTTCAGCCGGAACCTTCCCGGTCTGATGGCCGCCGCCAACCTGGTAGTCTCCATGGGCGGCTACAATACGATCTGCGAGATAGTCTCCCTGCGCCGCAAGGCCATCGTCATCCCGCGGGTCAGACCGACTGAAGAACAGTTGATCCGGATGGAGCGGCTCGCACCTCTCGATCTCTTTGCCGTACTCCACCCGGATGAGTTGACGGTCGAACTGATGGCTGATGCGATCGAGCGGCAGCTGGCGGCAAAGCCAGCTGAAGCAGACTGGCAACGGATCGATCTGGGAGCCCAGCAGGTAATCAATATGGAGGTGGAGAGGATGCTTGGTCATGGCCAATAGAGATCAGGCCGTCATCGGTTACATCCTGAAAGGTTACGGACGAACCTCGGAGACGTTCATCTCGAATGAGATCGCCCTGCTTGAGCAGTCGGGGTTACGGATCCAAGTCTTCTCTCTGAAGCGACTGGTGGGAGAGAAGGCCCACGGAGTGACGCAGCGAATCAGGGTGCCGGTCACCTATCTGCCGGAGATCTCAAGCGGAGACGGAAAGTCCCTTCTGGCGTGGCTGCAGGAGAACTGGCCCAATTTTGCAGCGGCGCACCGGCGGTTATTGACGGCTCGGCCAACGGCGTGGATGCTGACGTTTGGCGGACTGATTCTCCGCGGGTGGCGCGAGAGCGCAGCAGCGCGGCGAACCGCCCTGCGTGAGTTTCTGCAGGCTGGTTTCATCGCCGCCGCACTGATCGATGGGCCGGGTGGAGAGATCACACACCTCCATGCCCATTTTGCACACACGGCAACGACTGTCGCCATGCTCGCCGCCCGCCTCTCCGGACGCCCCTTCAGTTTTACTGCCCACGCAAAGGACATCTACCGGGTCGATATGAATCCGGGAGATCTGCTCACCCGTAAACTGCAGTCGGCCAGCTTTACCGTCACCTGCACGCGGGCAAATGTCGATTATCTGGCACGATTGAGTAATGAGAGGGAGAAGATTCACCGGATCTATCACGGAATCGATCTGCAGCTCTTCCAGCAGAATCGTCCGGCAGAGAGGCATACCCGGCCGCTGATTCTGGCCGTTGGCCGCTTTGTCGAGAAGAAGGGCTTTCCGATACTCATCGAAGCCTGTCGAATGCTGCGCGATGATGGGGTGAATTTTCAGGTACGGATCGTCGGTGGCTTCACTCCCCTGACAGCGGAGATCGAACAACTGATCGCCCAACATGGACTTGGCGAGCAGATTCTCTTGCAACCGGCGATGACCCAGGAGGAGCTGACCCGTCTCTATGCCGCCGCGACCCTCTTTGCCCTGCCGAGTCTGGTCACCGATGATGGTGACCGTGACGGGATACCGAACGTCCTGGCCGAGGCGATGGCGATGGGGCTTCCGGTCGTTTCGACACGGATCTCCGGAATTCCAGAGCTGGTGCGGAATGGTGAAACGGGTTTGCTGGTTGCGGAACGTGACCCGGTAGCCCTCGCGGCAGCGATTCGACAACTGCTCGAAGATATTCAGCTGCGGGAGGAGCTTGGGCGACGGGGACGCGAGCTGGTTGAACAGGAGTTTGACGCCCGTCGCAATATCTCCGCGCTGAAGGAACTCTTTCAATCGGTCAGGGAGACAGGACGAAATGGAGTCGCATGAGAAGAGACTGGCTCCCACCAGAGCTGCCCCAAATCCACCGACTCTTGAGGCGCGAGGGGCCTGTTGAATTGGAGCAGCTTCTTGCCAACAGCCCACTGGCGAGCCTTGGAGCAAGCGACCTTCGGCTGGAGCGGATTCGCTACCGTCCCGGGCGCAACTGCCTGATCACCTGGTCGGCCCGCCTTGAGAACAGAGTCGAGTCGTACCGGACGTTCCTGAGCCTTCTCGCCTGTCGTGATGGTGAGAGTCGCGATCATCTCCCGGCAAACGGGCGAGCCGGAAACGATATTGATGGTGATGCAACCCATCTGCCGGAACTGGATGCCGTCATCCGGCTCTTCCCTGCGGATCGCAAGTTGCGGGGAATCGTTCGGCTGGATGATCCGGCCACCCTGGTTCCCGATCTCGCACTGTCAGTCAGGCCACTCAACCCGGGTGGGAGGCTGGAACTGATCCAGTTCGTTGCCGAGCGTTCCGTCACGGTGCGGGTTATGCTGAACGATGCTGCCGGATGGGGCTACGGCAAGTTCTACCGTCCCGGAGAATCGAAGGTGGCGTGGGAGATCATGACCCATCTCTGGAATAGTGAACCGTGCCGGAGTGGACGCCTGGCAATCCCGGCCCCACTTGGCCATCACCCGGCAACGGAGAGCATCTGGATGCGGGGTCTGGAGGGTATCGCTATCGATTCTGGAGCAACTGAGGAGGAGCTCACCGAGATCGGAAGAACGATCGCCGTGCTCCATACACTGCCCGGGGACGGATTGACGGAGGTGACCGCGCGAAACCAGAGAGAAGAGCTGACGCGGGCGATCGAGACCATTCTCAGCGTCAGACCCGATCTCGAAGAGCGGGTGTCGAGACTCGCACCGCGGCTCGAATCGAGCAGCGGTGCCGATCGAGTTCACCTGCACGGTGATCTGCACCTGAAGAACATCTTTCGACTTGTCAAGGGAGCAGTAGGACTGATCGATCTTGACAACGCAGTTCGTGGAGACCGCTGGCTGGACCTGGCCAGTCTCGCCGCCGGTCTCTGGTATCAGGCTCTGGAGATGCAGCACGACCATGACCGGGTCGACGACCAGATCGCCTGGATAATGGCGGGGTACCAGCAATCGAGTGGACAGACCATCGACAAGCAGCACTGGCGGCGAATGGTTGCCTGCAAGCTGCTCTCCGAGCGTGCCTACCGCTGCGTGACCCGCCTCAAGCCAAATCTCAGCACCATTCTGGAACGCCTGGTGCTGAAGGCTGAAAGGATGGCCAGGGCGTGAGAGGTCGCCTTATCTTCTACTGCCAGCCGGTTCTGGGTATGGGCCATCTCATGCGCAGTCTCGCCATTCTGCGCGGTCTGCCCGACTTTGAGATCTGGTTTGTCAATGGTGGACTGCCTCTCAATGATGATCTGCGGCGGATGGTTCCACCTCACGTGCAGATGATCGAGCTGCCGCCACTTCAGGCCGACCCTGATTTTAAGGAGATCCGCCCGGCGGGGATCTTCAGCACGAAGACTGCTGATCCCGTCACGTGGCCCTCGATCGAATCGATCTGGAGACGGAGACGCGAGATTCTCCACCAACTGCTGGCGAGAGTTACCCC
>CAIOZW010000308.1 GCA_903862855.1 uncultured Acidobacteriota bacterium
CCCCGGAGAAGCGACCACTGGTCGGGGCGGCAGAGTTCATCGATCTCTGCCACGACCTGGGCGCCGGGGTCGCGCAGATGGGTTATGAGCAGCTTGGCGGGACCGATGGTGAACAGCTGAAAGCGGTGCGCCAGATGCTTGAGAGACGGGAGATGGAGCTTGAGCTGGGGGTGAGCGCGCGGCTGCTCGAGAGTGAAGAGTCACTGGCTCCGGTCGCCCGAGTCGCCGCGGAGCTGGGAGTCGAAAGGCTGCGGGTCGCCTGCCTCGGTGGTCGTCGTTACGAGACCTTCAAGGACATGAAGAGCTGGCAGGATTTTGCCCGACACTGGAAGCAGGTGCTACGCCAGTCCGAACCACTGCTGCGCCGACATCGCCTGCGGGTCGCGGTAGAGAACCACAAGGACTGGCTGGTGGATGAGCAGGTCGAGATCCTGAAGAGTGTCAGCAGCCAGTGGCTCGGTGCCTGCATCGACTTTGGCAACAACCTTGCCCTGCTCGAGGACTCGCTCGAGGTCGTCCGCAAACTGGCGCCCTATGCCGTGACCACGCACCTGAAGGATATGGCCGTCCGCCCGGCGGAGACTGGGTTTGAACTGTCGGAGGTAGTGCTGGGTGAAGGCCAGACACCGTTGCGAGAGATAGTCTCGCTGCTGAGACAGAACAATATCCGCCTGCCGATCGTCCTCGAGATGATCACGCGCGATCCGCTTTTGGTCCCTTACAAGACCGACCTCTACTGGGTGACCTATGAGAAGCGCGATCAGCAGCGGATCGACCGTTTCGAGCGCGGAGTCCTCTCGCGGGCCGCCGCCCGTCCCTTGCCGCGCATCTCCCACCTGACGACCGAGAATGCGCTGGCTGTCGAGAACGACAATCTGCGCCGCTGCTCGGACTATGCCCGCAATATTCTGAAAGTCTGAGAACCGAAGCAAAATGAGAATCAACGATCATACTGAACGAAACATTATCGACCTTTTTCGACTGGAGGGACGGCGCGTCCTGATCACGGGTGGAAACAAGGGATTGGGACGAGTCATGGCCGAGGCGCTGGCCGAGGCCGGAGCGGATGTCGCGATCGTCAGCCGGACTCTCGCCGATTGCCAGACTGCAGCGGCGGAGATCGCGAGGAGCACCGGACGCCGCACAGCCGCGTTCCGGGCCGATATGACGATTGCCGCCGACATCGAGCGGCTGCGGTCAGAGATCGAGGCGGACTTCGGGCCGATCGATATCCTCGTCAACAATGCGGGGATCAACATCCGCGGAGCGATCCAGGATCTGCAGGAGAGCGACTGGGATGCGGTGATCGACGCCAACGTCAAAGGTCCCTTCCTCTGTGCACGGGCCTTTGGAATGGGGATGATCGCGCGTGGCTGGGGCAGGGTGATCAATCTCGGTTCGATCTTTTCGGTCATCTCGATGGCCGGGCGAACCCCTTATGCTTCGTCAAAGGCGGCGATCGGCGGACTGACGCGGACGCTCGCCCTCGAGTGGGCAACGAAGGGGGTGACGGTCAACTCGATCTGCCCGGGGCCATTTGCGACCGATATGAACCGCCAACTGCTCAACGATCCGGTCAAATACCAGGACTTTGTCGCGCGAATCCCGATGGGGCGCTGGGGCGATCTACACGAGATCGCCGGAGTGGTCGTCTTTCTCGCCTCTGACGCGGCATCATATGTCACCGGCACGGAGCTCTTCGTCGATGGTGGCTGGACCGCCCAGTAGCCAAATCCGGACCACAAAGTTCAATCTACAGGCGACAGGAGAGACGGTAATGAGGATCGAGAGGATGAGACATTTAGTGATCGTCGCCCTGCTGGCGGCAGTGGCAATCGGACAGACGCCAACGACGCGCGAGGCGATGCTTGCCCGGGCGCGGGCACTCGAGCTGAAGACGGCCTATGTCGCCCCGCCCGGAGATCCGCTGGAGCATCACGCGGCCGGGCTGGCCAAGGTCATCTGCTCGGCCGTCTTCATCACCGGGCTCGAGGCCGACTTCGCGGCGGAGAGGGTCGGCTACTTCACTGCGCCATATACTGAACGATCGAAGCTGGGCCGGCCAGTGGTCGATCGCGAGGCGAAGCGGGTCACGGTGAGCCTGCCGAACGGGGTGGTACGCACGGCGCTCTTTACCGGCGATCAGGGCTGCGTCGCGCTGCCCAAAGGGGCGACCAGACCGGACTTCACGCCGGTCAAGGTTCCACGGAATCTTCCGGATGGGGGAAAGACTCCGTGGCCGATGGGCGACCGGTTGCCGGCGGGCAATCCACCTGAAGTCGATACAGAGAAGGTGCGGCAGGCGCTCGATGCCGGCTTTACACCGGCGAGTGGCGAGACGGCAGCCATGGTCATCACCTGGAAGGGGCGACTGATCGGTGAGCGTTATGGCAAGGGGGTTGATCAGAAGACTCCGCTCGAGAGCTGGTCGATGGGCAAGAGCCTCACCGCGACGATCATGGGGATTCTCATCCGGCAGGGAGTCTACAATCTATGGCAGCCGGCGCCGGTCCCGGAGTGGCAGGGGGCAGGCGATCCGCGTGGAAAGATTCGCATCGCCGACATCCTGCACATGTCGAGCGGACTGCGCATCCGCGCGCCGCAGGACCCGGACTATGACCCAAGCCTTGGCTATCCCGACCACCTCTACCTCTACACCGGGACGGTCGATTCATTCAAATACGCGGCGACGCGCCCCCTCCAGTGGCCTCCGAACACCGTTGGCCGGTACCGGAACACCGATCCGGTATTGATCAACTATCTCAACCGGCTCGGCATCGAGAAACTGAAGGAGGTCTACCACACCTTCCCGCAGCGGAAGCTCTTCGACAAGCTGGGAATCCGGACCATGGTCATGGAGACCGATCCCTACGGCAACTTCCTGACCCAAGGTTACGAATTTGCCTCGGGAAGGGACTGGGCGCGGCTCGGTAATCTCTACCTGCAGGATGGAGTCTGGAATGGTGAGCGGATTCTGCCGGAGGGCTTCGTCAAATTTGTCAGTACTCTCGCGCCGGCGTGGGAGGCCGATGGACGCCCAATCTACGGTGGCTTCTTCTGGCTCAATGGCAACGATGAGTTCCCGGTGCCGCGTGAGGCCTACTTTATGGCCGGGGCAGGTGGGCAGTACACCCTGATCATCCCCTCGCACGACCTGGTCGTCGTCCGGCTCGGCCATTTCAAGGGGGCAACCGATGGCGAGAAGTCGTTCAAGCGCGCGCTCGCCCTGCTGCTCGAGGCTGTGCCGGTGAAGAAATAGATGGAACCGCGCGAACTATTGATCCGACACGACGGAAGGCATATCTCAACGGCCAGACTCCAAGCCAACGGATATGCCTTCCCCCCCCCACAACAATCCCTTTTTGTAACTCCACTTCAACAAGTCAGTTCTTTCAAACCAGAGAGTGATAGTCAGCAACCGAATCTCACTCTTGGGGGTTATCACAATCAGACCACAAGTTGTCTGATTTCATCTTGACTACCACTCGACATCAGGAAGACTCGCCGGTTCTGCTTTCATTCGCCGACTTGGCCGCAGTGATTACACCGCATGCCTGCATAAGAGATCTTTGGTTGTAAAAATTAATAACTATTGATATGGAAAAATAAATACAGCTGATAAGTCGAAAACCTATTATCCGCTCGCTTGCAAGGGCTATCTACAACTATGGACGCGAAATACATGATTTGGTCGGATAGATCTGAAGAGAAGATAAGTGTGCAAAACAAGAGAAGAGAATAGAATATCGCAGTCTGGCAGTGCTCCTCTGCATTTTATGCATTCTAACATTGGTTCCAGCCTCTGCGTTGAGAGTGGCAGTCGACCACTTGGAGACATTGGGTGGTGAAGATAGTGGTCCGGAGCTGGAGTTGAACCGTGTTCTAGGAGTTCCAAACACCTGGAGCGACGAGTTCGGCACCGGACCAAACGGAACGGTCTATGCCATGCTTACCATAGGTGTGGACGTCTACGTTGGAGGGGACTTCACAACGGTAGGTGACCTGACGACATCGCACATTGCCAGATACAACACCGTTTCGAAGACGTGGAGTTCGCTCTCCGGAGGAGGAGTTGATGACCGGGTGACGGCAATGGCACTGGTTGGAGAGACACTTTACATAGGTGGAAGCTTCCTCAACATCGTCGGTGGAACCAGTATCCCGGCCTCGCGGGTCGCCAGGTATAACACCGCTGCCGGAAGCTGGAGTGCGCTTGGGGCAGCTGGCAATGGTCTGGACGCAGTAGTTCACAGCCTGTTGGCGAATGGCACGGATCTCTTCATCGGCGGTGAATTCACAACGGTGACCGTCGGTGGGGCAGTCTCAACGATGGGGGCGATCACCAGGTTTGACACAACAGCGACGACATTCAACCGACTTGGAAGCGGAACTGGGAATGGGGCGGATGGAGCGATCAAGGCACTGGTCAGGCATGGAACGAGCCTCTATGTTGGTGGTAACTCGACGAAACTCAATCTTGGCGGAGGAGGGACTGAAGTCACTGTTGCGGGCATGGGTCGCTACGATCTGGTGAGTGGAACCTGGAGTGCCATGCCGGGTGGTGGAACGAGCGGAACCAACGGGACGGTCAACAGTATGACCCTCATTGGGGAGAAGCTCTATTTTGGTGGAGCGTTCACCCTGATCAACGGATCGATCAACAATTTCCGCCTCGGAAGAGTCGATCTGACGACCGGTACCTGGTCGAAGTTGCCGAGTGGGGCTGGAAGCGGCGTCTTCGGGGGAGTGAGTGGAGAGGTCTCGAGCCTGCTGTTGATGGGGACAGATCTGTTGATCGCCGGGCAGTTCTCGGTCTCCAACTTCAGAGGCGCGCCACAGGTCATGACTCGCGGGGTGTCGAGGTATGACACGGTAGCGGAATCCTACCATGCGTTGACCGACCCGCTCGGAGATCAGGGAGTGACACTGGCGATCGACGGTCGGGTTCTGGCCAGGATTGGAGAGGATCTCTACATTGGTGGGGCGTTCACCGAGGTGGGTGACAGCCGTCCCTCATCACGGATCGGAAAGTATGTTTTCAATCTTCCGCCGGAGGTCGTCTCGATCGTTCGCCACGAAGAGAATGTGGAGAGTGTCGATTTTACATTGACCTTCAGTGAGAGTGTGACAGGAGTGTCAGCATCCAACTTCACGGTGGCGACAACGGGGGCGGTGACGGGCGCAGCGGTGACGGCGGTTACCGGAGGTGGGAGATTCTGGACGGTGCGAGTCGCGACGGGGAGCGGCGCCGGAACGCTGGGGCTCAATCTGAGCAATGGGACAGGCATCACGGACAGTACAGGGGGTAGCCTGACGGGGCTTCCCTTTACGGGTGAGGTTCTGACCCTGACCGGTCTGGCGACCTCGACATCATTCAATTCCTGGAGCAGCAGTTTCGCCAGTGGACCGAATGGGAACGTCCTCTCGATTCTGGTCGTTGAGGACGACATCTATGTTGGCGGCAGCTTCACAGCCATCGGTTCCCTCTCCGTCGCGCGAATTGCGCGTTTCAACACGACGACTGGGACGTGGTCGGCACTTGGAGAGGCTGGGGCTGGAGTAGACGGTGACGTTCTGGCCATGGTTCTCATCGATGGAGACCTTTACATTGGGGGAAGCTTTCAGAACATCACAGGTGGGTCGACGATCTCCAGTCGGAGATTCGCACGGTTCAACGTGGCAACCGAGACCTGGAGCCCCGTCGGAGTGGCTGGTGACGGATTTGACAATACGGTCTACGAGCTCTTCGCCACTGGAACCGACCTCTTCATTGGCGGGTCCTTTACTGCTGTGACGAGCGGTGGTGCAAGTTCGACCATGAATGCCATCAGCCGGTTCGATACGACTACCGGGATCTTTCATAAACTGGGGACGGGTGTCGGCAACGGAACCGACCGCACGATCCGGGCAATTGCGCGGGATGAGACGACGCTCTATGTCGGTGGCAACCAGACGGTTCTCAATCAGGGTGGAACGTCCATCAATGTCAGTTCGATCGGGAGGTATGATCTGACAACCGGGACGTGGAGCGGGATGGTGGGCGGCAGTGGCAGCGGCCCGAGTGGGGATATCAATTCGATGGTAGTCGTTGGTGACATGCTCTACATTGGTGGAGCATTTACCATTGTCAATGGCACGGTTGGGGCGAGATGCCTGGCCGGGTACGATCTGACGAACGGCACCTGGACGGCACTCAACGGAGCGGGGGGAGGCAATGGATTCGACGGAGATGTCTATGAGCTGGCGGCAATCGGTTCAAGACTGATCATCACCGGCAACTTCACAACCTCGAATGTTGGTGGAGTGACGGTCGCGACGCGCGGTGTAGCACGGTACAACATTTCGACCAATGTCTACGAGGCATTGGTCGACACGCTCGGCGGACAGGGAGTGGGGACGGGGAGTTACGCTGACGGGCTGGGTATCTTTGGTGAATCCATCTTTGTTGGAGGAAATTTCAACAGTGTTGGTGATACACGCCCCTCATCGCGGATCGGTCTCTACACGGCCGACTACCCTCCGGCTGTAACCTCAATTGCCGCAGCGGGTCAGAATCCAACCAATCTCTCCAGTCTCGAGTTCACGGTGAGCTTCAGCGAGAGGGTCACCGGGGTGACATCAGCCAACTTTGCTGCCGTAACGACAGGAACGGTGACGGGTGCGGCCGTGACAACAGTGACCGGTAGCGGCCGGACGTGGAGAGTCCTCGTTACCGGAAGCGGCACCGGGACGCTTGGACTGAACCTCACCAATGGTGCTGGCATCACCGACAGCCTGGGGAGTAGTCTGAGCGGACCGACCTTCAACGGAGAGGCATACACACTGACCGGTATGACCTCTTCAACTCACTACAATTCCTGGAGCAGCGAGTTTGCCACCGGACCCAACGACGCCGTGCTGGCGATCATTGCCGTTGGTGACGAGATCTACGTTGGCGGCAATTTCACGGCGATCGGTTCGCTCTCCGTCGGGCGGGTTGCCCGTTATAACACTCTCACCGGCACCTGGTCGGCACTTGGTGCTGCGGGTGACGGAGTCGACGGAAGCGTCTTTGCCATGGCCATGATCGATGGAAACCTCTACGTTGGCGGGAGCTTCCAGAACATCACCGGCACGACGACGATCTCTGGTCGCCGCTTCGCACGGTTCAACGTGGCGAGTGGAACTTGGAGTGCCGTGGGTACGGCGGGTGATGGATTCGACGATTCGGTCTACGAGCTCTTCGCCAGCGGAACCGATCTCTTCATCGGCGGGGCCTTCAATGCGGTCACGAGTGGCGGCGTAACTTCAACAATGAATGCGATCAGCCGCTTCGATACGACCAGTGGCACTTTTCAAAAACTGGGAACGGGCGCCGGCAATGGCGGGAATCGGACGATCCGGGCCATCGCGCGAGACGAGACGACGCTCTATGTCGGCGGCAGCCAGACGATCCTTAACCAGGGTGGGACGGCAGTCAACGTCAGTTCCATTGGGAAGTATGATCTGACGACCGGAACGTGGAGTGCTCTGCCCGGTGGCAGTGGCAGCGGGCCAGATGGATCGATTACGAGCATGGCCATCGTTGGTGATGCCCTCTACATTGGTGGAGATTTCACGCTGGTCAATGGTTCGGTTGGTGGACGCCGCTTGGCCAGATTTCACATCCCCAGTAGCACCTGGTCAAGCCTTGATGGTGACGGTGGAGGTAATGGACTCGATCTCGAAGCAGCGAGGATGATTGCTCTAGGCGACAGACTGATCATCTCCGGATTCTTCTCCAGTTCAAATATCGGCGGCCGCAGGCTGCTCACGCGTGGGATCGTCAGCTACGACACGGTCGGTGAGACCTATCAGCTCCTGGCCGATCCACTCAGCGGCGAGGGAATCCAATCCGCAGGGTTGGGCGAGTTCGGATTTGGGTTAGCCAGCATTGGTGAATCGATCTATATCGGCGGGGCCTTCTCGATAGTCGGAGATGACAAGCAGTCACGAAATATCGGCAAGTACACAATCAACCTGCCGCCAATGGTCGAATCGATCCAGCGGGCGAGCCTCAACCCGGTCAGTGCGGCAAGCGTCGATTATACCGTGACCTTCAGTGAAAGTGTCCGGGGGATCACGGCCGCCAACCTGGCACTAGTCACGACTGGCGCAGTGACTGGGGCCGGCATAACTGGTATCACTGGTGGTGGAAGGATCTGGACGATAAGGGTCGCGACCGGAAACGGAGCCGGGACGCTTGGGCTCAATCTGGTCAGTCTGACTGGAATCACCGATGCACTGGGCACAAACCTGACCGGTGCGGTCTTCACAGGTGAGATCTATACCCTGACGGGGGTTACCTCATCTTCATTCAGCTTTGTCGAAACGGTACAGCCTCTTTTCCGTTCGATCGGTCCCGGCGGCAGAGTGCTGATCGCCTGGGAACTGACCAACAGATCTGGCAGCACGGTAACGGTGAACTATCTGACGACGCTGCCCGCGGGACTGATTGGCGTGTCCGAGAGTTGCCAGGCCTCGGTTGGAACCTGTCAGATCGATTCTTATCAGGTCGGCATTGGGCAGAGTGTCAAATGGTCGGGAACGATTCCGAGCGGTGGCAAGGTGTCACTCAGTTACCAGGTGGAGGTGGCCTCGAATGCCCTCTCCGGCACCACACTCTGTACGTCTGGCAGCGCCACTGTCGGATCAGTCGTCATCGGAAGCTGGACGACCTGCCTGCTGGTCAACGCCCCGCCTGCCGGCCCAGGTTCCCCGGTGGAATCGAAGTTGGCCACCGGCCTGGAACCCGGCAGCGTGCTGATCTTTAATGCTTATACATCACAAGCCGATTCGTCCCGCGAGGAGACGCGGTTCAATCTGACCAATACCAGTCAGACCATCCCTGCCAATCTGCATCTGTTCTTTGTGGATGGAACAAGCAGCACGGTCGCCGATCGATCCATTCAGCTGACGGCCAACCAGACCGTCAGCCTTCTGGCAAGCGAACAGGATCCGGAAGTGACCGGCTATCTGATCGCAGTCGCTACGGATGAGAACGGTTGTCCATCAACCTTCAATAACCTGATTGGTGACGCGCTGATCAAATTTGCAAGCGGACACCAGGCCAGTCTTCCGGCGATTGCGGTTCAGTCCCTCGGAAGCTGGGGGACAAACTGCAACGCATCATCGACAACGGCGACCCTCAACTTCGATGGAATTGAGTACGGGCTGCTGCCACGGGTCGTCGCGATCGACAGTCTGGCCGCCAGGTCAGAGGGTAACCAGACCATGCTCATCCTGAACCGGATGGGCGGAGATCTGACTGGCAACGCGAATCGTATCGGATCGCTCTTCGGATTTCTCTACGACGACCGTGAATCAGCCGCCAGTTTCACTCTTCAACCGGCCGCCCCCCAAATGAGATTGATGCTGGGAAACAAGTATCTCCGAACCACACCCCGTTACGATGCAATCATCCCTTCCGGCCGCACCGGGTGGATGAAGCTTTGGGAGATCGATGACCAGGCACTGACTGGCGCGGTTATCAACCTTGCCACAGGTGGTTTTCAACAGGGCCACAACCTTCACCATTTACGGACAACCGGAAATGCGAAACTGACCATCCCCGTCTTCCCAACCGGCCGGTAGGTCGATGGCCAAGATCGGCAATCATTCGCTCCTACTGGCAGCGGAGAGAGCGAAGAGACAGCGCCGGTCAGGGGATTTCAACCATCAACAATGGGGCGCTACCGTATCACATACCACTCGCCTTCAACCACCTGAGGAAGAACTATCTCCTCCGCAAAGATCCAGACGATATCCTCCTCACAGATGCCATTCCAGCTCACCTTGTGACGATGGCCACAAGGTGACTACCTCCATTCTTCCAGCAAGCCTGAACTCTTCTGCCACCAGCCCCAGTGATCCACCTGCAATTGATCTCGATTAGTGACCCCACCCCGACACTTCAGAAGAAAATTCATTATTCAATCGCCACTCATCCCGCCAATCGTTCTCAAGTTTGTCAAGATGCTGATGATATTGAACGCACTCAGATTTGATGCTAACAACAGTCGAGGCAAGCCTGTTCATCAGATCACGTCCAGCATGAGCAACAAATGAGACATAACCTGCTGGTTTCTGATTTACAAAAAATGCAGCACCTTTATATGCTTCGGCAAAGACTGGAAGGCTAAGATCATCATTGAGCCAGTCGTAGACTCGCTGCTGATTTTTATTCAGCGCCATCGGATTAAATACCCTCCTTGGCATCCACTGCAGATAGGCATTTCGACTTGATAAACTCGAACATGGGGCGAAAGACTTCAAAGCAAGTTGGGTCTAATCTTGGTACGACTTCCTTGGCGAAAGCTGTCTTCTCCCCATCGGATTTAAAAACGATTTTGGTGCCGCCGACGCAAGGCTCATGCTGGTAATAATTTTTGGTGGCATTGTGCCCGTAAAACAGGTGCTCGATCTCGTAACACGATTCGCCGCCGAAGGTTTCACCAGTGGCGGCGTTGCGAATAACCTGCTTTTGTATCTCATCGTTGGCTGTCACTGGCAGCATCAACGCGTAAGATTCTCCCTCCGCCCATTTCTTGATCATTCCTTTGAATGGATCAGTTTCGCTGATGATGCCGTTCAATCCGTTCCATTGGTCATAGGCCTTATCGAAATCGAACAAGGCGAAAACTGGTAATCCGCCCATTTCGGCATGAATGCGGTTGTCGGTCAACAACTGTTTTATGTAGGTGCAACTGAAGGCATAAAATGGGATGAACGGCATCTCAACGTCATATAGCTTGTACCACGCCTCCTTGATAATCACCGGATCAGTGCTGCCCTCGGTGAACAGGACGGGTTTATTCTCGATCTGGATGGCGTTGATGATGCTGAGCAGTTGCTCCTGCTCAGAATATTTAATGAGATCGGCACTGAGTTTTTTTATAGCAACCGACTTGGGCAGATCATAGCAGTTGGCCCGATTGTTCTTAATGTCAAAAAATTTGATTTTCTTTTTGTCATGCGGGATCAGAGTCACCGCGCTATGGCTGCTCATCAGCAAATGGTTGTTCTTGGCATTGGTATCTGTAATTTCAATGACCTGCTTGAGAAAATCAAATTGCCATTCCGGGTGGAGGAAGGCGTCGGGCTCGTCGAGCAGCGTAAAGCAATTGCGGTCCTTGAACAGTTCAACGATGGAGTAGATGTATACCGATTGGAACTGACCGTCGCTGAAGTGGGAGATCGTGGCATTCACACCACCATTCAGCTGCAAGGGGATAGCAATCTCAGCCAGCATCCCGAGCGTCTTCAGGTTATCAAACTGACGAAACAGTTCTTGTGCGCTGAGATCGGCAAATTCTTTCCGGATTTTAGCAATATCTAAGTAAAGTATGTAACGGTCTTCGGCTGGAAAATAGCCCTCAGACCTCACGGCGCTGCCTGAATTTATGCAGCTATGGAGTCGGTTGAGAAAATTTTTGGTGATTCCGTCAGGCTTCCAGTAGCGGTCGGTTTCGTCATTGAATTCGATATCAAAACGAGAATCGTCGGCGTAGGCGGGACGTTTCAGCACCAACTTTGCTTCTGATGCCACGGTTTCAATACCGAGCTTCTGGCAGATGAAATACCGCGCCTTGGAGGTTTCGGATTGCATCAACAGCACGGCCAGAAGCAGCTCTTTATATTCGGGTCCAATACCGATGAAAAATCTGGCCTCCTCAAAATCGGCACGCTTGATGCGTTTGCGGAAGGACTCTTCATACTGCTTGACCAGGTTTGCAACCGTATCGTTATGACCGGAATAGTAGATCAGCACATTGTCTGGCAGCGGTGTTTTACCAATTGTTTTTCGTTCTTTGCCATTGATGATCAGCTTCCCCGAATTCCAGGCGATCTCAGTGGTCTTATCCATGATCTCGAAGCCAATCTTGTAGTCGAAGTCACAGGAGGCCTTACCGCGGTGATACTCGTCGATATGGCGGAAGATCTCGATCAATGCCTCAAACAGGTTTGATTTACCTGTGCCGTTCTTGCCTACAAAGACATCGATAAAGCTGCTTCCGTCAAAACTCAGGGAAAAGTCTCGAAGGTTTTTGTACTGGCTGATATAAAGTGATTTAAGGCGCATTCTATCTCCCTATACCTGAGCCATCACAGCACTGAGGAGTTCGGTCCGTTTGCCTGTGGCAGCGTCGATCTGTTGGTCAAGCCTATCGCAGAGTGCCATCAATTGATCGATGCGGGCAACGATCAGGTGCTGCTCGGGGAGTGGGGGAAGCCCAATTACAATCCCCCCTATGATTCCTTGGCTAATTGCAGGTATGGATGTCCCTGTCTGGTATTTCGCAAAGTCAAAGCTTAGAAGCAATTGATAGCACCATTCTATACTCACAGCTTTGGTAGGAGTAATTCCAAGGCAATTGTTGTCTATAACGGTCTTTTTTTGAAGAATTCGTCGCTTATTAGTTGCAATTGCACCACCAATTTTAGGAAATATAATCGTCCCTGGCTCGCTTATATTTAGCTTATTCTGCTTTACAATTTTCTCTGTAATCGAGTTGTTTGTTGAAACAATAAATTTTTCATTACCAAGAAGATTCATGTCACTAACTTTACATAATAAGATCTCTTGCTCAGAGTCCCCTTGAATGCTAAGCGGCAAGCCAGAACCCAGTGCCCACGATCCCACTTCAATAAGTCGCACCCACTCCCACCCCGGCGGCAGTTCGTAAGGCACCTCCTCCGGCTTGATCGGCGGGAGGGGCTTGGGCGGCTTGATCTTGCCAGCCTTCACCAGCCGCTCTTTCTCGACCTCGATCTCCTTGAGAAGTTCGCTGGCGGGTGGGTCAGCGGGGTCTTGCTCTACCAGTCGGCCCATGACTGCAAGCTGGAGAATCGCCTTGCGCAGTTCGGCGACATTCTCCTTGACGACGTATAGCTCGCCAAAGTGCTGTTGAATGAAGTCCCAGGCCGATCCATCAGGTGCATCGAGCAGCTGCCTGATCGCAGCGGCGTGGACGGCCAGCCGTTTCTCATCCCGCTCCTTGCGCAGCTTTTCCAGCTCGTCGCACCGGGCCATCAACTCGTCGATGCGGGCGACGATCCGGTGCTGCTCGGAGAGCGGGGGGAGAGCTAGGGGAATAGATTCCCATTTGCCTTTATTGAGTATGGCGATAGTTGTACTACTTGACTGATTCCAGCATTCATTTTGGAAAAACGAACACCTTATAAAATCCTGGATATAAAAAGGAAAAATTGGGTTAAAAGGGGTAATAGCATTGATTTGCTGATTGAATGAACAATCACGGTCAATAATGTTAGTCTTTCCAATTGTGCCAATGCACACCATCAGTGATGAACCTGATGGCACCAATCTTCCGTACTTCTCCACTCCAGAGATAGATAGCCCCTCATTACTGTAATTAATAAAGTTACTAGTAATATCTGCTGGTTTGATGAAAGGAATATCTGTTCCATAGCTTGATTTATCGCCGCTTTTTGGTGTTGTTCCAGTTTGGGTTCGTCCTACTTCCCCCAACCTTACCCACTCCCACCCCGGCGGTAGCTCGTAAGGCACCTCCTCCGGCTTGATCGGCGGAAGAGGCTTGGGCGGCTTGATCTTGCCGGCCTTCACCAGCCGCTGCTTCTCGGCCTCGATCTCCTTCAACAACTCGCTGGCCGGTGGATCGGCTGGGTCCTGTGCGACCAGTCTCCCCTGCATGGCGAGAGTCAGGATCAACTCGCGGAGTTTGGCGATTCCATCGGGCGCGGCAAAAGCGGTGTCAAAGTGTTGTTCCAGCAGATTGCGGGTGGCGTCAGTCATCGTTTGCCCCCTCTCTTGCGTACCGCTTCAATTTTCTTCAGTTCAGCCTCAGCCTCGATAAAGTGTTTTTCCACTTTGGTCGGCTCTTCCAATTGCCGGGTGTGGAATTTTTGAAATTCCTCATGGGCCTTGCGCAGGGCTTTGTCGTGGCTGATCTTTCCGGCATGGGTGAGGATGTCGCGGCCGGAGAGTTTAAGAAAGTCGTCGAGCTTGCCGATCCAGTCGCGCATACTCATGGCCTTGCGCTGCATAGCCTGCAGTTCGGCAAAATCAAGATAGAGGGTGACGATGCGGTTGAGCAGGTCCAACTCTTCGGTGGTCAGGTAGTTCTTGGCGATCTCGGCCTCATTCTTACTGATACTCGATCCCACCCAGTTAGTCATGCCCAAGTTGGGCTGGGTAGCATCGACTCGGCGGTAGATCACCTCGGCCGCGGTCTGCCCGTGGGCAGCCCAGTGCATCTTGTTCTGGATGATTTTGAAAAACTCGCGGGAGACATCGGATTTCTGATCGTAGTCGATGCTGGTGGCGTAGATATCCAGCACCTTACGCCAGAAAACCTTTTCCGAGGAGCGAATGTCGCGAATGCGGGCCAGCAGCTCGTCGAAATAGCTGCCGCCGCCCGCCTTCTTGAGGCGCTCATCGTCCATGGCGAACCCTTTGACGATGTACTCCCGAAGCCGCTGGGTTGCCCAGATGCGGAACTGCGTGCCGCGCAGGGACTTGACGCGGTAACCAACGGAAATAATCACGTCCAGGTTGTAGAGATTGGTCGGCTTGGTGGAAAATTCGGAAATTCCGAATTTTCTCACCACTTGCTCGGGGATCAGCTCACCCTCGGCAAAGATGTTCTTGATGTGCTCGTTGATCGTGGACTTGGCCTTATCGAAAAGCGTAGACATCTGATCCTGGGTCAGCCAAACGGTTTCGTCCTGCAGCCGGGTTTCGAGCCGGATGCGGCCGTCTTCGGTCTGATAGAACAGGATTTCGGACTGTTCTTCCGGTCGAGTCGGCAGATTCGAGTCCTTCCTGCTCATGCTTTGCCCCCCAGACAAGCCAGCAACTCAGCCTTGAGCGCCTGCTGCGCCGCTTCGAGCTGGCGGACGATCTGCTGGTACTCGGCCATCAGCTCTTCCGGAGCGCGGTGGGTGACCTTGACCTCGTGGGGGTTCTTGCAGTCCAGGTTGTAGTTGCGCTCGACCAGCTCACTGGCCGTGACCTTCCAGGCCTGCTCGGTAGTCTGGCGGCCACGGCGCTCGGCTCCGCCCCACCAGCCCTTTTCGAGGTCGAATTCGGCGATGGTCAGGGGCTTGGAGCGGGAGTAGGACTTGTAGCCCTCGGGATATGGGTGTTCGAAGAACCAGACCTCGCGGGTCGGCCCACCCTTCTCGAAGAAGAGGATGTTGGTGGCGATGCTGGTGTAGGGGCTGAAGACGCCCTTGGGAAGGCGAACGATAGTGTGGAGGTTGAACTCCTCCAGCAGCTCGCGCTTGAGGGTGGTCTTGACGCCTTCGCCGAAGAGAAAACCGTCGGGCAAGACCACGGCGGCCTTGCCGGTACCAGGTTTGAGCAGGTGCATGATCAGCGCCATGAAGAGGTCGGCCGTCTCGCGGGTCTGGTACTTGCGCGGAAAGTTGTTCTCGATGCCATCCTCTTCCATGCCGCCGAAGGGTGGATTGGTGATGATCAGATCCAACCGGTCAGAGGGGCCGTAATCCTTCAGCGGTCGGCTGAGGGTATTGTCGTGGCGGATGTGGGTGGGGACATCGATGCCGTGCAGCATCATGTTGGTGATTGCCAGCATGTGCGGCAGGGGTTTCTTCTCTCCCCCGCGGATGGAGTCCTGCAGCCGAAGGCGGTCAGCGGCAGTCTTGACCTGCGCGCCAAGGTACTCGATGGCGCAGGTGAGAAAGCCGCCGGTACCGCAGGCCGGGTCGAGAATGGTTTGCCCGAGGCGTGGATCGAGCATGTCGACCATGAACTGGGTGACGGCGCGGGGGGTATAGTATTCACCGGCATTTCCAGCCGATTGCAGATCGGCAAGAATCTTCTCGTAGATGTCATTGAAGAGGTGACGGTCGCCGGATTTGTTGAAGTCCACATCCTCTTCGATGGTGTTGATCACCTGGCGCAGCAGGGTCCCGGACTTCATATAGTTGTAGGCGTCTCCGAAGACCGAGCCGACCACTCGACCGTGGTCCGAGACACCGGCGGCGGTCGCCAGTCGCTTGAGCGCCGGGAAGAGGTCATTGTTGACGAAGGTGATCAGCTCCTCACCGGTCATCCCCTCGGGGTTCCTGGCCCAACTGGACCAACGAAAACTGGCGGGCAAGGGGGATTTGTAGCCGGGCACCGTGACCTGCCACTCCTGCTCCCTGTCGTCGAAGATCTTCAGGAAGATGAGCCAGACCATCTGGCTGATGCGCTGGGCGTCGCCATCGACGCCGACATCCTTGCGCATGATGTCCTGAATGCTTTTGACGAGAGTGGTGAGCGACATCGCAGTATTATCTCCAGTTCATTTTGTCAGGCGCGATAGAGGACGGCTTCCAATTCATTGACCGCCTGCTGATACTGATCCAGTCCGCCAAAGGCGCGGATGATCTCCAGTGGAGTGCCGAGCTCGGTAAATGGAGCAACGGCAAGAATCTGTGGATCTTCGATATGTGTTACACCTTCATCCGCATACTTTTCAAGCAGAGCTTCGAGCACCTGTCGGGCCTGCTCTCCAAATTTTGTAAAATAGTTCTGCTTCTTCACCTGCTCCGCCCGTTCCCGGCGGGTAAGGGGTGGCATATCCCAGGCGACGTGGCAGACGAGATCGAACGGATCGAAGACCCGGCCGGATTGACGCCCGATCTCGTCGGCAAGGGCCTCGAAGAAGACCCCCTGTTCCGAGAGCTCGTCGATGATCGCCTGCTTCTTCTCGCTGCCGCTCCAGCGACGAAGGAAATCGTCGAGGGAGGCATACTCCCTCGAAAGTGCCCGGCGGGTATAGTCCTTGAGGGATTCGGTGATCAGCCTGCCACTGGCATCGAAATACTGGACCCGCTCGGCGACGACCTTGACCTCGACATTGGCCACGACGTAACGGCGGACGCCGCCGGTCTCTGCCAGTCCGGGCGAGAACTCCCCATTCTGGTCCCAATCTTCTGCTGAGGGCGGGCTGATGATTTCCGTACCACTTTCGGTTTCAACAGACATATCCGGCGGTACGGGTGACTGATCGCCCGTGGGTTCGTAGATCTGCACCGGGTCGCCGTCGAAATCAGGGTCGGCAAACAGCTCGGTGGCCTTCTTGAAATCGATGATCGTGAAGTAGAACTTGTGGTAATCTTCGTTGATGCGCGTCCCGCGCCCGATGATCTGCTTGAACTCGGTCATGGACTGAATCCGCTGATCGAGCACGATCAGTTTGCAGGTCTGGGCGTCCACACCGGTCGTCATCAGCTTGGAGGTGGTGGCAATAACCGGATATCGACTCTCCGGAAAGATGAAGTTGTCCAGCTCGGCCTTACCTTCCTCATTATCACCGGTGATGCGCATGACGTATTTGCTGTTCTGTGCCACCAGATCGGCGTTTTCATTGACCAGGGCCTGGCGCATGCGCTCGGCGTGATCGATGTTTTCACAGAAGACGATGGCCTTGTCGAAGCGATTGGTCTCCCGAAGAAATTCGGTGATCTTCCGCGCCACCAGACGGGTACGCTGCTCAAGGATCAGTGTCTTGTCGAAATCCTTCTGATTATAGATACGGTCTTCGATCTCGTGGCCGTACTTATCGAGCATGCCCTTGTCAGGTCGCCAACCCGACAAATCCCGGTCAAGATCGATGCGCACGACCTTGTAGGGAGCGAGAAACCCGTCGTCTATTCCCTGCCGCAGGCTGTAGGTATAGAGGGGCTCACCGAAATAGTCGATGTTCGAGACCTCCCGGGTCTCCTTCGGGGTTGCGGTAAGACCAATCTGGGTGGCGGAGGTGAAGTATTCAAGAATTTCACGCCAGGCCGAATCAGCGGCCGCACTGCCCCGATGGCATTCATCGATGACGATCAGATCGAAAAAGTCGCGGCTGAACTGCCGGTAGATGTTCCTCTCTTCCTCATTACCGGTCACGGCCTGGTAGAGGGAGAGATAGATCTCATAGGATTTGTTCGCCTGCCGTTTCTGGATCTTGGTCATGGCCGAACCGAACGGCTTGAAATCGTTGGTCATGGTCTGGTCGACCAGAATATTACGGTCAGCAAGAAAGAGGATCCGCTTTTTCGTCCTCGACTTCCAGAGCCGCCAGATGATCTGGAAGGCGGTAAAGGTCTTGCCGGTGCCGGTCGCCATCACCAGCAGAATGCGATTCCGGCCCTGGGCAATGGCCTCGACCGTCTTGTTGATCGCCAGCAGCTGGTAATAGCGTGGAGTTTTATCGCTGCCGTCGCTGAAATAGTCCTGGGTGACGAGAGTTTTCTGTTGATCATCAAGGCCACGCTGCTCCGCCCACCACTGCCACAAGGTCTCCGCCGTGGGAAATTCGTCGAGGGCGAGTTCACGTTCGACGATCCCGTCCGCCGCAATCCGGTTGTGAAACAGAAAGCCATCGCCATTGGAGCTGAAGACAAATGGAACCTGCAGCATGTCGGCATAGCCCAGTGCCTGCTGCAGGCCATCACCGACCGTGTGGTTATTGTCTTTGGCTTCGATGATCGCAATCGGAATATTCGGCTTGTAGAACAGGACATAATCGGCACGCTTGTGCCTGGCGCGGGTATGGAGCTTGCCCCGCACGATGACGCGTCCCTTGGTCAGCGGAAACTCTTCGCGAACCTGGGTCGTGACATCCCAGCCCGCCTGCTCGAGGGCGGGCGTGATGTATTTGGTACAGATATCACGCTCGGAAAGTTGTTTTTTGTTCATCAGGCCAGCTCTCCCAGTTCCCGCTTCATTATGAAGAATGCTCAAGCGGGTGCGGCGGCAGCTTCAAGGGGATTTCTGGATTGGCAACGGGGACTTCATCCGGTATTTAAGTGACGGCTTTGGTGATCAGTTTAAGTTGGCTGCAGGTCAGCAGTTCAATTACGTATCATCTGCTCTTCGCTCACCCTCATTGGGTAAATTTTCATCTTTGGGGCCTTTGCGAACCTGGAACAGCCCTCGGTGCTTTCAGACACAGAAAGACAGTAGACAATATCGTATTAACCACGGAGCGCGCAATTAAAAATTCCTGATGCCTGGTCAGCCCAGAGAGTCAACAACCACCACCGGAGATAACGCTCTCTCGTTTTGGTCTTGGCTGCAATCTCTCTCGACGGTCACGGTTTCTCAACTCCCAACTCTGACACGGATAATTGGGCGTGTTATTTCCGGCTCTCTTTCCTGGCTGACGGTGCTAACATCATTTCCATACTGGTATTCAACTCGCAACTATCTTGTTGACGCCGGGATGGAGTAGTTGGATAATCCGCACTGTAATATCGTTTTTTTCTTGAACCATTCACAGAGAGATAAACAAAATCATGAACGGAAAGCGGGTTCTGCGTCTGACCCAGTTTGGGGTGCTGACCCTGTTGAGCGTGGGGGCGGCATTGGTCTGGCCGTCGGCTCCGGCGGGCAAGCAAGAGAGACCGCCAGTGGTTGCGGATCCTTTCCGTGACCGGATGGTTCCCTTCCTCAGCAACAACTGTTACGGATGCCACAATGAGAAGAAGGCCGCCGGAGGGCTCAATCTGGAACAGTACCGTGAGGCCTCGGCGATCCTCGCCCAGCGGGAGACGTGGGAGAGCGTGCTGGCGCGAGTCGAAGCGGGCGAGATGCCGCCGAAGGGGGTACCGCGACCCGACGAGGCTGAACAGCGGTGGGTGACGACGTGGCTCTCGACCGAGTTTCGGAAGGCTGATAATCGGATGGCGCCGAATCCGGGGCGGGTGACGGCGCGGCGACTCAACCGAAGCGAGTACAACAACACCATCCGCGACCTGCTCGGAGTCGATCTGCAACCGGCAGCTGATTTTCCGCAGGACGATTCGGGCTATGGATTCGATACGATTGGTGATGTGCTCTCACTGCCACCAGTGCTGATGGAGAAGTATCTGCGAGCGGCAGAGCGGGTGACGGAGGCGGCGGTATTTGGCCCGGAGCGTCTGAAGCCCTCGCTGACGAGAATTCCCCAGCAGTCGCGCAA
>CAIOZW010000309.1 GCA_903862855.1 uncultured Acidobacteriota bacterium
CCCATCTGCCAGCTATTGGCATATTCGATCATCTCCGGCGTCGGAGAATCTATCGAAATATTCATCGCTGCCAGCTTGATTCGCGCGATCTCCAGGTCAACCTCTCCCGGCAACAGATGGATCCGGTTCTCCAGCTGTCCTTTATTTTTGACCAGATATTCAGCCGACAGAGCCTGATTCGCAAAACTCATATCCATTACACTCGCCGGGTGCCCTTCAGCTGCGGCGAGATTGACCAGCCGCCCTTCACCCAGAACCATGATCCGACGCCCATCCGCGAGCCGGTACTCCTCTACCCACGGTCGCACGGTTCGAACCTCCGCCGACAGCTCCCGCAGCGCGTCAAGGTTGAGCTCCAGGTCAAAGTGGCCCGAATTGCAGACAATAGCCCCGTCCCGCATTTGCGAAAAATGCTGTCCGTCAATGACGTGGCGACTCCCGGTAACGGTGATGAAGATGTCACCCAGCGGGGCGGCTTCTGCAATCGGCATCACTCGGAACCCATCCATGATCGCTTCGATCGCCTTAATAGGATGAATCTCTGCGACGATGACGTTTGCCCCCATACCTCGGGCCCGCATTGCCACTCCCTTTCCACACCACCCATATCCGGAGACGACAACTGTTCGCCCCGCAAGCAGGATGTTGGTGGCTCGGATAACACCATCAAGCGTGCTCTGTCCGGTGCCGTAGCGGTTGTCGAACAGATGCTTTGTCTGGGCATCATTGACGGCGATCGCCGGAAATGTCAGCTTCCCGTCACGAGCCATCGCGCGGAGGCGGGTAATTCCCGTTGTTGTCTCTTCTGTTGTTCCAATGATACCAGGCAGAAGATCGGGACGATCCTTGAGCATCGTCGCCACTACATCTGAGCCATCGTCAATAATCAGTTGCGGATCGTGCTCAAGCGCAATCGCAACGTGCCTGACATACGTCTCAACCGACTCTCCCTTCATAGCATAGACAGAGACTCCATAATACTTCACAAGGGCTGCGGCAACATCGTCCTGTGTACTGAGCGGATTAGAAGCGATCAGTACCGTATCGGCGCCACCGGCGCTAAGGGCCCGGGCGAGATTTGCCGTCTCGGTTGTGACGTGGGCACACGCCACAAGCCGATATCCTGCCAGCGGCTTCTCATCTTCAAACCGCTGCCTGATCATACGCAAAACCGGCATATCTCGCTCGGCCCACTCGATGCGCTGCTTCCCTTCCTCTGCCAAGCCTATATCTTTAATGTCATATTTGATATTACTCAAGTTATCTCCTCAGGTTTCAACTAGCATTGATAAGTCCTTCAGAGCCCGGCGTCAGAGCGAAGACGGGCCGCCTTGTTGGTCTGCTCCCAACTAAACGTATCTTCGTGCCGACCAAAGTGACCATACGCGGCCGTCTGCCGGTATATCGGACGCCGAAGATCCAACGTCTCGATAATTCCCTTCGGAGTAAGATTGAAGTTGCCGCGGATGATCTCTGAAATCTTATCCTCATCGATCACTGCGGTACCAAAACAGTCAACGTAGACTGAGACAGGTTCTGCGACGCCAATGGCATAGGCGAGCTGCACTTGGCAACGCTTTGCGAGTCCTCCTGCCACCACATTCTTGGCGATGTAGCGCGCCATGTAACAGGCCGAACGATCAACCTTTGTCGGATCTTTGCCCGAAAAGGCTCCACCACCGTGTGGCGCGGCTCCACCATAAGTGTCGACAATGATCTTACGCCCTGTCAGTCCAGTGTCCCCCTGGGGCCCACCGACGACGAATCGACCAGTTGGATTGACGTAATACTTGGTCTGGGCATCGAGCAGGCTCGCCGGCACTGTCGTCTTAATAACACGGTCAATAATATCTTCTCTGATCTGTTCGGTTGTCACGTCAGGGCCGTGTTGAGTCGAGATCACAACCGCATCAACCCTCACCGGTCTGGCCCCATCGTACTCAACTGTCACCTGAGATTTACCATCCGGCCGAAGGTAATTGAGTGTCCCATCTCGCCGAATATCGGTAAGACGCCTGACGAGCTGGTGGGAGAGCTGTATCGGGAGCGGCATATACTCTGCAGTCTCATCGCAGGCATACCCAAACATCAAGCCCTGATCTCCGGCCCCGCCAGTGTCAACCCCCATCGCAATGTCGGGTGACTGAGTATTGATGGCGGAGATGACACCGCAAGTCTCCGAATCAAAACCAAATTTTGCTCTGGTGTAGCCTATCTCCCGGACCGTCTCACGTGCTACCCGTGAGTAGTCAACCTGGGCCGTCGTCGTTATCTCTCCACCGACAATGATCAATCCGGTCATGATCATTGTTTCGCATGCGACACGTCCCCGTGAATCCTGACGTAATACCTCGTCAAGAATCGCGTCGGATATATTGTCACAGATCTTGTCAGGGTGCCCCTCGGTGACCGATTCCGAGGTGAATAAAAATTTCCCGGTTTGTCTCACTTAATCTCCTCCGTTTTGATGTACAGTTTGTATGTACAGACCAGTCATACTTCTTTTTA
>CAIOZW010000310.1 GCA_903862855.1 uncultured Acidobacteriota bacterium
CCGCCAACGCCAATCGCAAACGGGGTGATAAACGCGAGCATGAGCAGCGCCTTCCTCGTCCCGTGCTCACGGATCATCATGAAAAAGTTGGCGACGCAGGGGATGAAGAGGGTCAGCACGATCAGCGAAGTGACGATCTGGACGACATCCATCTGTCCGGTCCGCACCAGATCGAAGAGGCCCGCGGCGCCATAGTCTCGCCGCAGAAAGCCGAGGATCAGGACACGCGCCGTCTCCGCCGGGAGCTGCAGGATGCCGGTGACGACCGGCGCGAGGGTCCGTTCCAGTGCCGCCAGTCCGCTCAGGCTGCCCCACGGGGTAGGAATCCGAAGGCGGTCGAGGACAAAGAGGATCAGCGTCCCGAGGACGAAGAGCGGCAGTGCCTCTTTGAGGTACCACTTGATACGCAGCCGCGTCTTGGTCCAGACATTGCGGAAGATCGGGACGCGGATTGGGGGAATCTCGAAGATGAAGTCACCGCGGCGGCCCGGAATGATCTTCGATGAGAGATAGCCGACGAGGAACATCTGTGAGACGACGACGCCAAAGACGGTCAGGACTGCACCCGCACTGATCGACGAGGTAATGCCGAGGATCACCCCAAGCTGGGCCGAGCACGGGACACCGAGGACCAGCAGCAGCGTCGCGATGATCCGCTCCTTCTTCGTTGCGAGAATGCGGGTGGTCATGGTCGCCATCGTATCGCAGCCGAGTCCGAGGACCATCGGCAGGACCGCCTTGCCGTTGAGTCCCATGACCCGGAAGAGTCGGTCGGAGAGGATCGCCAGCCGCGGCAGGTAGCCGCTGTCCTCGAGCAGCCCGAAGGCGATGAAGAAGGTGAAGACGATCGGCAGGACGATTGCCAGCGCATAGGTCAGCCCGACCGAGACGAGGCCGTAGTCGCCAACCAGAAAATCGTAGACGAACCCGGGTGGAATCAACCGCTGCAGCGGCGGCGTCAGGTATTGATTGAAGAGGGTCGTCTCGAAGGCATCGACGAGGGTTCCGGCTCCGACCACTCCGACAAACTCGTACATCAGCAGCAGCACGACGATCAGGAACGGAGCACCGGTCTGCCATTCACGCGACCAGCGGCCAAGCTTTTCGGCAAAGCGGCGTGACCGGTAGAGAACGAATGCCAGCGGGATGATGACCGGTGCGATGATCAGCGTCAGCTGGGTCAGTGCCGGGTAGAGGAACCCGCTCTCCCACGCCCCGGTCTCGGCGTTGAGCGTCCCGAAGAGGATCGTTCCCACCGCTCCGAGGCCATGGCCGGCGAGCCACTCCGTGACACCCGGAATGAGTGTCTGGTCGAACCATCCATTGGCGATCGAATATGGCGTCGGGACTGTCCAACCCAGATAAGGTCCGATAAATTGATTGAGCAGACTGGCCGCTTCAGTGTAGAGGAAGACGACCATCCCGACGGCCAGCATGAGGTAGGCCACGGTCAGGCTCTGGCTGTCGCGGGCCTCGGCGGCGAGGCCGGGGAGTACCTTCTTGAAACGTCCCGTCACTTCATCGAGCAGCGCGGTCCGCAGCTCATCGAGCCGTGTGGAGAGGCTCCGCAGGGTGAGCCGGTGGGTCGTCTCCAGCGCTTCGCGCCCGGTATCGTCGAGACCAAGCCGGTCGATGACCGCCCCGCGCAATCCACTGTCTCGTGTCTGCAGCCACTCGAGGGTCAATTGAACCGGTAGCGTACTCTCACCGGAACTGAGCAGCCCGGCAACCTGGCTCGAGACCGCATCGGCCTCGATAATTCGGTTTCGTGATTCGGCGAGCGGATCGAGCGGCGGCTGTGACTGCCCGATCGCCTGCCCGATCGCCCGGTTGAGCTGCTGGAGCCCCTCACCCTCCGTCGCGACGGTCGGGATGACCGGAATACCAAACATCCCGCTCAATCCGGCGACGTCGATCTCGATGTTCCGGTGGCGCGCCTCGTCCATCAGATTGAGAACCAGCACCATTGGAATACCCAGCTCGACGAGCTGCGAGGTGATCAGCAATGTCCGGCGCAGATTCTTGGCGTCAGCGACCTGGATCAGCAGATCCGGCTGGCTGGAGATCAGCATATCCCGCGTCACCCGCTCATCCTCCGACTGCGGGACGAGTGAGTTGACTCCCGGGGTATCGATCACCTCATAGCTCTTCCCTCCCAGCCGCATCGTGCCACGCGAGACCTCGACCGTCGTCCCCGGATAGTTCGAGACGGCGACGTACTTACCGGTGAGGTGGCCAAAGATGACCGACTTTCCGACATTGGGGTTCCCGACCAGCAGAATTCGCGGGGCACCCACCTCCGGACTCGACTCCGCAGCCGTCGGGGCTGTTTTCACGTTTACTGTGGAATCACTCTCTTTAGTCATGGGATTTCAACACTCACACCTTCAATCAATTCGTGAGGTGCTGCTCGATCCATTCCAGCTCGCGCCTGATCTTGTCGATCTGGTAACTGGGCACCTCAAGTGCATGACCCTGTTCCGGGTAAACTATCATTTGAACATTCACACCAAGCCGACGCAAGCGGCGAAAGGTCTCCTGCGACTGTCCCAGCGGGACCCGCTGATCCTTCTCACCGTGGAAGATCAGCGTCGGGGTACGCACCTTGTTGAAGTACCGGAGCGGCGACATTGTCTCGTAGAGCTTCTCGGCCTCCCACGGTCTCCCACCGTGGAGCCGTTCACGCTGCGAGATGATGTCGGCCGTCCCCCAGTAGGACTCGGCATTCGAGAGGCCGGCGCCCCACGCTGCCACCCGGAACCGGCTGGTCTGGCCGATCAGAAGCCCGCTCAGATAACCGCCATAGCTCCAGCCGACTACTCCGAGCCGCGTCCCGTCGGCAAGCCCCGCCTTGATCAGGTGATCGATTCCGCTCAGGACATCCTCGACATCGATCCGCCCGGCAAGGCGGGCATTCGACTGTGCAAACTTTGCCCCATAGTTGGAAGAGCCACGAAAATTGGGCAGGAAGACAGCATAGCCCCGGGCAGCATAGATCTGCGGAAAGGTGCTCCAGTTGGCCTCAAAGCCCTTCGTGCAGGCACCCTCCGGACCACCGTGGAGCGAGGTGATGAGCGGATAGCGGCGACCGGTCTCAAACCCGACCGGATAGACGATCAGCCCTTCGATGCTCGTCCCATCCTTCGAGCTCCAGCGGACAGTCTCGACCTGACCCAGCGCCAGATCGCGAGCCCCCGGGTTGAGCTCGGTCAGAAAGATCGGCACCATGATCCGCGCACTGAGCAGGGCGACTTCGGTCGGAATGCGCGGATTCTCGTGGACAAAGGCGATCGTCTGCCCGTCCGGGGTGACCGAAAAACCGGAGTTGACCCCATCGGTCCGCGTCAGGGCCTGCGCAGTCCGGGCTCCGCGCGAGATCGAATAGAGCTGCTGATTGACCCCCTCCCCGGCACTGACGATGATCCGTTCATTGTCATAGACCCAGCGATAGCCCCGGACATACCCCTCGAATCCCGGTGCGGCAACGAATGGACTGCCCCCACCTGAAGGCAAGATATGGAGCCGGTCGGGGCCGACCAGCGGATCGCCATCGCCCTTGGCCAGATAGCTGATCCACTGCCCATCGGGGGAGAATCGCGGTTCGAGCTCGGCACCATTACCCTGGGTGAGGCGCGTCGCCGTCGCCGTCTCCTGACGACTGAAAGTGATCGATCCTGAACTGTCACGTCGGCCAACGGTCAAGCGATAGAGCTCAGTCTCCGGGCTATCAATGAGCCGCGAAGAGGGGCGCGCAGCATAGACGACCTCGGTCAGATCGGGCGACCAACCAAAGGAGACAAGGTGATTCCGGCCCGTCGTCAACTGCTCAATCCTGCCCGTCGCTACCTCGACTATCCAGAGCTGGTGTGCATCATCATCTCCGTCGACAACTATCGGCAACCGGTGCGGCAGATCCTTGGTCTCAGCACGCGGGGCCGGCGCCAGAAAGGCGATGTACCGACCATCGAGCGACCATTCGAACCGCTCGATCGGACGCGGATGGCGGGTCAACTGGAGCACCTCTCCGCCCATGCGCGTACTGATCAGATAGATCTGCGCACCCGCCCGTCCGTCTGCTCCACGCTCGGAGAGAAAAGCGATCCGCGACCCATCGGCCGACCAGCGCGGATGATCGTCGCGCCGCTCA
>CAIOZW010000311.1 GCA_903862855.1 uncultured Acidobacteriota bacterium
GAGGTGAGCTGGCGTATCCAGAATGTCGATGTCGAGGCGCCGGCCAAGCGCGTACGCTATCGATTGTAATCGAACTGATCGTTACCTTCCCTCGTAGCTCTCCTTGAAGAGTCCGGTCCGTTCGCTGGCCTCGACCCGCAGCCGTTCACCCTCAAAGTTCATCCGCAGCAGATAGGTGTTGGTATTGGCGATCTCATTGTATTCAAGCTGAAAGGTCTGTGGGTCGACCCAGGTTCCGCGCAGACCGACTGGTAGCCCGAGTATACCGTTTGGACTGATCCGCAGGACACCGTCCAGCCCGACGGGACGGGATTCGGCAATGGTCTTCTGCCCGACCACCTGGGCATCCATTCCAAACTGGTACTGTTTGAGGGCGGGGCCGAAGACGAGGTCGGCCGTGGCGGTCGATGCACCGGGCTGAAAGCGAAGGGTGAGGGAGCGGATACCGAGCCAGTTGGGCTGGAGCTGCCAGGTGCGGCCATCGATCCGACTGGCCAGTGCAGGCAGGGCGCTGACGGGTTGCGCCGCTGGTGGCTGGGCGGCGCTGGCGATGGCCCGACGGAGCCTGGCCATACCGGCCGGATTGGCTTTCAGTGAGGCTTCCGGTCTGATCGCGGCGGCGAGCTGTTTCATCAGTTCGCCAGAGCTGAACCCGCCGCCGTTGATGACGATGACGGTCTGCTGATCACGGAGGATGCTGATCTGCTGTCCGCCGCGTCCCGAAGCTTCGAAGGTGACCGGGCTGCCGCTTGCCGGCATGCGCCAGCCATAACCATAGTCGCTCGTACCGGGGCCGCCGGTCTTGAGGTGGCGCCGGGTGGCCTCCTCGACCCAGGCGGCGGGAACGACCTGCCGCCCTTGCCAGCGGCCTTGATCAAGAAAGAGCTGACCCAGTCGGGCCATGTCGCGTGGAAGCAGGTGGAGATTGCCAAAGCCGTGGCTGATGCGCTGCGGATCACGCGGCCAGCTCAGTTGCCGGATTCCCAGTGGGCCGAAGAGGTGCAGCCGCGCGAAGGCTTCGGCACTCATCCCGCTCCGCTGTGAGATCGCGCCGGAGAGGAGGTGCATGCCGCCGCTGCAGTAGACGAACTTCGCGCCAGGGTCGTCGGTCATCGGCAGGTCGAGCATGAAATTGATGTTCTCCGGGGCGCTGAGCATCTCCCAGAGTGTAGGTTCACCAGCCTGGGCCTTGCATCCCAGTCCGGAGGACATGGTCAGGAGGTGCCTCATCTGCACCGCCTCCTTGCGCGGCTCGCGGTTGGCAACCGGCCGGTTCTTGAAGACGGTCAGCATCGGTTCATCGACCGAGGCGATCAAGCCCTTTTTGATCGCCAGTCCAATGAGGGTTGTCGTGATTGGTTTGGTGACCGAAGCAATGTCGTGAGGAACCTTGCCATCGTAGGGATGGAAGTAGGCCTCCGTAACCAGTCTTCCGCGTCGCACGATGAGCAGACTGTGAATTGGAGCCTGCCGTTCGCGGAGTGATTCGATCGCCGCCGCGACGGCCTCTGAGTCGATTCCCTGCGATTCCGGGGTAGCAATGGGCCAGTCTCCGGCAGCTTCGCGAGCTGGAATCAGGGTGGTGCCGGTAACCGCTGTCAGACAGACGATCAGACCAAAGATGCGCACAAATCTTGCCATGATCTTCATCCCTTTTGTGTGAATTGCAATGACGTAATAGAGAATGCTTATCTTGATACGGTTCGAATAATTCGTCAATTGTTCGTCGATTGCCGAACTGCCCTTGAAATAGTTTAGAAAAATAATAATCTACCGAAATCGAACCGACCGCATAATCTTTGCCGTGACGGCGGTAGTCATGCCGGTTGGTGGTATCCCCAGAATATTCGAGGAGAGAAGCTGATGAAGAGATCGACCCGACGATGGCCGACAGCGGTGGTGTTCTTCCTGTTGATGCTTGGTTCAGGCTGGTATGTCTGGCAGGTGGTAGGAGCAAAGCGGGCCGAGCCGGCAGGAGCGGGACTGGCCTGGAAGGCAACGCTGCGCTTTGCCGGACCGGTTGAGCGGCGCATCAATCTGCGCGAAGGCGAGACGATCGAGCTCTCGGTGGGTCTGCCGCAGCCATCACTGCTCCCGGTTCAGGGGAGGGTTGCAGTATCCTGGACGCTGCTGGGATCCACGGAGACCACACCGACTGGTGGTCGAAAGCCTGACGCCTTCGGAATCTATACTGCGCCATCGGCCAACTGGCGCAAGGTGCTGCACGCGCTCGATCCGGATCTGCACCTCGTCTATCGTGCCCCGGTGGCGGGTGAGTACCGGTTGGAGCTGACTCCGGTGACCGATGAGGCGACCGGATTTGAGGGGGCGCGTTGGCGTGATGAGGGGAGTGCGCCGGCAGTGACCATCTTTCCGCGACAGACTCCCTGGCCAGCAGGTTTGAACGTGCCAGTGACGGTCGACCTCGCGCCGATCGATCTGGCCGGAGCTGAGGTGGCTGGAATGCACGTCGAGCAGGAGCCGAACGATACGCCGGAGCTCGGCCAGCGGATCAAGCTGCCGGTTGGCGACGGGATTCAAGCTCTCCGGATCTCAGGTGGTGCCGACGATATCGAGTATTTCGACAATGGCGCCGTCGGCCGGTCGGGGGATGACTGGTTCCAGCTGATCTACGATGGCCGTGAGCCACGGCTGCTGACGGTCGATCTGACGATACCCGACCATACGCTGGCCGCGCAGGTGCGGGTCTATGCCCTGGATGGAAAGCCGGAGCAGGTCTCCACTGCCTGGCCGCGACCGCTGCTGCCGATCGTCGAGTATACCGAGGGACGGAACGAGAACGAACGGGTTCATCAGCAGAACGAAGGCCACCGGGCAGCGATCGTCCGGCTGATCAAGCCGGGTGGCGTCTACTTTCTGCGGGCTGAGGCGAATGCGCCGGGATACGAGATCGAGCTGCGGGTGCTGCCACCGGCCCCCTATGCCGATCCGCGGCTGGCGGTCCGCCAGGCAATGTATGACCACATCGGCCAGGTCGATTCGTGGCTCAGTAATCGCCCGCGTGGGGCCAGTGTCGAGCGGCGCATCCGTGAAACCGGCAACCTGATGGGGACTCACTGCATGAGCTGCCATACCCAGTCGGGAGTCTGGGGTCCGGTCGTGCCGATCGAGAATGGTTACCGGGTCGAGAATGTTCAGCATTACCGGCGACTGGTCAATACGATGTATGAATCGCTGCGGCCGACCAACTATCTGAAAGAGGCCGCGAACAA
>CAIOZW010000312.1 GCA_903862855.1 uncultured Acidobacteriota bacterium
ACTGCAACCCTGTCAGCACCTCTTCGGGCCTTGTTGGCCTCTCTTTCGGTGCAGACTTGTGTCAATTTCGTCACAATTTGGTAACTGAGTTTTAACGCAGTCACCACATCCGCGTCAATCTTTTTCAGGTGACAATGTGGAGTAAATGTACTTTTTCACAAAATACCAGATAATGTCGATCAAATACCTCGACACTATCTGGACACCGTCTGAACATGAAGTCGATAGAGAGGTGGAGGGTATCCGGACTCAGGATCTTCCGATATCACGGCGGAACTGCATGCGATCGAAGGAGATCCGATCGACAGCCTGGTAGGCAAGACTGGTTGCCTCGTGAAGGGAGCTGGCGCGGGCGGTGACACCAAGGACACGACCGCCGGCGGTCAGAACCTCACCGGATGGTGAGAGGGAGGTACCGGCGTGAAAGAGTGTCACGCCATCGACCTGTTCGGCCGCCGCGAGGCCGGAGATGGGACAACCGGTATGGTAGTCCCCAGGATAACCGCCTGAAGCGAGGACGATGCAGGTGGTCGAGTCTTCGCTCCAGCGTGGGGTGACCGATGGTAGAGTTCCCGTCGCGACGGCAAGTGCCAATTCGGCAAAGCTGCTGTCGAGACGGCGGAGGATCGCCTGGGTCTCGGGATCTCCGAAGCGGACATTGTATTCGAGAACCTTCGGTCCCTGAGCAGTAAGCATCAGACCGGTGTAGAGGACACCACGAAACGGGAAGCCCTCGGCACGGGTTGCGGCGAGGGTGGGTTCGACAATCGTCCGGCAAATGATCGACTCCAGAGACGGATCGAGGAGCCCATTGGTCGAGTACGCGCCCATGCCGCCCGTATTCGGACCAAGGTCGCCATCAAAGGCCCTCTTGTGATCCTGTGCGACCGGCATCGGCGCATAGGTCTCACCATCACTGAAGACAAGGTAGGAGATTTCGCGGCCAACCAGACACTCCTCGATCAGCAACCGGTCTCCGGCCGCACCAAGACGTCGATCGACCATGAGGTAATTGATCGCCTCGAGAGCCTCCGTCTCATTGACCGCAATGATGACCCCCTTGCCGGCTGCCAGCCCCTCGGCCTTGATGACGACCGGAAAGCCGAACTCACCGGAGCGAACGGCCACACGTGCCTCCTCTGCGGAAAGTACTGTTCGCGAATGAGCGGTCGGAATGGAATGGCGGGCCATGAAATCCTTGGCGAAGACCTTGCTTCCCTCGAGCCTTGCCGCGGCTTGCACAGGCCCGAATGCCGGAACACCACGCGCGGCAAGCTGATCGACCAGACCGTCGACAAGGGGTTGCTCCGGCCCGACGACGACCAGGTCGATCTTCTCGCGGAGAGCATAATCGGCCAGCTCCCGCGGATCGCCGCCTGGCAGGTCGGCGGCCGTCGAGTTCCGTCTGATGCCGGCATTGGTCGTCCCCGCCAGAACCTCTTGAACTTCCGGACTTCGTCGCAATGCCCAGAGCAGAGCGTGCTCACGCCCTCCAGATCCGATCAGCAATACGCGCATGCTTCTCCTGATACCTTTCTTACCACTTGTCGATGAAAAACAGACTGATACTTTACCCTCGTTTGGAAAAAGTTAAAAGCGGAGAGCAACCGCGGAGTCGATCAGCTTGCACTATACCGACTTGCGGAGTATTCTGTCTGACTGCTAATGGCAGAAAAAGATTGCCGCATACGAAAGGCAGGTGAAATATCTTGGCAGAGATACGCCTTGGAGATAACGAATCTCTCGAGAGCGCGTTGCGCCGCTTCAAGCGGAAGGTTCAGCAGGAAGACATCATTCGTGAAGTGAAGCGCCACGCCTTCTATGTTCCACCGGGTGAGAAGCAGCGGCTCAAATCAGCCCTGGCCCGTAAGCGCAAC